>VBDY01000151.1 GCA_005882775.1 Chloroflexota bacterium | reverse complement strand
GTGGCTCCGAAGGCGGACGTTGCCCGCATCGAGAGCGAGCATGAGGGCACCTTCGCCGCCCGAAGCGGCGCCGGCTGACCAACGCCTCTATTGCGTCAGGCTTGCGGCCGGGTGACCGCGCCCTCGCTGGCGGATGAGACCAGTGCGGCGTACTTGGCAAAGGCCCCGCCCGGGTAGCGCGGCGCCGGCGGCCTCCAGGATTTCAGACGGGTGGCGATCTGGGCGTCGGTGAGCTCGACGTTGAGCTGCCGTCCGGCAACGTCGAATACGACCACGTCGCCGTCCGCAAGCGCGGCGATGGGGCCACCCCGGGCAGCCTCCGGAGCGATATGACCCGCCATCAGGCCGTGGGTCGCGCCGGAGAAACGTCCGTCCGTGATCAGAGCCACCGAGTCGCCCAGGCCTTCGCCGACCAGAGCTCCCGTAACCGCCAGCATCTCGCGCATCCCGGGCCCGCCGACAGGACCCTCGTATCGGATGACCACCACGTCGTTGGGGCGGATGGTGCGTCCCTTGACCGCGGCGAAGGCGGCGTCTTCACTTTCGAAAACACGCGCCGGGCCGCGGTGGCTGATACGTTCGTGGCCGGCCAGTTTGACCACGCAGCCCTCCGGCGCCAGGTTGCCGCGGAGGATAGCCAGGCCGCCGGTGGGCTTCAAGGGCGCCGAGAGGGTGGCGACCACTTTCTGTCCGGGTTTTTCGACGGCCGCTCGCGCCACCTCGGCCATGGTCCGCCCGGTGACGGTCTTCGCGTCTCCATTGATCAGCCCGCCCTCGAACAGACGCTGGGCGACCAGGGCGATCCCGCCCGCCTCGTGGAGATCTTGCGCGACAAACGCGCCGCCGGGCTTGAGGCTGGCCACCACCGGCGTCCGCGATGCCACCCGGTCGAAATCGTCGATGCTCAGCGCCACCCCGGCCTCATACGCGATGGCGAGCAGGTGGAGCACGCCGTTGGTCGAGCCACCCGTGGCCGCCACCGAGGCAATCGCGTTCTCCAGTGCCGCCCGGGTGATGATGCTTCGCGGTCGCACGTCGTCCACGACCAGCCGCATGGCCATCCGGCCCACCTCGTAGGCGACCTGATCCTTTCCCGGATCAAGCGCCGGGACGTCGTTGGCGCCGGCCGGGCTGATGCCGAGGAACTCGAGGGCGGTCGACATCGTGTTCGCGGTGAACTGCCCACCGCAGGCGCCCGCTCCAGGGCATGCGTGCTCTTCGATCTCGCGAAGCTCGTCCTCGGTCATGGTGCCGGCCGCGACCGACCCGACCGCTTCGAAAACGTCCTGCAGCGTGATGTCCCGGCCCCGGTGTCGTCCGGGTCCGATGGTGCCGCTGTAGAGGACGAGCCCGGGCAGGTCGAGTCGCGCCAGGGCCATGGCCGCGGCGGGTATCGTCTTGTCGCAGCCGACCACGAGGACCAGGCCGTCGAGCAGGTGGCCGCGCGCCACCAGCTCGATCGAGTCGGCGATCACCTCGCGGCTGACGAGGGAGGCCTTCATCCCCTCCGTCCCCATCGATACGCCGTCAGAGACGGCGATGGTGTTGAACTCCATAGGCGTGCCACCCGCCGCCCGCACGCCCGCCTTGACCCTCTCGGTCAGGCGGCGGTGGTTGTAGTTGCAGGGCATGGTCTCGATCCAGCTGTGGCCCACGCCGATGAGAGGCTTGCGCAGGTCGTCGCGGGTAAAACCGATCGCGCGCAGCATGGCGCGCGCACCGGCACGGTCATTGCCCTCCGTCAGCCGGCTGCTCTGCCTCTTGTAAGGCGACGCGCCATTCGGATCGGACATGCCACCGCCCTCCCTGAAGTCAACCGATTGTACTGCCGGAGCCGAGGGCCGACCCAGGCCCGAGGCGACGGCACAAAGCGCGCGTCGTAACGCGCGCAATCGAGGTGTTCGTGCCCGTCGGCCCAAAGTGCGCGCCGTATCGCGCACGATAGAGACGTAATGAGCGTCACGGTTGCCGAGACGACGCTTCCCGAGGCCGGGCTCCGCGCCGAGATCCGCCTGCTCGGACAGCTCCTGGGGGAGACGCTTCGCGAGCACGAGGGCCAGCGCCTCTACGAGCTGGAGGAGGCTATCCGCCTTCGTACCAAGGCACTCCGCCAGCGATACGACACGAATGACGAGGCCATCCTGGTCAGTGAGCTGGGCGGGCTCGACCTTGGTGACGCAGCCCGCCTGGTGCGCGCCTTCGCCACCTACTTCCAGCTGATCAACCTCGCCGAGCTCGAGCGGCAGGCGCGAAGCCTCAGCGAGTCGGGCGAAGAGGGTGAGCTGGACGCGGTGCTCTCCCGCTGCCTGGCTCGGGGCGTTTTGCCGGAGGAGGTGGCCGCGACCCTGGAGAGCCTGGAGATAATGCCGGTGCTCACCGCCCATCCAACCGAGGCGGTCCGCCGGAGCATTCTCGATCACCAGGACGGCATCGGTCAGGAGCTGGCCCGGCTCCGCGCCCCATTGAAATCGCGTGACCGGGAGCGAGTTCGCCAGCGGATGGCAACCCATGTGCAGGTGCTCTGGCAAACGGACGAAGTCCGCTCGGTGCGGCCGCGGGTCCAGGACGAAGTCCGCAATGCCGTCTTCTACCTCGAACGGACCTTCTTCGAGGCGATACCGGACGTGCTCGAGGAGCTTTCTGACGCGCTCAGCCGGCACTACCCCACCGTGCGACTACCGGCCCAGCCGGCGCTGAGGTTGGGCTCCTGGGTGGGCAGCGACCAGGATGGCAACCCGCATGCCGACGCGGGAATGCTGGGCGAGACCCTCCAGCTCCAGCGGCGCACGCTGCTGACGCTCTACCGGGAACGCGTCCGGGCGCTGGCCCGGGACATGAGTCAGTCGGTGAGGCTGACCCCGGTGAGCAAACGCCTGGTGGAGTCGATCCGCTCCGACGAGGCCGCTCTCACCGATTACACGGAAACGCTGGCTCCGGGAACCAGGGAGGAGCCCTACCGGCGGAAGCTTTCCTTCATCTGGAGGCGGCTCGGGGCCACCCTGGAGGGCGAACCCGAAGGATACCGGTCGGCGCAGTCGCTGGAGGCCGACCTTGACCTGGTCGATGAGAGCCTGCGTGCGTACCAGGGACACGCAGTCGCGGACGGGGATCTGCTGCGGCTGCGCCGCCAGGTTGGGACCTTCGGCTTCATCGGCGCCCAGCTCGATGTGCGCCAGCATCGAAGCCTGCTCCGGTCGGCGGCCGATGAGGTGCTTCTCCGGCTCGGAGGCGGGCGGGAGCAGCTTCGCCCTGGGATCTTGAACCCGCCGCCGGTGGCGCTCGATGCCTCGCGCTGGTCGCCTGAGACCGGACGGTTGCTAACCACGTTCGCCGCCATGGCCGGCGCCCAGCGACAGGCGCCCGGCTCGGCCGGCACCTTCATCGTGAGCATGACGCAGAGCCAGGACGACATCATGGCGGCGCTGTTCCTCAGCGGGCTCGCCGGCCTGCACCAGCTTGATTCCGATCCTCCGCGGAGCCAGGTCGACATCGTGCCCCTCTTCGAGCGGCTCCGCGACCTGGAGGAGGCGCCGGCGATGATCGACGCCCTTCTCGACGACCCGGTCTATGCGAGACAGCTCGACGCCCGAGCCGATGTCCAGGAAGTCATGCTCGGGTACTCCGACAGCAGCAAGGAGGTCGGGTATCTGTGCGCGGCGTGGGCGCTTTTTCGGGCGCACGAAGGCGTGGCCCGAGTGGTGTCTGCACACGGCAGGCGGCTGAGAGTCTTCCACGGGAGGGGAGGGACGGTGGGTCGGGGGGGCGGTCCGACACACGAGGCGATCCTGGCCCAGCCGGCCACCGCCAGAGACCCGCGGATCAAGATCACCGAACAGGGTGAGGTGATTCATCGCAAATACGCCCGGATCGAGACGGCGCGACAGAATCTAGGACTCGTACTGGGCGCAACCCTCGAGCACGCACTCGAGTCGCCTGTCCTGCGCGACCCTCCAGCTGCCTGGCGGGAGGCTCTCGACGCCATGGCCCTGGAAAGCCGGCAGTGCTACCGCGCCCTCGTCTACGAGGACCCCGGCTTCCAGGCCTACTTCGAGCAAGCCTCACCCATCGAGGAGATTTCCCAGCTGAACACAGGCTCCCGGCCGGTGAGCCGGGGGGGAACGCTGCGGGTTGAAGACCTGCGTGCCATCCCCTGGGTGTTCGCGTGGATGCAGAACCGGCACCTGCTCCCGGCCTGGTACGGCGTCGGTTCGGCGTTCGAGCATTTTCTTCGCCGGCCAGCGGGTCTTCAGGCCTTGCGTGAGATGTACGACGGCTGGCCGTTCTTCCGCTCGCTGGTGGACAACCTGCAGATGGTGCTGGTCAAAGCCGACATGCGAATCGCCCGCCAGTACGCCGGCCTGGTCGGCAACGAGCGGGAGCGTACCCGCCTGTTCTCGAACATCGAGGCCGAGTTTCACCGAACGGTCGCCACTGTGCTGGAGATAACCGCGCAGCGGACGATGCTCGAGAGGCAGCCCCAGCTGCTCGCCAGCCTGCGACTGCGGGATCCCTACATCGACCCCATGAGCTACTTGCAGGTGCGCCTGCTGCGCGAGCTGCGCCAGCTTCCGCCCGGGGACCCAGGTCGCGCCCCTCGGTTGGAGGCGGTCCTGCGTACCATCAACGGGATCGCAGCCGGCCTCCAGAACACGGGTTGACAAGCCCGCATACGGGCCGTACGATAGCCCGCACTATGGGGCGATGGCGCGCTTGGTTCACATTTACCGGGCCGGCACGGGGCCGGCACGGGTCGAGCTAGCGCCGCTCACCCTCGCCGCCCGAACGCCGGCCCTCCTTGACCGAAAACTGGCGCGCATGGAGGAGTTGACCGGCGATGCAAGCAATAGAAGCCAAGCTCACAACCGACCGGACGGTGCGGCTCGGCACCGTGACCGTTGGAGGTTCGCGCCCGATCCTGATCGCCGGCCCTTGCGCGGTCGAGCCTGACTACGTCGAAGCCGCGGGCCGGTTGGCGGCGCTCGGGGTGGACGTGCTCCGAGGATGCGTCTTCAAGCCGCGGACCCGGCCGGAGAGTTTCCAGGGGATGGGCGAGGCCGGACTGGAGCTGGTCGCCCGCGCTCGCTCACTGACGGGCTTGCCCGTCGTCACCGAGGTCCTGACAGCGGAGGAGATCCCACTGGTGGCTGAGGTGGCCGACTGCCTGCAGGTGGGTTCGCGCAACATGCAGAACTTCCGCCTGCTCGTCGCGGCTGGGGAGAGCGGGCTACCCGTACTCCTCAAGCGCGGCTTCTCCGCCACCTACGACGAGTGGCTGGCGTCCGCCGCCTACATCGAGCAGACGGGCAACCGCCAGGTGATCCTCTGCGAGCGCGGCATCCGAACCTTCGAGACTCGCACCCGCAACACGCTTGACCTGAGCGCCGTCCCGGTGATGCGCGAGCTGACGGACCTGCCCATCATCGTCGACCCCAGCCACGCGGCGGGCACGGCGGCCTGGGTGCCGGCACTGGCCAGCGCGGCGCTCGCGGTCGGTGCGGACGGCCTCATGATCGAGGCGCACCCCCGCCCGCGCGAGTCCTGGTGCGACCCGGACCAGGCGCTCAGCCTTGAGGAGCTGCAGCCGATCGCCGGTTGGGTATTAGCGGCGGCTCCGATTCGCGGACTGGCGGGCTAGTTCAGTCGGGAGTGGTGGATTTGCCGTCGATCCCCTGGACCACCGCCTGGGTCCTCAGGGGAAGGCCGACCAGCTTGATGAAGCCGGTGGCCGCCTGGTGGTCGAACTCATCGCCGGCTGAGTAGGTTGCGAGCCGCGGCCGGTAGAGCGAGAAGGGAGAAGAGCGACCGGCCACGCGTGCGGTTCCGCGGTCGAGCTTGATGCGGACCGTCCCGGTGACGAACCTCTGGCTGCTGTCCACGTAGGCATCCAGGTCCTGGCGATGGCTGGCGAACCACTTTCCCTGGTAGACGAGCCGGGCGTACTCCTGGGCGACCAGGGTCTTGAAGCGGGCGGCCTCGGCCTCCAGCACCAGCTCCTCCAGGGCGCGGTGAGCGACATGAAGGATGGTGGCGGCGGGCGCCTCGTAGACCTCTCGAGACTTGATTCCCACGAACCGGTCTTCCACCATGTCGATCCGGCCCACACCGTACTCGCCGCCCACCGTGTTGAGGTGATGGACCAGGTCGAGCGGGCTCATCCGTTTCTCTCCCAGCCCCACCGGCACCCCCTTTTCGAAGTTGATCTCGAGATAGCAAGGTTGTGCAGGCACGCGGTCCAACCCTGACGTCCAGAGAAAGGCATCCTCGGGGGGCTCCGCGGCCGGGTCCTCGAGCACACCCGCTTCGATCGAGCGGCCCCAGAGGTTTGCATCAACGCTGTAGGGGGAGGCAGCCTTGACCTGGACGGGAATGCCACGCTCTTCGAGGTAAGCGATCTCCTGCTCTCGGGTCATCGACATCCCGTCCCGGAGCGGCGCGATCACCCGGAGCTCGGGCGCCAGCGCCGCCACCGCCACGTCGAACCGGACCTGGTCGTTCCCCTTGCCGGTGGATCCATGTGCCACCCAGGTTGCCCCCTCCAATCGCGCGAACTCCACCAGCCGCCGGGCAATCAGGGGCCGGCCGAGGGCGGTGGCGAGTGGGTACTGTCCCTGGTACAGCGCCCCCGCTTTCAGGGCCGGCCAGCAGTAACGCTCGACGAAGATGCCGCGCTGGTCCTCGACCTTTGCCTTTGCGGCACCGGCGCGAAGCGCCCTCTGGCCGATCGTTTCCAGGTCGGGCTGGCTGCCCAGGTCTATGGTGAGGGTCAGGACCTCGAAGTCGCGCTCCTCCGCGAGCCACCTCACAGCCACGGACGTATCAAGTCCTCCTGAGTACGCAAGGATGATTTTTTCCGGCATCAGTCCTCGGGCTGGACGTAGGCGCCGAGCCGAGCCAGGCGCTGGGCCAGCGCCTCATACGAGCCTCGCCTCTGGCTGAGCGCCACGAAGATGGTGTCGTCGCCGGCCACCGTTCCGACCAGCTCCGGCCAGCCGGTGGAGTCGACCGCCGAGGCCAGGGTGTGCGCCGAGCCGGGCAGGGTGATCAGCACGGCCAGCCCCTGGCCGCGTTTGACCGTCATGGGCAGGTCGCGCAGCAGACGCTGGAGCCGCTCCTCCCTGCCCTGGGGGGATGCCAGGCCGAGCCCCTCCTGCGGCCTGACGTAATGGCTCTCCGGTCCAGCCACTCGTACCAGCCCCAGCTCCGCCAGGTCGCGCGATACCGTTGCCTGGGTGGCGTCGATGCCCGCCCGGTGAAGGTGGCGCACCAGGTCCTCCTGCGTCGCGATCTGGTGTTTTCGAATGAGTGCGAGGATGGCCTCCTGCCGCCTACGCTTTTGCACGTTCGATCGCCTCCTCGACCCTCGAGCGAGCGGTCCCGCCCAAGACGGCGCGAGCTTTGATTGCGCTCTCGAGCGTGAGATGCTCGAAGAGCCCGGCGTCCGCTACCGGGGAGAGGCGCTGCCATTCCGCAAGGCTCAGCTCTTCGAGCGGTTTGCCTGCCGCGATCGCCTGGGCGACCGCCTGCCCGGCGATCCGGTGCGCCTCCCGAAACGGAATGCCTCTTCGCGTCAGGTAATCGGCCGCCTCCGTGGCCAGTGAGTAACCGCCCAGCGCGGCGGCCCGCATGGCAGCAGGGTTGAAGCGAATCCCATCGACCAGGCTGGTGGTCACCTCCAGGGCGGCGAGGCCCGTGTCGACGCCGTCGAATAGGGCTTCCTTGTCCTCCTGCAAGTCCCGGTTGTAGGCGAGTGGCAGCCCCTTGATCACCATCAGCATGGCCACCAGGTCGCCGGTCACCCGGCCCGTCCTGGCCCGGACCAGCTCGGCCGCGCACGGATTCTTTTTGTTCGGCATCATCGAGCTGCCGCTGGCAAGCGAATCTGGAAGCTCGGCGAATCCGTACTCGGCGCCAGTCCAGGCCACGATCTCGGCGCTCAGCCGGGATAGGTGGATCATCACAAGGGTGACGGCGGAGAGCAGCTCCACCACGAAATCGCGGTCCGAAACCGCGTCCAGGGAATTGGCGGTCGCACGCGCGAAGCCCAGATCCCGGGCGAGACGCTCGCGGTCGAGGGGAAATCCGCTCCCCGCCAGCGCGCCCGAACCGAGTGGCGACTCGTCCGCACGCCGGGCTGCATCCTTGACCCGCCCCCGGTCGCGGCGCAGCATCTCGACATAGGCGAGCAGATGGTGCGCCAGCAGCACCGGCTGAGCTCGCTGGGTGTGCGTGTAACCCGGGAGGATGGTGTCGAGATGCTCCTCTGCCCGTACAGTTAGCGCCTGCTGGAGCCGGTTTAGAGCGTGGTCGAGGCGGTCGGCGGCGTCCCGGACGTAGAGCCGGAGGTCGAGGGCTACCTGGTCATTGCGGCTCCGACCCGTGTGCAGCTTCCCGCCCAGGGGTCCGATCTTTTCAATCAAGCGCGCCTCGATCGCCATGTGGATGTCTTCGCTGCCTTCGGGCAGTGCCCGCCCGGATTCCATCTCTTCGGCGATCGACTGAAGACCGCGGTCGATCTGCTCAGCCTCGGTAGCGGTCAGCACGCCGGCGCCCACCAGGGCGCGAGCGTAGGCACGGCTCCCCTGGATGTCTTCGCGCCAGAGCCGGACGTCGACCGGCAATGAGCGCATGAAGGCGTCGGCCATGGGGTCGGGCTCCTCTCGGAAGCGTCCGCCCCAGGGTGCGCCGCTGCCCGCGGTCACGTCAGGCCTGGCTGAGCTTGGCGTCCCTCATCGCCAGGATCTCCCAGGGAAGCCCGCCGATCTGAGCGGCCGGGCCGCACAGCTGCTGGTTGAAGGAGCGGCTTTGCAGGCCCCGGATCTCCGGGAAGAAGAGCGAGTGGGTGCTCTCCCGCGACTTGAGCTCGATCGAGCCCTTGAAAAGGTCGGCGGTGATCGTGCCGTTGACGTTGCGCTGGGTCTCGTCGATAAAGGCGTCGAGCGCGGCTTTCAATGGATGGAACCAGGCTCCGTGATAGACGAGGTAGGCCCATCTCTGATCCACGCCAGCCTTGAACTCGACCTCCTCCTTGGTCAGGCAGAACTGCTCCATGTCGTGATGCAGCTTGAGCAGGACGGTGGCGGCAGGCGCTTCGTAAAGCTCTCGGGACTTCAGGCCCATGATGCCGTCCTCAAAGATGTCGATCTTCCCGATGCCGTGCTGACCGGCCAGGATATTGAGCTCGGCGATCAGCTCCTGCGCGCCCAGGGCCTTGCCGTTGAGCGAAACCGGTACTCCCTGCTCGAAGGTGACGGCGATGGTGGTCGGCTTGTCCGGTGCCGTGGCCAGCGGCTTCCACCAGATCCATGCATGATCCGGAATCTGTTGCTGCAGGCGGATGGCGCCCGAGGCCAGGCTGCGGCACCACAGAGTCTTGTCGTCCCCGCCCTGCATCACCTCGGTGATGGGGATACCCAGCTCCTGGCAGAGCTCCTCCTCTTCGTCGCGGGTGAGATCGAAGTCCCGGACCGGGACCAGGATCTGGAGCTTCGGGGCGAACAGCTTGAAGACGTTGTGCATGCGGTACTGGTCGTTGCCCTTGCCGCTGCTTCCTTCCATGATCGCGTCGCACCCCTGCGCGATCGCTAGCTGGGCCACTTTGGCCGCGATCAGCTGCCGGGTCATCGAGGTCGAAACCGGGTAGCCCTCGTAGCTGGAGTTCGCCTTGATGGCCCTGGGCAGCCATTGGGTGGCGAATTCCTCGCGGGCGTCGATGATCACAGGCTGAAAGCCAAGCACCCTGGCCTTGTCGACCGCGATCTCCATCTCCTCCTTCCCCTGGCCCACGTCCACGGTGACCGCGATCAGCTGCTCGACCTGGTACTTGTGGTGGGCGAGGGCGACGCAGAGGGAGGAGTCGAGACCTCCCGAGTAGGCGAGGGCTACCTTCTTAGCCGGCTTGACCGGCGTCGATTCGATCTTCTTCAGCAGGGCGCTGGCGGTGGCGAGCATAATCAACCTCCTCAAAAAAGAGCGGTTGCATGAGTATACAGAACTCTGTATGATTACACAATGGTAGGGGTTCTCTGTTCGCGCGTGCGGGTGGAGGAGAAGGCGCTCCTGGAGACTCTCCGCCGCCGGGCGATCCCGTTTGAACGCCTGGACGAGGATCAGGTGCAGTTCAGATTGGGCGATCCCCACCGCCGCTACAGCGTCGTCCTCGACCGGTCAGTCCATCACGGCCGGTCACTTTACGCGCTGACACTGCTCAACGCCGCCGGCGTGCCCACCGTCAATATGGCCCAGGTCGCCCAGACCTGCGGTGACAAGATCCTGACCAGCGCCGCGGTGGCGGCCGCGGGTCTGCCGATCCCGCGTACAGTGGTTACCTTCAGCCGTGACTCCGCGCTCCAGGCGATCGAGGAGATGGGATACCCGGTCGTGCTCAAGCCCATGGTGGGCTCCTGGGGCAGGCTGCTCGCCAAGATCAACGATCGCGACGCGGCCGAGGCGATCCTGGAGCACAAGGAGACGCTCGGCTCCTACCAGCACGGGATCTTCTACATCCAGGAGTACGTCGCCAAACCGGAACGCGATATCCGGGCGATCGTCATCGGCGACGAGACCATCGGCGCCATCTACCGGGCGGCGGACCACTGGATCACCAACACCGCGCGCACGGGACGGGCTCTGCCCTGTCCGGTGACGCCGGAGATCGACCGCCTGGCCCGGGCGGCCGCGGCCGCGGTGGGTGGCGGGGCGCTGGCGGTGGATCTCCTCGAGCATCCGGACGGCCTGCTCGTAAACGAGATCAACTACACGATGGAGTTCCGCGGCTTCGTCGACGGCACCGGTATCGATGTCGCCGGCCGGCTGATCGACTACGTGCTCCAGGTCGGCGCCAATCACGCTGCCGTCGCTTGACAGGCGCCGCGAGGCACTGCTATGGTCTGGCCCAACAAGTTCATATTCAAAGGCGTCGATGAGGGAGAGTACGCGGACGCTGGGACTACAGAGAACCTCCGGCAGCTGAGAGGGAGGGTCCAGGGCACCGCCGAAAAAGGCCTCGGAGCCGCAGGCCCAAAGAGCGATCGCTCGAGTAGGCTGAGCCGGGTAGCCTCCGTGATCAGGCCGGAGTCTTCAGGCGAGCGCGCCGCGGACTCAAGGAGGTCGTCTTCGCAAGGAGACGGCGAAGTCGGGTGGTACCGCGAGAGAGAGCCTCTCGTCCCGATGGACGAAGGCTTTTTGTATTTCTCGGAGGTGCCCATGACCATCACAGCGTTCAACATCATCGAGTCGACACTCCGGGAGGGCGAGCAATTCGCCTTCGCCCACTTCACTCCGGAGCAGAAGGCGTTGATCGCGACCCGGCTCGACGACTTCGGAGTCGAGTACCTGGAACTGACCTCCCCCTCGGCATCCCCGCAGTCGGAGGCCGACGCGCGCATGATCGCCGGGCTGCCCCTTCGGGCTCGGGTACTCACCCACACCCGATGTCATCTGGACGATGCGCGGCTGGCGGCCTCAACCGGTGTCGACGGTATCGATGTGCTTTTCGGGACCTCCTCGGCCCTGCGCATGTTCTCGCACGGCAAGACGGTCGAGGAGATCATCGCGATCGGCACCGAGGTGGTGCGATTCATCCAGGCGCAGGGCCTGGAGGTGCGTTTCAGCAGCGAGGACTCCTTCCGCTCGGACCCTGACGACCTGCTGCGCGTCTACCGCGCGATCGACCGGCTGCACCCACAGCGGGTGGGGCTGGCCGACACCGTCGGCATCGCCACCCCGAACCAGGTCTTCGAGCTGGTCTCTCTCGTACGCCGCAACGTCGAATGCGACATCGAGTTCCACGCCCACAACGACGCCGGCTGTGCCATCGCCAACGCCTTTGCCGCCCTGGAGGCGGGAGCCACACACGTCGACACCACCCTGCTTGGCATCGGCGAGCGGAATGGGATCGTGCCGCTGAGCGGCATGATCGCCCGGCTCATGAGTGTGCAGCCCGAGCTGGTGCTGAAGTACCGGCTCGACCTGCTTCCGGAGCTGGACCGGATGGTGGCGGACATGGTCGGGATCGCGGTGCCCTTCAACGCCGCCATCACCAGCGACACGGCCTTCCACCACAAGGCCGGCATGCACACCAAGGCCGTACTCAATCACCCGTCGACCTATGAGATCTTCGACCCGGCCGTCTTCGGCCGCGACCGCACCATCATGACCGGTCACCGGCTGACCGGCTGGAACGCGATCGGCAGCCGGGCGGCGGCGCTGGGGCTCTCGCTCGACGAGACTCAGTTGCGCGCCATCAGCGTCGAGGTCAAGCGCCGCGCCGACGCGGGACCCCTTCCCGAACACGAGCTCGATGACCTGCTTCGCGGTTGGGTGACGGCCTGATGGGAACACTCACCGAGGAAATCTTCTCCCGACGGCTGGGTCGCAGGGTCAGGGCAGGGGACACGATCGTTGCCCCAGTCGACTACGCCATGTCACACGATGTCACCACCCCGCTGGCGATCGAGGCGTTTCGCAAGATGGAGATGCCGCTCTGGGACCCGGAGCGCGTGGTCCTGGTCTTCGACCACATCCTGCCCGCCAACACGGTGGCTGCGGCCGGGCTCCACAAGTTGATCCGTGAGTTCGCCGAGGAACATGGGGTGGTGCACCTCTTTCAGGAGGGCATCTGTCACCTGCTGATGGTGGAGAAGGGCTTCGCCCGGCCGGGCGGGATCATCGTGGGCGCGGACTCGCACAGCACGACCTATGGGGCGCTCGGCTGTTTCGCAGCCGGCATGGGGTCGACCGACATCGGGGTCGTGTTCGCCACCGGGCGAACCTGGTTTCGCGTGCCGCAGACGATCCGGATCGAGCTCCACGGCAGCCTGCCCGAGGGCGTCTACCCGAAGGACCTGGCCCTGCGCGTGATCAAACGGCTGGGCGCGGAGGGAGCCAACTACCTGGCTGTCGAATGGGGCGGCGAGGCGGTGGCCGCGATGACGATCGACCAGCGCCTAACGCTGGCGAACCTGACCGTGGATTTCGGAGGCAAGGCCGGCTTGTGCGAACCGGATGAGGTGACCCGGGATTACCTCGGCGAGGCGGAGGTCTCGGATCTCCAACCCCGGGACCCCGAGTATCTGCAGCGGGTCGAGCTCGATGCCGCGGAAGTCGAGCCACAGATCGCCTGCCCGCCGGCCATCGACAACGTCAAGGACCTGAGTGCGGTGGAGGGGCTTCAGCTGGACGAGGTCTTCATCGGCAGCTGTGCCAACGGCCGGCTGGAGGACCTGGCCATCGTGGCCCGCTACTTCGAGGGCCGGCAGGTGCATCCGCGTACCCGCACCATGGTGGTGCCCGGCTCTAAGAAGATCTATATGGAGGCGCTCAAGGCCGGCTATATCGAAAGCTTCATGCGAGCCGGGGCTATCGTCATGAACGCAGGCTGCGGTCCCTGCCTGGGACGCCAGCACGGCGTCCTCGCTCCCGGTGAGCGAGCCCTGTCTACCAGCAACAGGAACTATCCGGGCCGGATGGGGAGCGCCAATGCGGAGATCTACCTGGCCAGCCCGGCCGTGGCGGCGGCCTCCGCCCTGGCCGGCGCCATCGCCGACCCCAGGCGAGTGATCTGATGGGACGCGCCTTCAAGCTTGGGGATGGGGTTTCGACCGACGCCATCATCCCCGGACGCTACAACGTGACCACCGACCTGAGCGCGCTCGGCAAGGCCTGTCTGATCGAGGCCCGCCCCGACTTCGCGGCCACGGTGCGGTCCGGCGACGTGATCGTGGCCGGCCGCAATTTTGGCTGCGGCAGCTCCCGCGAGCACGCGCCCCTGGCCATCCAGGCGAGCGGAGTCAAGGCGGTGGTGGCGAGCTCCTTCGCCCGGATCTTCTATCGAAACGCCGTCAACATCGGCCTGCCCGTGATCCAGTGCGACGCACTCTTCGAGGCCGTCGAGGATGGCGACACGATCGATGTCGACGTCAGGACCGGCAATATCTCGGCGGCAGGCAGGACCTTCCAGGCTGAACCCCCGGCCGCGGTGGCGCTGAAGATCATGCAGGCCGGCACCCTGGTGGACCTGATCAAAACCGGCGGCTGGGCCGCCATCGAGGAGGTGTGAAGATGTCGATTGCCATGACCGCGACCTGTCCCGAGTGCGAAGCCCGGGTCAAGCTCACCCCGGACCTGGAGAAGGGCGAGATCCTCCAGTGCACCGACTGTGGGGCCGAGCTCGAGGTTGCCGAAACCAACCCGGTCGAGCTCCGGCTCGCTCCCGAGGAAGAGGAAGACTGGGGGGAATGACAGGGTGAAGATCGGAGTCCTCTGCTCTCGGATCCGGGTCGAGGAGAAGCTCCTCTTCGAGGCGCTCTCCAAACGAGGGCTTGTCTTCGACCGGATCGACGACCGCGAGCTGATCTTCGACCTGGAGCGCGCGCCGGTGGCCTACGACGTGGTCCTGGAGCGATGCCTCCACCATTCGCGGGCGCTCTACGCGCTGCGCCTGCTCAACGACTGGGGGGTGCGTACGGTCAATCGTTATGAGGTGGCGCTGACCTGCGGCGACAAGATCAACACCTCGGCGGCGCTGGCCCGGGCCGGGGTGCCAACGCCGCGCACGCTGGTGGCATTCACTCCCGAGTCGGCGCTGGAAGCAATCGAGTCCCTCGGATATCCGGTCGTGCTCAAGCCCGCCATCGGGTCCTGGGGCCGGTTGCTGGCCAAGGTCTCCGACCGCGAGGCGGCAGAGGCCCTGCTCGAGCACAAGGAGACCCTGGGTTCTTACCAGCACGCCATCTTCTACGTCCAGGAATACGTCAACAAGCCCGCCCGCGATATCCGTAGCTTTGTGGTGGGTGATGAGACCATCTGCGCCATCTACCGGGAGTCTCAGCACTGGATCACCAACACGGCTCGCGGAGGACGCGCCCGCAACTGCCCGGTGACCCCCGAGATCGCGAATCTCTCGGCAGCAGCCGCACGTGCGGTCGGCGGTGGCGTGCTCGCCATCGACCTGCTGGAGGGTTCGGGTGGCATGCTGGTGAGCGAGGTCAACTACACCATGGAGTTCCGCAACAGTATCGAGACCACCGGCGTCGACATCCCTGGAAAGATCGTCGACCACGTGGTAAAGGTTGGCCGTGCGGCAGAGCTCGAGGCGGCGGTCCCGGCATGATCGCGGTCGAAGATCCGTCCGTGGTAGAGGACCACGTCGGGCTGCTGACCGAGATGCTCGAGATACCGAGCGTCAGCACAGCCGAAGCCCGGCTCGGGCAGTGGCTGGTCCGCCGTCTGCGCGGGCTGGGCTTCAACGCTCGGCGGGACCGCGCCGGCAACGTGATCGCCTACTGGGGAAGCGGTCCCCGGGAAACGGTCCTGCTCGGTCACATGGATACCGTCCCCGGCTGGATCCCGGTCCGCCGCGACGGGGACAGGCTCTTCGGTCGCGGCGCCGTCGACGCCAAGGGTCCGCTGGCGGCGGCGATCACCGCCATCAGCCGCCAGCCGGCCGACGCGAGGCAACGTTTCACCCTGATCGCCGCGGTCGAGGAGGAGGGAAGCTCACGAGGCGCCCGTCACCTGGTCGGCCGCCAGGCCCCCGACGGGTTGATCGTCCTGGAGCCGAGCAGCTGGGACGCCATCACGGTCGGCTACAAAGGAAGCCTGCGCCTGCGATACAGGATCTCCCGGCCCGTGGGACATGGGGCCGGTCCGGACGCGAGCGCGGCCGACCGGGCGGTGGGCTTCATCCGCCAGGTGCAGGACCATGTCGGCGCCTGGAGCAACGGGAAGGGTGCGTTTGACCGGCTGGACGCTCGCGTGCTTCGTTTCCACGCGGACCACGATGGCCTGCGCGACGTGGCCAGCTTGACGCTGGGTCTGCGTATCCCCCCGGCGTGTGATATCGAGCGGCTGAAATCAGAGCTGCTCGGGTTTGGCCAGGACGCCGAGATCCGTCTGGAAAACGCCGACGCGCCCATCCGGTCGGAGAAGAACACGCCGCTGACCAGGCGGTTCCTGCAAGCCATCCGCGACCAGGGCGGCACGCCGCGGTTCAAGGTGAAGACGGGCACCTCGGACATGAACATCCTGGCACCGGTCTGGGGCTGTCCGGCGCTGGCCTACGGGCCCGGCGATTCAAGGCTCGACC
This sequence comes from Chloroflexota bacterium, assembly GCA_005882775.1. Lineage (GTDB taxonomy): Bacteria > Chloroflexota > Dormibacteria > CF-121 > CF-121 > VBDY01. The sequence goes on along the minus strand of VBDY01000151.1, from coordinate 27,976 downwards.
ACACCCCGGACGAAGCCATGGATCTCAACGAGTACGAGCGCGGGATCGAGGTGCTGACCCGGGTTCTGCAGGGACCGTGATCCGGGCCGCCATCGCCGGTGGGTCGGGATATGCCGGCGGCGAGCTGCTGCGATTGCTGCTGGCCCACCCGGAGGTGGAGGTAACCCAGGTCACCTCGGAGCGGCTGGGCGGGAAATTCGTCCATTCCGTGCACCCGCACCTGCGACGCCGGACCGAGCTGAAGTTTGAGCCGCGCTCGGCGCTCCAGCCTGCCGACGTGCTCTTCCTCGCGCTGCCCCACGGCCAGTCCAGCCGCGAGGCTGAGCGCCTCCTCGGGGTGGCGCCGACGCTGATCGACCTGTCGGCCGACTTCCGCCTGCGCGACCCGGGTGGGTACCCGACCTGGTATGGCTGGGATCATCCCAGGGCAGACCTGCTGGGCGAGTTCGTCTACGCACTCCCGGAGCTGCATCGCGCTGAGATCCGAAAGGCGAACCGGCTGGCGACCGGCGGCTGCCTGGCCACCGCCGCCATCCTCGGGCTCTATCCCCTGGCTCGGGCCGGCGTGATGGACCCTGCCATGCCGGTTGTCATAGAGGGTAAGACGGGGTCCTCGGCGGGAGGCGCGGAGGCTGGTCCGGCGTCGCACCATCCGCACCGCAGCGGCGAGATGCGTTCTTTCGCGCCAACCTCGCACCGGCATACCGCAGAGATCATCCAGGAGCTGGGCATCAACGGCAGCGGTCCGGGCGTGGCTTTCAGCGCGACCGCGGTGGAAGCGGTGCGGGGGATCCTGGTCACCGCCCACGTCTACCTCAGAGACGACCTTAACGAGCGAGACCTCTGGAAGATATTTCGGGCCGCCTACTCGGAGGAGCCCTTCATGCGGATCGTGAAGGAAGCCCAGGGAATCCATCGGTATCCCAACCCAAAGATCCTGGCGGGGACCAACTACTGCGACGTCGGCTTCGAGCGCGATCCGCACTCACGCCGGCTGGTGGTGATGAGCGCGCTCGACAACCTGATGAAAGGGGCGGCCGGCCAGGCTGTGCAGGCGCTCAATGTCCGTTTCGGGTGGGATGAGCGGCTTGGCCTCGACTTCACCGGCCTTTATCCGATCTAGTGATCGTCATCAAGATCGGCGGCAGCCTGCAGGACGTCGATCCGCTTCTCAGCGACATCGCTCGCTATCCCGAGCCAATGGTGCTGGTCCACGGCGCCAACCGCGAGCTCAACGAGCTGTCTTCACGACTTGGCCATCCGCCCCGCATGGTCACCTCGGAGCGGGGTGAGGTCAGCCGCTTCACCGACTCCTTGAGCATGGACCATTTCCTGATGGCGTACGCGGGCAAGACCAACAAGCGGATGGTCGAGAGGCTTCGGTCCCAGGGCGTCAATGCGGTCGGCCTGACGGCGATGGACGGCGGCATCGCCGTGGGCCGGCGAAAACCGGACCTTCGCGTCAGCGAGGGCGGCAAGCTCAAGGTCCTGCACGGAGATCACAGTGGCAGCATCGAGCGGATCGAGCCCCGGCTTCTCACGTTGCTCCTCGAGCACGGCTACCTGCCGGTACTGACCCCTCCCGCAATCAGCCACGAGGGCGTGGCCATCAATGTCGACGGCGACCGCCTGGCCATGGAGGTTTCCGCCGCCCTCAGTGCTGGCCGGCTGCTTATCTTCGCCGACACGCCTGGTTTCCTTCGCGACCCGGACGACCCGGCGAGCCTGGTCGAGCGGATCCGTGGAGACGAGATCGACGCCCTGTTCGCCTCGGCGCGTGGCCGGGCGCGCGTCAAGCTGCTCGCCGCCCGGCAAGCTCTGCAGCGCGGCATCGGCGCCGTTGGCCTGGTCGATGGCCGTCGCGAGCGCCCGCTGACCGATGCGCTCGAGGGAGCGGGCACGTGGATCAGCGCGTGAAGGCGGAGGCAGGGTCGACGCTTAAGCCCATCCCGCTCCATGCCGACCGGGGAATCAGCCTCGACCGTGGGGAGGGCGTCTACCTGTGGGACACGCAGGGCCACCGCTATCTGGACATGATGACCAACTACGGCGTCAACATCCTGGGTCACGCCCATCCGCAGGTGAACGCCGCGGTCAAGGCGCAGCTGGAGCGCCTCACCAACGCGCACCAGAGTTTTGATGTGCCGGCTCGCCGCGAATTCCTGGAGGCTCTGGCATCGGTGATGCCTCCCTCTCTCTCCGCCATCTCATTCGCCAACTCCGGAGCGGAGGCCGTGGAGGCGGCCTTGAAATATGCGCGGGTGGCGAGCGGGCGGCCCGGGGTGATCGCGACCCACCGTGCCTACCATGGCCGGACGTTCGGCGCCCTCGCCGCCACCGCCGAGGCAAAGTACCGTGATCCGTTCAGCCCGATGCTGGAAGGCTTCCGTCACATTCCCTTCGACGATCTGGACGCGCTCGACGCGGTCCTCGACGAGCGCGTTGGTGCCGTCATCCTCGAGCCGATCCAGGGTGAGGCCGGCGTCCGCATCCCGTCGCCTGGTTACCTTCGTGGTGTGCGCGAGCGGTGTGACGCGCACGATGCGCTGCTCATCCTGGACGAGGTCCAGACCGGGTTTCGAACCGGTGCCCCGCTTGCCTTCACGGCCGGCGGCATCCTGCCCGACATCCTCTGTCTTTCGAAGAGCATCGCCAACGGCCTTCCCCTTGGGGTGACGGTGACCACGCCCCGGGTTGCTGAGCGGATACCGAGGGGGAGTCATGGCTCCACTTTCGCGGGCGCTCCCCTTGTCTGCGCCGCCGGAACAGCGACGCTGCGCGTTCTCGCCGAGCCGGCCATTCACCAACACGCTAAGGAGATGGGTGAGCGCTTCCTTAAGCGAGTGGCCGACCGGCGGCTCCCCGAGGTCCGCGAGGTGCGAGGGCGTGGCTTGATGCTGGCCGTGGAGCTGAAACGGCCCGCCACCCCGGTGATCAAAGCGATGCAGCAGCGCGGAGTGCTCACCCTACCGGCCGGGCCAACCACAATCCGCTTCCTGCCGTCCGTTCTGGTTCAGGCCGAACAGATCGACCAGGCGATCGGTGCGCTGGCCGAGGCCGTGGCCGAGGTAGGGTCGACGGTCTAGCGCCCCCGACCCGCCGGCTTCCCTCCCTGGAGGAGTCCAAGCGCCGCGGCTGGAAAGATCATGACCGAGAGCAGGCCGGCCGCGACCAGCGCGGCACCGGTCGCCGCCGTGATCAGGTTGCGCTGGATACCGATCTGGGTGGCGGCCACGATGAAGGGGAGCGAGGTCGCCTGCAGCAGGCCGGCGGCGAGCGCCGGCCTATCTCCAATCACTCCGCGATAGAGCGCCGCCGGGATCCCCCTTACCAGGAGCAGGGCGAGAAGGAAGAGCGGAATGCGCACCGCGGTCGCCCCGCTCGAGAACAGCGCTCCCAGGTTGAACTGGACGCCGCTGGCGACAAAGAAGACCGGGATGAAGAAACCGAAGCCCATGGCCTCCAGCTTGAGCCGGAAGTTTGGATGGGTCATGGCCTGGTCCCGGTCTACGAGCCGGAGCCCCGCTCCGGCAAGGAAGGCGGCCAGGATGGTTTCCAGGCCGAGCCAGCGGGCCAGCGCCACGAAACCGATGAGGAGGAGGACGGCTCCCCGCACCCGGATTTCCGCGGTCGTGTCCTGGAGGCGCAGAAGCAGGCCGGTCAGCCGCATCACGCGTCCCGCCCGCCGCAGCGTGATGACGACTAGTGCGGCGACCAGCCCGAAACCCGCGAGCAGTATCACCGTGCTGGCCGTCGAAGACGCCTGTCGGGAGAAGAACAGGGCGAGCAGAAGCACCGCGCCAAAATCCCCGACGGAGGCACCGGAGATCACCAGCTGGCCGAATGTGCTATTGGTCTCGCCCGCGTCCTTGAGCACCGGGATCACCAGGCCGAGCGAGGTGGCCAGCAGGATGATGGCCAGCAGCAGCGGGCTCCCGACCAGGCCAAGTGCGCCAATCCCTGACCCGGATATCAGGGCGAGACCGATCGAGACGAGAAATGCCAGGCCGGTCAGTTTCAGGATCCGCCCGCGCAGTCGCTCGAAGGATATTTCCATGCCGGCCAGAAAGAGGAGAAACGCAAGACCGATGAGCGAGAGGATCTGGACTGGGAGGTCGACCCGCAGCCAGCCCATCAGCGAGGGCCCCAGCACGATGCCGGCCAGGATCTCGACAACCACGGCCGGCAATCGGAGCGCCGGGAAGAGTCCCAGCGTGAAAGGGGCGGCGAAGGCGACCGCCGTCACAAGCAGCAGGTCGCCGAAAGAAACATCAGGCAATGAGGGCCCGCCCCACGGCGCTGCGAGCATAACAGCGGGACTGTCCGTGCTCGGGCCATGACGGGCGTGGCAGACTAACTCTGACAGGACCAACCCGGGGGAGAAGAATGGCAGAGACAGAGACGGCGCAGAGTCGCACCGATTTCCTGCGGAGCCTGCGTGCGGTCCGCGAGTTCAAGAAGACCGCAGTGCCCGACGACGCGCTCCGCGACATCCTGGAAGTGGGGCGCTGGTCGGGAAGCGCCGGCAACCAGCAGGGGGCCGAGATAGTAGTTATCAAGGATCCCAAGACGCTGAATACCATTGCCGGGCTGGAGGGGTTTGTGCACCACCTGGCGGGGGCCGCCCTGGGACTGCTGATCGTCATGCCCGGTCAGTGGGCCGAGGGCGATGCCTTCGATGAGGGCCGGCTCGCCGAGCGGATCATGCTGGCCGCCGCGGCCCATGGGCTCGGTTCGTCGATCGGCTGGCTGACCGGCTCTGGCCGCGAGGCGGGTAGGCGGCTGCTCAACGTTCCAGAGGGGCGCACCGTCCGGACCGTGATCTCAATCGGCTACCCGGCGACGGCCGCCCGCCGCGGGATTCGCAAACCGCTCGATAGCATCGTCCACTCGGAGAAGTACAGCTAGGTCTTCGAAGCGGTCGAAACCATCGCCGGTCGATCGTCGTACTGACAGACGCAAAGCCTGGAATCGGATTGGAGGTACGTATGGCCAAACACGAGCGCTCCCTCGATAGCACCGCTCCCCCTGAGCGGGTATGGCGGCTCTGGTCGGACGTCAGCACCTGGCCCAGGTGGAACCCGGATGTGCTGGCCATCAGCCTGGCGGGGCCCTTTGCTTCGGGGACACACGGGTCGATGACAACCAAAGCCGGCGGGACTCACCAGATCGAACTTGCCGATGTCAGACCGGGGCAGGCGTTCACGCTCGTCACCGCACCCGTCCCCCTGTCGACTTTCAGTTTCGAGTGCCGGATCGCTCCCGGCGGCCAGGGCAGCCGGATCAGTCAGGGGGTGAGTATGCGAGGGCCGCTCGGGTGGCTATTTTCCGGGATGATGGGCGAGCGGATGGCGGAGGGATTCAAGCCCGTACTCCAGGGGCTCTCCCAGGCGGCCCAGGCGTCCTAGCAGCGCTGCCGCGCTGCTCTCAGTGGTTAGGCTGCGCGGACGCGGCTCGCCCGCGGACCCTTCTGGCTCTGCTCGATGTCGAATGCCACCGTCTCGCCGCCACGCAGGCTGTCGAAGTTCAGTGTGCTATCCACGCCGCTGCGGTGGAAGAAATACTCCTTCCCGTCTTCCGCTGCGATGAAGCCAAAGCCGCGGTCGGCCACCAGCTTCTTGATGGTGCCTTTGTTCATTGCCGTCGCTCCTCTTTTCTCGAACAGGCCTACCGAACGCTCGGCCCTGTTCGAGAAGAAGGACGGCCGCGGCGAACATCGACCCGACCTCCGGGCGACGGCTGTACTTTAGCAGATGGCCGCGGATTGGCCTCGAGTGATCCCGGCTAGACGGCCGCCGGGACCTCGGCCGAGAAGTGGCAGGCCGCTCGGTGCTCCCGGCCCTTCTCTTCCAGCGGCGGCTCGGTCTCGGAGCAGATCCCGGGGGCCCGGGCGATCGGGCATCGGGTATGGAACCGGCAGCCCGACGGCGGGTTGACCGGGGAGGGGATCTCCCCGGCCAGGCTGACCACCCGGCGCTGAGCCTGGATATCCGGGTCCGGGATCGGGATGGAGGAGAGGAGCGCTTTCGTGTACGGGTGCCGCGGGTTGCGATAGATCTCGACGCTGTCGGCGATCTCGACGATCTTTCCCAGGTACATGACAGCCACCCGGTCGCTGATATGCCGGACCACGGAGAGATCGTGCGCGACGAAGAGGTAGGTGAGGTTGAACTCGTTGCGCAGGTCCTGCATCAGGTTGAGGATCTGAGAGACGATCAACTTAGGCCGCAGCGCCAGGGCCCGGGCGATGCCGATCCGCTGCCGCTGGCCCCCACTGAACTCGTGCGGGTAGCGGTTGTTGAAGTACGGATTCAGGCCCACCACCTTGAGGAGTTCCTGGACCCGCTTGTCCTTTGCCTTTCCTCGCAGCATCCCGAAGTTTTCGAGTGGCTCCGCGATGATGTCTCCCACGGTCATCCGGGGATTGAGCGAGGAGTAGGGGTCCTGGAAGATCATCTGCAGCTGGCGTCGATGCTGGCGGAGCTTCTCGCCGCTCAGCTTGGTTAGGTCGATGCCCTCGAAGAAGATATTGCCGGAGGTGGCCGGGTGCAGTTGGGTGATGAGCCGCCCCAGGGTTGATTTTCCGCAGCCGGACTCGCCCACCAGGCCGAGGGTCTCGCCCGTGTAGATCTCGAAGCTGACCCCGTCGACGGCCTTGACCGAGGCGCCGAGGCCCGCTGGGAAATACTTAACGGCATTCTCGACCCGGACCAACGGCACGCGGTCAGCCACCGACTGCCGGCTCCTTGTGCTTGAGGGCCCGGTCCATCGTGACCCAGCACGCCGCTCGCTGATCCGGACCCACGTCCAAAAGCGGGGGGTCTTCGCGCAGACAGCGATCGATCCGGAACTGGCAGCGTGGATTGAACTTGCAGCCTCGCGGCGGGCTGATCAGGTCGGGGGGCAGCCCTTCGATGGAGAGGAGCCGATCGTGCCGGTCGGAGTCCAGCCGCGGGATAGAGCGGAGCAGGGACCAGGTGTACGGGTGCTGCGGGTTATGGAAGATCTGATGGACGGGGCCCTCCTCGACGATCTGCCCCGCATACATCACGATCACGCGCTGGCAGAGCCCGGCGACCACCCCCATGTTGTGGGTGATCATGATGATTGCTGTCCGTGTGTCGCGGTTCAAGTCCCTGAGCAGCTCGAGGATCTGCGCCTGGACGGTTACGTCGAGCGCAGTGGTTGGCTCGTCCGCGATCAGGATCGAGGGCTTGTTGGCCAGTCCCATGGCGATCATGACCCGCTGGCGCATGCCCCCGCTGAACTGGTGCGGATAGTCCTTAACTCGGGAGGACGCGGCGGGAATGCGCACCTGTTTGAGCAGCTCGATGGCCCGGCTGAGAGCGTTCTTCTTGTTGACCCGGTCGTGGGCGAACATCGCCTCCTCGACCTGGAACCCGACCTTGAGCACCGGGTTGAGCGAGCTCAACGGGTCCTGGAAGATCATGGCGATATCCTTGCCCCGGAGTTCCCGCATCTCCTCGTTGCTTAACTCCAGCAGGTCGTCGCCCTTAAAAAGGATCTGCCCGTTGACGATGCGCCCGGGTTCCTGGACCAGGCGGAGGATCGACAGAGCCGTGACGCTCTTGCCACAACCGGACTCGCCCACGATCCCGAGGGTCTCGCCAGGGTACAGGTCGAACGACACGCCGTTGACGGCCTTGACCACGCCGTCGTCCGTGAAGAACTGGGTTTTGAGGTCTTTGACCTGCAGAATCGGAGCGGCCATCGGCTAACGCCCTTGGAGGCTCAGCGTTTCTGCCTCGGATCCAGGGCGTCCCGCAGGCCGTCGCCCAGGAAATTGAACGCCATCAGCGTCAGGGACAGCGCCAGGGCCGGCGCCAGAACAATATGGGGCGCGAGCCGGAGCGCTTGAAACCCGTCGGCGGCCATCGATCCCCAGGACGGGGCGGGCGGCTGCACGCCAAGTCCGAGAAAGCTCAGAAAGGCCTCGAACAGGATGGCGGCGGGCACCCCGAACGTCGCCTGGACGATGATCGGGCCGAGCGCGTTGGGCAGGATGTGCCGGAAGATGATCCGGCTTGCCTTGGCCCCCCCGGCCCGGGCGGCCTCGACGAACTCACGCTCCCGGAGCGCCAGACCTTGCCCGCGTACCAACCTCGCCATGTCCATCCAGCTGGTGGCGGCGATGGCGATGATGATCTTGTCCAGGCCGCGGCCGAGTAGCAGCACCATCAGAAGCGCGACCAGCAGGCTCGGAATCCCGTAGAAGATGTTGATCACGGTCGAGATCACGCCGTCCAGGATGCCCCGGTAGTAGCCGGCGGTCAGCCCGACCAGGATGCCGAACGCCACCACCAGGATCTGGGTGCCGACGCCGACCTCCAGCGAGATCTGGGCGCCGACCGCGAGCCGGCTGAGGATGTCCCGGCCGGCCTGGTCCGCTCCCAACAAATGTTGCGAGCTCAGACCCTCGTACGTGGGGGCCACGGACTCGCGGTAGATCGGGTACGGGGTCCAGAAGACCGAGATGATGGCCACCAGGAGCACAAAACCGATGAAGACGGTCGCGACCAGCGCCAGCCGGTTGCGACGCAGGCGCCGCCATGCGTCCGCCCAGAGGCTGGTCTGTTCCCGGGCGACGGTATCGCCGACGTACTCCTGGGGATTGGCGACGCCGGGAGCTAGAGCCATCAGTTGTTCACCTCAGTATCGGATCCTCGGGTCGATGACCGTGTACAGCATGTCGACCACCAGGTTGGCGAGCCCTACCAGGCCGGCGTAAAACGTGAAGACGCCGATCACGATGTTGTAGTCGCGGTTCAGGATGCTGGTGACGAACTCCTTTCCCAGGCCCGGGATGCCGAAGATGTTCTCGATCACGACGCTGCCGGTGATGATGCCTGTCACCAGGGGGCCCAGGATGGTGACCACCGGGATCAAGGCATTCCGCAGGGCATGGCGGGTGATCACGATCCGGCTGGGCAGGCCCTTGGCCCTGGCGGTCCGGACGTAGTCCTGCTTGATGGTTTCCAGCATGCTGGCCCGGGTCAACCGGGCGACGATGCTGGCGTACGGGAAACCCAGGGCGAAGGCCGGTACGGGCAGCTGGCCAAGCGTCCCGTAGGTGCCGTTCCAGCCGATGTCGTAGTAGAAGGCGCCGCCAGTCCAGTTGTAAAGCCAGACGCCGAAGAAGACGAGCAGCATCGACGCGATCACGAAATTCGGCATGCTGAACCCGATCACCGAGGTGGTGGTCGCCACGTAGTCGATCCAGGTGTTCTGCTTGATGGCGGCGATCACACCCAGCAGGACCCCCACGCCGACTGTGAAGAGGAGGGCCACACCTCCGACCTCGGCGCTGACGGTCGCCTCCCGGAGGAGCAGCGGGGTGATCTGGACGCCCCGGTTGATGACGGACTCCCCCAGGTTGCCATGCAGGATCAGGTTTGACATGAACAGGCGGTACTGGTCCCAGAGGGGGAGGTCAAGGTTGTAGTGGTGCATGATCTCGGCGATCGCCTGGGGATTGATCCGGTGCTCGCTGATGAAGGCATTCCCCGGCAGGGAGTGGACGCCCAGGAAGACCAGCGAGGACACGGCCAGGGTGGTGAACAGGATGAGGACGACCCGCTGCCCCATGTAGATGAGTGAGCCCCGGGTGAGCATGCTTCTCCCTTCCGCAAATATATAAGAAAGGGGCGCCCCGATCGCGAGGCGCCCCTTCTCTTTGTCGCCGTCTAGTGCTGAAGCACCTTCAAGTCGACCCAGTAGTAGTCCTGGAAGTTGTTGGTACCGGCTCCCTGGACATACGGCTTGAACAGGAACTGGCCGACGGTGTAGTAGAGGGGGATGAACCGGACGTCATCGATCATCATCTGCGACGCCTTGTTGTAATCCGGGATCGCCGAGTCGACCGGCTCCGCGTCGGCCTTGGCGACCAGGTCGTCGAAAGTCTTGTTCGAGTAGCCGTCCTGGCCGCTGCCGGCGCCTGTGATCCACAGGTTGTCGAACCAGTCCTGTGGGTGGTCGTAGTCGGCCTGCCAGCCGGAGCGCGACATGACGAACTCGAACTTCTCGGCACGCTGGAAGAACTGCTGCCGCTCGATGTACTGGATGTCCACGTGAACGTTCAGGTTGTCCTGCCATTGCGACTGCAGGTTCTCCGCGACGATCTTGTTCAGGTCGGTCGGGTTGGTCGTGTAGGTGAGGCCCTTAGTCAGATTGCCGGTCGGGTCAGCACTCTGGAGCAGCTGCTTGGCCTTGACCGGGTCGAACTTCGCGTTCGTGTCCTTCCCGTCGCCCAGGTACCCCTTCAGACCCTTGGTGATCAAGCCTCCATCGGCGGCGGAGCAGGTGGTCGCGTGCGAGCAGGCAACGTCGATCAACTTGCTCCGGTCGAGCGCCAGGCTGAACGCCATGCGGAGGTCTTTGGAGGTCTTGAACGGACCCTTGGTGAAGTTCAGGCTCACCCAGGTGGTCCGCACCTTGGGATGGAAGATGAGCTGATTCTTGATCGGGCCTGCCTTGAGGCGCAGGACGTCAGAGGGCGGAAGGGTGCTCATCCCGCCGTACCCAACGATGTCGTAGCCGCCCTGCTCGTACTTGGCGATGGCGGGGACCAGGCTATCGACCACGTCGATATGGATTTTCTTGACGGTCGGTTGCGGAGAGCCCCACCAGTTCGGCACCGCTGAGAACTCGACGAACTGCTTCGGCGTCCGCGCGCTCATGGTGTACGGTCCGGTGCCGACGAATGTGTCCGGCTTGGTCCACCAGTTGGTGTCGTCCTTCGTGGTGACCTTCTGGTCGACCACTGCCGTGACCAGCGTGTAGGCAGCCACCTCGGTCAGGAAGTAGCCGGCCGGCGCTGCTAGTTGGACCTTGAACGTGGAATCGTCGGGGGCGGAGATGCCGCTCATGTGCACGATGGTTGAGCCTTTCTTCGTCACGTCGTTGTATCCGACGATGCCCGACAGGTCGCTACCGTAAGGCCCCTGGGCTTTGGCTGCCCGGTCCCAGGAGAAGACGAAGTCAGACGCCTTGACCGGGTCGCCGTTTGAGAACTTCGCGTCGGTGCGTAGGTGGAAGGTATAGGTCAGGTTGTCGCTGGACACGTCGTAGCTCTTGGCCAGGTCCGGGACGATCTTGAACTGGTCGTCGAACTTCAACAGCCCGTTGAACAGATTGTTTGCGAGCTCCGCGTCGGCCTCAGCATTGATCTGGGCCGGGTCGAGGGTGCCGATGTCGTTGATGGTCGGGAAACGGATGGTCTGGTCAGCTGCCAGGGCGGTCCCCTGGTTAGTCGTGCTTCCGCAAGCAGTGCCCAGGATGGCAATGGTCCCCAGCACTGCCACAGATCTCAGGCCTGAATATCTATACATATATCCCTTCCTTCTTTCTCCTTTTCCAGCCGACGAATGCGCGTTTAAGCGGGTACCACTATACCTACACCGCGATTGTTAGAAGCTTGTTAGACGCGCTAAACGCCTCCCATTACGACCGATTTCTGCTCGGTGTAGAAATCGAGAACCTCGACGCCGTGCTCCTTGCCGAAGCCGCTGTGCTTGGTTCCGCCGAACGGAAGCTCGTCGTAGGCAACCAGGTTGACCTGGTTGACCCAGGTGTAGCCGACGTCGAGGCGGTCGATTGCCCGCTGGGCGCGTTGCAGGCTGCGGGTGAAGACCGACGACCCCAGCCCGAACTCGGAGTCGTTCGCCCTCTCGAGCGCCTCGTCCAGGTCCTTGACCCGTGCGATGGGCAACAGCGGGCCGAAGGTCTCCTCCTTCCAGACGCGCGCCTCCGGGGGTACATCGGTGACCACCGTCGGCTCAAAGAAAAAGCCTCGGTCGAACGGTCCACCCTTGAGTCGCGACCCCCCGGCGAGCAGCCGGGCGCCCCGGTCCAGTGCATCCTTCAGCTGGCTCTCGATCGTTTCCCGGCCCGACGCGGTGTGCATGGGCCCCATCTGGGCGGAAGGGTCGGTGCCTGGGGCAACCTTCAGCTTCCTGGCGCGGGCGGTCACCTTCTCTATGACCTGGTCGGCAACGGAGTCGAACACGTAAACGCGCTTCACCGCCAGGCAGGCCTGGCCTGCGTTGAAGAAACGGCCGATGGCGATTGCTTTGGCCGCCTGCTCGAGGTCCGCGTCGTCGCAGACGATCGCCGGGTCACTGCCACCAAGCTCCAGGGTGACGTGCTTGAGCTCGGAAGCCGCCTCGGCCATGACCTGCTTGCCGGTCTGGGTTTCGCCCGTGAAGCCGATCTTGCGGACCTTCGGATGCCGGATCATCTCCTGGCCGACGACCACGCCGGGACCGACCACGACATTGAGCACACCGGGCGGGAGGCCAGCCTCGTTCATCAGCTCCACCAACCGGATGGTCGAGAGCGGGGTGGTGCTGGCCGGCTTGGCCACCACCGTGTTGCCCACCGCAAGCGCCGGGGCGATCTTGTTCGCCAGCAGGGTCAGCGGAAAGTTCCATGGGATGATCGCGCCCACCACGCCCAGGGGCCGGCGAACCACGAGCCCGAAGGCGCCGGGCACGGACAGCGGAATCTGGTGGCCCCGGATGGCTCCGGAGGCGGCCAGGGTTGCGTAGAACTCGATGTTCTCTACAAAACGCTCGGCCTCGATCTTCGAATCGCGCAGCGGTTTTCCCTGTTCGCGAGTGAGCAGGAGGGCCACCTCGTCCAGGTGCTCCCGGGCTAGCGCGGCGCCCTTCAGGAGGAGGTGGGTCCGCTTGCTGGGCAACAGGTCCGCCCAGGCCCGGAATGCGGCGTCGGCCGCGGCGATCGCCTGGCGCGTCTCCTCGACGCCGGCCTGTGGGACGGTGTCCACCAGCTCACCGGTGGCGGGGTCGTGGATCTCCAGGGTCGCTCCCGACTTAGCCGTGGCTGCCTTGCCGTCGATCACCATCGTGCTCATGGATGCGTATCTAACCTCCCAGTCAACGGGTGCTCACCGAACTAAGATCACTCTACAGATCGCACCGGAGCCGAGGGCCGATTCAGGCCCGAGGCGTGCCCGTCGGCCCAAAGTGCGCGCCTTATCGCGCACGATAGAGGCATTAAGGAGGCAGGGATGCAGGGGACCAGCACGACCGCGGCGGTGACCGTAACCAATGAGCACGAAGGCGTGGCGCTCATCCATCTAAACCGCCCGCCGGCGAACAGCTACGACAAGGGATTCCTGGATGACCTCAACGCCGCGATCGACGCGGTCCGGTTCGACGAGTCGGTGCATGTCTCGATCCTGGTTTCCGACCTCCCAAAGTTCTTTTCAGCAGGGGCGGACATCGGCATGTTTCGGACGAGCACTGCCAAGAGCCGAGCCATGACCATCCTTCATGCGCACGAGGTGCTCCTCAAGATGGAGCGGACACCCAAGGTTTTCATCGCAGCCATCGGCGGCCACGCCCTGGGGGGCGGGCTCGAGATCGCGCTGGCAACCGATTTCCGTTTTGCGGCCGAGGGCGATTACCGGATCGGCGTTCCCGAGGTCACCCTTGGCGTGCTCCCCGGCAATGGCGGCACCCAGCGGCTGCCGAGGCTGATCGGCCGGCAGAAGGCGCTGGAGCTGCTGGTCACCGGCAAGCCTGTCGACCCACGCGTGGCTCAGGAGCTGGGCATCGTCGACCGCCTCTTTCCCGCCGACCGGTTGCTCCCCGAGGCCCTGGAGTTCGCCACCTCGCTGGCCAAGGGGCCGACCTTTGCCATCGGCGAGATCAAGATCGCCGCCAGGCAGGGCGTGGATCTGCCGCTCGAGGGTGGGCTCGCGCTCGAGCGCGAGGCGATCTTCCGCCTCTTTCAGGGGGCGGACGCGACCGAGGGGATGGCGGCCTTTGCCGAGAAGCGGAAGCCGGTCTGGAAAGGCGAGTGAGGGAAACTCATCCCGACCCTCCCGAGAAGGCGTAGGGAGAACTCGGGCTGTTAACAGCGGGCGTCCTGGCGCGATAGTGTCGAGCTAGCGCCGGTCCAGGCGCCCTCGTTCACGAGCACGGAGGAACATCGATGCGAGCACGCCTGTGTGCGGTCCTTTTCGGTCTTTCCTTGCTGGGGGCGCCCGCCCCCGTCTCCGCCGCCGCGACGCCTTCCCCGATCGGGTTGACCTGCGCGAGCGTGGCTGACCCCTTTAACCACTGGTTCTGCACGGGGCATGTTCCATCATTCGACGGGGTGCCGCTCGACGTCGACCTGACCCTGCCCGCCGGCGGCGTCGTGCCCCGGCCACTGGTCGTGATGCTCCACGGCTACAGCAACGACAAGACCGAGTGGGAGTCGAACGCCATCACCAACGTCAAGGCTGATAAAGACCACTACAACAACCTGGCGTTCGCATCGAGAGGATACGCGGTTCTCAACTACACCGCGCGCGGATTCAAGGGTTCGTGCGGGCCCGGCACCCTTGCCGCGGGCTGCGCCCGCGGCTGGACTCACCTGGCGGACCGCCGGTTCGAGGTCCGCGATAGCCAGTACCTGGTCGGCCTGCTGGTCGATGCCGGTGTTGCCGATCCCGCTCACATCGGAGCCACCGGGGGGTCCTACGGCGGAGGCCAGTCGATGCTGCTGGCGCTCGAAGGCAACCGCGTTACCGCCGTGCCGGATCCGAACAACCCTTCCACCTACGGCAATGCCCAGCTGGTTGCGTGGACCTCACCAAACGGGGTAGGGCTGCGACTGGCTGCGGCGGTCCCGAAGTACCCGTGGAGCGACCTGGTCCATTCGCTGGTCCCGAACGGCCGGGCATCCGACGGCGTGATCCTGGCGGACCGCAACCGTCTGCACCCGCTCGGCATCGAGAAGGAGAGCTTGGTCAGCTACCTCTACGCAGCTGGTAACGCTCCAACCGGGTACTATGCCCCACCCGGCATGGATCCAACCGCGGACCTGACCAGTTGGTACGCCCGGCTCCAGGCAGGCGAACCCTATGGCGGCGATCCTGCAGTTAAAGCGGCGATCGACCAGCTGCGGATTTGGCGCTCCCCCTTCTATCAGGACAGGCTGATTGCCACGGCCACTACTCGCGTCCCTGTCCTCGACCTCCAGGGATGGACCGACGAGCTCTTTCCCGAGGTCGAAGGCGTCGCCATGGTCGACAAACTGCGGGCCGCCGGCTGGCCGGCGGGCATTTCTCTTGCCGATGTCGGACATCCGATCGCGCAGAATAAGGTCGCCGACTGGTCGGATCTGAACGAACGCGCCAACGCCTTCCTTGATCACTACCTTCTTGGTCAGGGAGGCGTCACCCTCGATCTGCGAGCCCGCGTCAGCACCTGCGACGCCACGGTTGGCAAAGACTACACCAGCGGCAACTGGCCGGACATTGCCCCGCGGCGGTTCACCTTTTCCTCGACCGGGCCGGGCGCCACTGCGTCGGTCGTGGCCAATACCGATGGCGCCGCGACCGACCCGATCGCCGTCGCCGCCGGAAATGGCGGCAACGGCAGCTGCATCACGCTGTCGTCGCTGAGAACGACCGGGACAGCTGTCTGGGACTTTCCGGTCACGACGACCTTCACCCTGCTGGGCGAGCCTGCCCTCCACCTCGACGCAACCGTTGCCGGCGTGGATGCCGAGGTCAACAGCCGGCTGTGGGACCTCGGCCCCGACGGAATGGCGACGCTGGTGACGCGCGGTGCCTACCGCTTCAGCGGCATCCCCGGTGGCGCGACACTCGAAACCGCGCTTCAGGGAAACGGTTGGGTGTTCCTGGCCGGCCACACCATCAGGCTCCAGGTCATCCAGGTCGACACGCCCTACCTGCGGCCGGACACGCTCGGGTCGACCATTGCCTATTCCAGAGTGACGCTTACGCTGCCGGCTACTTAACGCCCGGCACGGGCTCGGGCTGGGCAAGCGGCGCTTCCGGAGCCAGGACGGGGCGTGGCCGTCCGAGCCAGGCGCGCGCCAGCGAGGGGAGGAGCAGCAGCACGGCGCCGGTCGCAAGCGCCAGGTCGGAGGCGCTCCATATGCCGAAGTCGCGCACGGTTGGGACCGGGCTGACGGCGAGCACGGCAAAGGTGGCGATCAGAGCCAGCGCTGAGGCAAGGATGGCCGGTCCGACCCGGCCGGACGCCGTGGCGGCCGCTTGCTCCGGGGTGGATCCGCCCGCAAGCTCCGAGCGAAAGCGGCTGAGCCAGAGAACGCTGAACTCGGTGGCGAACGCAACCACCACGCCGCCGAGCAGGACTGTGATCGGACTCGAGCGCACACCCAGGGCGACGGTGGTGAACGCGAGCAGGCCGATTGCGGCACCGGCCGCGACCACGGTCGGGATCAGGGCGAGCGCCGTGAAGGTCAGGCTGCGGTAGGCGACCGCCAGGACGATGGCGATCAGGAGCAGAGCCAGCAGCGTCAGCTCGACCTGCTCCGAGCGAAGAGCGTCGAGCGCGTCGCTGGCGACCACGGCCAGGCCTGCCGGATAGGCCCTGAAGCCAGGGGGCGGCGGCGACAGTGAGCGCAGCTGCTGGACGAGAGCCCCGTCGCGCTCGACCGAGGTGACGTTGCGGAGCCCGAAGATGGAGAGCGCCAGGGTGTGGTCCCTGGATACGACCGCGTCGCTGAAGTAAGCCGGGATCCGCTGAAGGATCAGGCTGGTCCGGGCGGCATCCGGCAGGACCCCTCGGTTGAAGCCGCTCAGGAAGTCGGGCAGGCTCTGCAAGCGCTTCAGGTCGCCCGAAGAAGCGGTGACAGCCTGGGTCGTCTGGTCACGCAGCCACTGGGCCGGCACCTGGCTGGTCGTATCCGCGCCGGCATCTTCCGCCTTGAGTACCAGGTCCATCTCCCCGGCTATGCCCACCTCCTTCCGGATGGACTGGGCTGCCAGCAGCGCCGGGTCCGAAGCCGGCATCAGCTGGGCAGGGTC
Organism: Chloroflexota bacterium; assembly: GCA_005882775.1. Lineage (GTDB taxonomy): Bacteria > Chloroflexota > Dormibacteria > CF-121 > CF-121 > VBDY01. Next base: position 11,145 of record VBDY01000151.1, on the reverse strand, counting down.
GGTTTCAACCTTCAATGCGGGCAGCCCCGCCCAGCCGGCCAGTCCGACCGCCGCCAGGAGCAGGATGGCTGCCATCGGGAACACTGCCGCGCGAGCCAGCCGCCCAGCGGCCGGTCCGTGCAGCCTGCTACGGACCAGGGCACGAGGGCGCAGACGCCCGAGCAGCAGGAGCCCGGGGAGACCGACCAGCAGGTTTGCCAGATAGGCCATCGCCACGCCCAGGGCCATGAAGGCCGCGAACTGGCGAACCAGCGGGATCGACGACGCCAGGAAGGGCGCGACCTGCTTCACCATCGAGGTGGGAGGAATCGCGAAGGCCAGCATCCCGGCCGCAGTGGCCAGGGCTGCCAGCCCGGTCGACGGCAGTATCCTTCGCGCGGCAGCCCCGACCCGATGACGGATGTCGCCCGTTTCCTCCGTGACGCGGTTCACCGACTGGATGAAGTAGTCGGCGGTGAGCCCGATGACTATCGGCAGGACCGCCAGGGTGGCCGGTGTTACGGGTAGCCCGAGCAGGCCCGCCAGGCCGCCGGTCCAGAGCGTGGCCAGACCGGCAAGCAGCACCGCGACTATGGCCGGCGTGCGGAGCGCAAGCACGGCCACCACCAGCATCGCCAGAAGTGCGAGCGGAAGGAGCAGTCGCAGCGAGGCGAAGACCGCGTCCGCCAGGGACGAGGTCAGCGCCGGCGCACCGGATGCCGTGAAGCGAATGTCTTTCAGCTCGGCTCGTGAGGGCGCCTGCCGGACCAGCGTTAGAACCTGCCGGACCTGGTCAAGCGTTGCGTCGCGTTTCATCCGGACGGTGATGATCGCGTGCGTGGCGTCGGGCATTGCCCAGTTCCAGAACGGCCGGATGTGCTGGCCGTCCGGTTCGAGCAGGATGCCGCGCAGAAAGGTCGGGTCGTTGACCGCCGGTATCCCGAGTGACGGAAAAGCCTTCGCGTAGCGCTGGGCGCAGACTTTGACCGAGTCGAGATAGGCCTGCAGCGCGATCTGGTCCTGCTGCTCCTGGGGCTTTGCCGCCACCCCCCGCCGGGCGAGCGCCGCGGCTGCCGCCGCCTTCCCCTCCTGATCGCACTCGGAGAGCAGGATGGTGGTCGAGGCAACCGCCAGGGTGTTCACCAGTGATCCGGGTCCATAGACCTTTTTCACGCCGGTGACGGCGCCCAGGTCGGCTTCCAGCCGGCGGAGGCCGAGCATGTGGTCGGGCGAGATCAGGTCGGCGCCGGCGGACGGCTGCGCCATGATCACGACCGGATCGCCCCCGAAGGTGTCGGCGAAGAGCGCCTGGTCCTGGTAGGAAGCAGAGCTCGGGTCGGCCAGCAGGTCGGCTCGGGTGTCGGCCCGGAGCCGGGTGACGCCAAAGGCGCTGACGGCCGTCAGTACCAGGGCCAGCAAGATCATCACGAAGGGCAGCCGGCTGGGAACCGAGAAGGCCGAGTCCTTGAAGCGGGCGGGTTTACTGTCCAAGGAACAGCGCCAGCAGCTCCTCATCGGTCAGTGGCGCCGCCATCGAGGTTGCCGGGCCGGACGGTGCGCTTTGCGGCCCTCCGCCTGGCCCGCTGGCCTGTTTGACCACCTGCACCCGTACGTAGTGCCCGTTCTTGTCCTGTCCCTGGAACGCGGACTTGGTCTCCATCACCGCCTGCATCAGGCTGGGCAGCGAGGGATTGACGCCCACCAGGATGGCGTCGACCTCGACGGCCAGGCGCCGAAGCCGGTCCACTGCTGCCGGCCCCTGCGCCAGGGCCCGGGCCAGGTTCCCGGAGTTGCCGTTCAGGGCGACGTCGAGCTCGCGGGTCACGTTTGCGGTCCGATCGATCCCGCTCCCCATGGAGGATTCGACCTGGACCAGCCCGTTGAGGACCTGCTGGGTGTCCGCGATGTTGGCGTCGATGGGTGCGTTCTGCAGGTCGCGGTCGAGCTGCTCGCTGGCGACGATCAGCGCCGCCAGGTCGGCATCCCGGTTGTGGAGCACGCTGGTGGTGGTCGAGAGGTCACCCGACGACATTCCCAGGGCCTTGATGGCGGCGTTCATGTCGGCACCCCGGCCCTCTGCCGCCCGTCCGAGCTCGACGAAAACCGTCTTCAGGCTCTGGCGCACGTCCGGCTGTAGGGCGTTCAGGACCTGGTCGACGTCGGTGCTGACCGTCGTCCGTGAAAGCGGGATGGTGCCGCCGTCCGTCATCGACCCGCTGCTTCCGCCGCTGAGCGCGACGTACTTCGGACCGAGCAGACCGTGCGGCCGGATGGCCGCCGATGTATCCGCGTGAAGCTGTGCGGCATACCGGCGGTCGACCGAGATGTGGATCACCGAGTAGCCGTTGCCGGGCTCGACCTGTCCGACGCTGCCGACCCTGGCGCCACTCAGCTCCACCCAGGCGCCCGGGTTGATCTCGCCGAAGGCGCCTGCCTCGACCGTCATGTGCAGTGGGCTATTCCACGGCAATGGGACCGGCTGGAAGGTCAGCACGGCGAAGGCGATGGCGGCCACCGCTGTTGCCAGTCCGACCAGCCGCGGCGAGACCGCGTGACGCCGTCTCACGCCCCACCCCCCAGGAGAAGCCTGAGCCAGTCAGGGAACTCTCCCAGTGGCAGGCTGAGCCCCGGCACGCTCGGGCAGACCGAAACCGATGGCGTCGGCACCGGCTTTGGCGTCGGCGTCGGTAGCGGCATACACGGCGAAGGCACGGGTACTCCCGACGGAGAAACGGTTGGACAGGGGAGCGGACTCAGCGATGGTGTGGGCCCCGGCGTCGGGGTGTGGACGGGCGGCGTGGGGAGCTTTGGCACGCAGCTGGCGATCGCCGGTGGGTTAGCCAGTGGGACTGTGATGGCTGGTAGCGCAGGCGCGGCACCCGTCTGGCACTGGGGGTTGGCCGACTGCGAGTTGACCTGGTCGCAGCCTGGGTTTGCCACTAAGTACTGGCGCAGGATGACTCCACCGCCGTCGGCGCCCGGCTCCGACACCGCGCTCACCACCTCAGGGTTGAGCACGGACGTGTTCGCGTTTATCGCCCCCAGGCTGCCGTGGAGGTCGCCATAAACGAGGGCGAGGGTGCTGTCCAGCTGGGTGATGAGGGGATCGAGCGCCTGGACGGTCTGCCGCAGATTCTTCTCGTTGCCATTCAGGGTGGCATCGAAGTCACCCATCACGTTGCCCAGGTGTGCCAGTAAGGAAGCGAGCGACTTATCGTTGCGAGCCAGGGTGCCGGTAACGTCGCCCATGCTTCCCACCAGGTCCCCGAGCTGTTGACGGCTCTGCGAAAGGCGGCCGCTCACCAGGGCCAGGTTGGTGACGATTCGGCTGAGGTCCTGGTCGTGCGCGGAGAAGGTGCTCAGTGGAGCCCGTGACTCCTGGGACAGGCCGTTTAGCTGCGCGAGCAGGTCGTTGATGGTGAGCTGCTGTCCCTGCACGCCGGTCCCCAGCTGCTGGATCACCACCTGGAGACGCTGGCGTGTCTGCGGGTCCAGGGCGCTGATGAATTGATCGAAGTCGACGGGCGTGATGGTGTCGCTGCTGGCGATGGTGGCACCGCTGCGGAGCCCTTCACCGCTTTGGGCCGGGGTCACCTCGATGTATTTCTGAGCCAGCAGTGTCGAGTAGCGGATCCGTGCCAGGGAACCCCGGCGGACCGGGGCGTAGCCAGGCTGAATGCGCATGCTGACGACCGCCTCGCTTCCTTCCACGCTCACCCCGGTAACCTGGCCGACGGTGTGGCCGGCGATCACGACGTCGGCGCCGCGGCTGAGTCCGTTGGCGTCCTTGAAGGAAGCCTTCAGCGAGTAGTCCTGGCCGGGCGGCCACACGCTCAAGTTGAAGGGCAGCCCGAAGCTGAGGTTGATGGCGAGCGCGAGGAGCACCAGCGCCACGCCGCTGATGATCGCCACCACCCCCGCCCTGAGCGGATTGCCCCGGTAGAAGGTCATGGCTTGGCTCCCGTGCATGGGATCCGCGCCGGGTTTACGTTTTCCGCTCCGACGTATGGGTGGACGCGCAGCATGTCGCCGTTGGCGTCGTGGTAGCCGGTGGCGCTGCGCATCTCGGCCAGCGTCTGGATGATGTCGCCCACGCATGGATCGAGGATTGCGAGGGAGGCGGCCGAGTGGTTGGAGAGTGACTGCAGGGCATCGAGCAGGGCGGGCATCTCTTTGAAGATCTGGTTGAGGTCTCCTTCGTGACCCTTGAGCCCGCCCTCGAGCTGGGCGAGCGACGCCGCTGCGTAGACCAGCTCTGCCTTCAGCTGTTCGTCGTGCGCCGCGACCGTGTCCAGCAGGCTGGCGCCGCTGGATAGGTCGGAACGCAGGGCCTGGTCTTCAGCCGCCATCATCCTCGCGATCCGGTCGAACTCGACGTTGAGGGCGCTCAGCTGCTGGTCGCGCTGCGCGATCGCGCCGCTGACGGCCTGTGTGTCCTGCGTGATCGCCGGCAGGGCCGCCAGGAAAGTGTTCAGGTCGCTTCCCCGGTCCTTGAGACTCAGCCCGCCTTGAAGGGTAAGGGTCCGAATTCGCTGGCGCGTGTTCGTATCGAAGAGGTCCATCACCTGGTCGATGTCGACCGGAGCGGATGTGTCCTGCATCGGCAGGACGCCGCCTGAGGGGATCACCTCGTTGCTGCTGGGGGCGGGTGCGAGCTCGACGAATGGATTTCCCAGAAGCCCCTTGGGCCGGATGGTGGCGTGTGTCCCTCGGTGCAGCGGTGCGGCTGCCTTGTCGACCTGGATCACGACCCGGGCGCCGCCCTGGCTGCCGTCCGCGTCCGGGGCCACATCGACCGAGACCACCTTCCCCACCCTGGCGCCGCTCACCACCACGTCGTTCGCGGCGGTAAGGCCCTCCGCGCTCAGGAAGTATGCCGTCACCCGGTACGGGTGGTCACCGCCGAAGGTCAGTAGTCCGGATAGGACACCGACCGCGGCAACCACTCCTGCCAGCACTTTGATCACTTTGCCGACCCCATTGACTGGAGGAGGAGGTCGAGGAGGTCCGACGGGGCCACCGGGACCTGCGCCGGGCCGTTTGCGGAGGCCGATGGCGGAGCCACGGTGCTCGACGGAGTGATGCTTGTGATCCGAAGCTCGTGGTAGCCGGTCGCGGCATCCTGCTGGGCGAAGGCGGAGATCCATTCGGCCGCCAGGCCGAGCGATTCCGCATTCGCCACGTTCAGCTGGTGGTTCGGATAGCTGATCTGGCCGAGCAGGAGCTCGGGGAGCAGCTGGTCGACCTGTGGGTTTGTGAGCGCGAGCACGCGCTGCCCTGCGGCGATGGTCGGCGGGCTCTTGGCGAGCGACGCTCGGTTGGCGGGCGTGACGTTACGCAGGGCCAGGTCGAGCGAGGCAAAGACTGCGGCGGCGTTCTGCACCGTGCCGGCAAGCGCCTGGTCGCGCGACGCCATCGCCGACATCACCTGGTCACCGCTGTCGACGATCCGCCCCAGCTGATCCTGCTCGTCGGCGAGCGCCTGCATGATGGTGTTCAGGTTGGTGAGGATCCGGTCCAGCTCCTGCTGGCGCGCCTCGCCGACCCGGGCCAGCGGCCGGAGGTTCGTCATGGTCGCATCGAGCGGTCCGATGGTGGCGTTGATGTCTGCCGCGCGTCCGTCCAGCGCCACCCCCAGCTGCTGGAACGACTGTGACATCGCCTGGCGCGTCTGTGGGTCCATGGCGTTGAGGATGTCGTCGATCTCCACGGCCTGGCCGGTCTGACTCCTGGGGATGGTGGCGCCACTCTCGAGGTAGGCCGCGCCGCTGCCCGTCGGCCGGATCAGCTCGACGAATTTCTCGCCGAGCAGCGTCTTCGGCCGGATCATTGCCCGCGTTCCCTGGCGGAGCTGGATCCCGGGGCTGAGCTCCATCTTGACCAGGCTGCCGCCGCCGCCGTCGCCGGTGATCTCGAGGACTCGCCCCACGTGCACCCCGGACACCCGGACCTCGGCCTGCGGCACCAGGCCGTTCGCCGAGTCGAACGCGGCCTGGAGGGCGAAACCTTTCGACCAGGGCCCGGAAAGGCCCATGTTGGCAGCGATGAATCCGATCCCGACCAGGCAGATGGCGGCGAAGGCGCTTACCAGCACGAGGTTGAACGCGGTTCGTGCTCGCGGCATCAGGGCACCGTCACCTGGAAACACTGGCCGGCGCAGAAGACGCGCCACATGTGAACGACCTTGCCCTTGTCGGGGCCGGCCTCGTCCGCGATGCCGACGCCGCTCATCACCGAGGCCAGCTCATCGAAGAGGTGGGCAATGCCCGGGGTGTCGTTTCGGACCACGCCAAACTGAACGAGCCCGCCCTTGAGGTAATGGTTCAGGTTGTCGAGCGCTGTTGGCGCCCGGGCGAGCGCCAGGTTCAGGCCCTGCGCACCCCCATTCGACAGTGCCTGGTCGAAGATGGCCATCACCCTGTCCTGCTCGACCAGGGTGCCCTGGAGCGCCTGCTCCCGCGAGGCCAGGGTCTGCATCACGTGGTCCCAATCGGCGATCATCCCCCTGAACTCCGAATGCCAGGCGGCGAGCGTCTGCATCACCTTGCTCAGGTCGGCCAGCAGGCTGTCGAGATGGTCCGAGTTCGAGGCCAGGGTGTGGGAGAGCACCTGTAGGTCGGCGGCCAGGGCTGCCAGGTCGCCGGCCGAAGTGTTCAGGTCAGCGCCCCGCCCGGCGGTCGCCTGCCCCAGAGAATTGAGCACCATGTCCAGCCGGTCGCGGACCTGCGGGTCGAGCGCGTTGAGCACCTGGTCGATCTCTACCGGTGTCAGGGTGTGCTGCTCGTCGATCAACCCGCCGTCGCCCAGCCGCCCGGTGGCTGCTCCCCCGCGATTGACCTCGATGTAGGTCTCGCCGAGGAGGTTCTTCTGGCGGATCACGGCGCGGGCGTCCGCAAAGAGGGGCGCGAACTGCTTGTGGATGATCAGGGTGGCTTGGGTTGTACCGGACGCAGGTGACAGAGACTCCACCTTGCCGACCCGGAGCCCTGACATGGTCACGTCGTCGCCCGGCACCAGGTCGGATGCGGTCTTGAAAACGGCACGGACGTGATAGCCGCCAAGGATGAATTCCCCGCCCATCTGGGCCCCCAGGAATCCGGCGACGCCCAGGCAGATCAGCAGGTATGCGAGGAAGACCGGAAGGTTGGCCCGACTCCTCACGGTCGGGTTCCCAGCAAGATGCCGAGCACGGCGTCAAGGGAGTCCGGGCCGACCCGCGGAGCGTGAAGAAAGCCGATGCCGACCCCGGTCGCGCCCGGCCCGAGCACCACCGTGATCCGGGTAGCGTAGTTGCCGCCACTGTCCCGGGCTCCAAAGACGGTGGTGCTCGCCTTCATGCCCTGGTCGAAGAGGGTCAGGTTGTTTCCGGCCAGGTCGACGTTGATGGCGTTGCTCAGGTCGGCGCTGAGGCCACCCGCCACGCCCGACAGCCGGGGGGCCTGCCGAAGGATGCTGTTCAACCGCGGGCCCAGTCCCGAGAGTGCGGTGTCGGTGCGGCTGAGCGCGGCATTCGTCTCCACCAGCGCCCGCTTGATCTGGGTGTCCTGCGCCGCCAGCGAGTGCAGGAGAGTCTCCGAATTCTGGATCAGGACGCCGAGCTGCTGGCGCCGGTCGCTCTTCGCAAGTTCGGCGGTCACCTGGTCGAGCCCCTGGATGACTTTCTGGAGGTCCTGGTCGCGGGCGGCCAGGGTGTTCGCGATCGTCGCCAGGTCGTTCATGTCCTTGGTCCCGTAGGCGATCGTGTCGTTGGTCGCCGTGCCCTGGCCGGCGAGCCCGCCGCCGAGCTCGATTACCAGGGTGCGCAGTTTCTCCCGGGTGGGCTGGTCCAGGGTGTTGACCACGTCCTGAAGGTCGACCGCCTGCGCCACCTGTGTCTGAGGCAGCCGCGAGCCCGCCGCCAGCGCGTCGCTAGAGCCGGTTCCCGGTTCCAGCGCCACGTATTTCTCGCCGAGCAGGCTCTTGGGCCGGATGGTCGCTCGCGCGTCCGAATGGACTGGGGCGTGGGCTTCGTCGAGCGTGATGGTGACAAGCGCCTGGCCGCCGTCGAGCTTGATGTCCTGAACACTCCCCGCCTTCGCCCCGGCGATGAGCACGTCGCTTCCCGGGTAGAGCCCGTCGGCGGAATCTATCGGTATGGTCAGCCGGTACTCAGTCAGGCCGCTCGTGATACGCAAGGCCACAAGCGCGAGCACGATCACTCCGATCAACAGGGCAGGCGCCTGCAAACGCCGAAGCGATTCGCGCAGCGGCGTGATCACTCCATCCCCAGTGGGCCCTCGACCGCGCCCTTGATGAACTGCTGCGTAAAGGGCTTGTTCGAGCTCTGGAGCTGCTCTTTCGAGCCCTGGTCGACCACTTTCCCACCGTGCAGCAGGATGATGTGATCGCCGATGTTGAAGCACGACTTGATGTCGTGGCTGATGACGACCCCGGTCGAGCCGTATTTCTGCTGGATCTCCTTGATCAGCTCGCAGAGCAGGGCCGTGCGGACCGGGTCCAGGCCGGAATCCGGCTCATCGAATAGAAGGATCTCGGGTTCGAGGACGAGCGCCCGAGCGAAGCCGGCCCGTTTGCGCATGCCTCCCGAGAGCTCGTTCGGCATCTTCTTCTCGGAACCTGCCAGACCGACCTCCTGCAACCGCTCCATCACGATCTCGCGGATCTCGCTCTCCTGCTTCTTGGTGTGCTGCCGGAGCGGGAAGGCCACGTTGTCGAAGAGATTCATCGAGCTGAACAGGGCGCCGTCCTGGAAGAGCATGCCGATGTTTCGACGGAGCTCGAGCAGCTCGTCCTCGTTGAGGCTGGGGACGCTCTTGCCGGCGACCAGGACGTCGCCACGATCGGGAGAGAGGAGACCTACGATGTGGCGAAGGAGCACGCTCTTGCCGGTCCCCGAAGGGCCCATCACGACCGAGATCTTTCCGCTCGGGATCTGGCAGCTCACGCCCTCCAGGACCTGGTGGCCCTCGAAGGCCTTGTGCACGTCCTCGCACTCGATCATCACCGAGCCGTTCTTCGAAATCTCGCCGTTACCGATGCTCATTGCTCTTTCTCACTCATGACGGGATTGGCAGGTTGGGGTTCTGTCCCCAGAAGATCTGGGTGAGGATGGCGTTGGTTACGACAGTCATGACCAGGCTGACGGCCATGGTCTTGGCCACCGCCCGGCCGATGCCGACGGCGCCGCCCTTCACGTGATAGCCGTAGTAGACCCCCACGCAGATGACCAGCAAGGCGAAGACCACCGCCTTGATGAGCGAGTAGCCGAAATCGACGAGGTTGGTATATCGCCAGAAGCTGGCGAAGTAGACGCCGTTCGAGACCAGCCCAATCTGGTAGCGCTGCACCACCCAGCTGGCGACAAAGCTGGTCGCCAGCGAGAGGACGTACATGAGCGGCAGCACCATCAGCGCAGCCGCGATCCTGGTGCCCACCAGGAATGGAATCGGGGGCACTCCCATCGTCTCCACGGCGTCGATCTCCTCGTTCACCCGCATGGTGCCGAGCTCGGCGACCAGCCCGCATCCAACCTTTGCTCCGATGGCAAAGCCGAAGAAGAGGGGGGTGATCTCGCGCATGTCGCAGAGGGCGTTGAAGATTCCCGCCTGGCTCTCGGCGCCCCCCAGCTGGTGCAGGGTATGAAAGGCTTCGACCGAGCACTCGGACCCGCTGAACCAGGTCATGGCCAGCGCCACCGGCGTGGACCCGATCGCAAGGAAGGCGGCGTACCACCAGATCTCCCGGCTGTACCGAAACGCCCGCGGGATCGATCCCAGGGACCGGATGGCGAAGATGACGATCTCGCCGAGCACGTCCACAACTCCGAGCCCGGGCGCCCAGAATCGGGGTGGCTCGGGCGGCGCGACGACGGGGTGGACTCTAGCTGCCATGGCTCATTTCAAAACGTTGAGGCTGTGGAATAGGGCGAGGACTGTCGAGGTGTAGATCCACTCCACGGCCTGGATGGAGACGAAGCACCAGACCACAGCCGAATGGACCGCGCGCGCCACTCCCTCGGCGCCGCCCCGAGCGCTTATACCTTTATATATGCAGATGGCCGCGACCAGAGCTCCGAAGATGATGCATTTCAATTCGCCACCGAACAGGTCCACCAGGTTGCCCTGGGTCCAGAAGCTGGCGAGAAACCCTCCCGGGTTCACGCCGACCACGGCCACCGCGATAAAGAAGCCCGACGCGGTCGTGAAGATGATCATGGGCAGGTTGTAGAGGGCGGTCATGACCATCAGAGCGAGCGCCCTGGGGACGACGATGAAGAGCACATTGGAAAGCCCCATCACGCTCAGGGCCTCGAGCTCCTGCCGGACCTGGCGGGCGCCCAGGTCGGCCACGGTCGCGGTGCCGCTGACCGCGGCGATCATCAGCCCGGTGGCGACCGGGGAGAACTCCCGGATGTTGGCCATCACGGTGAAGCCGCCGAGCCTCCACTCGCCGCTGGCGGCCCTGAAGAAGTGACCCGCCTCCAGGGAGACGATGATCCCCCAGCCGACCCCGGTGAGGAGCAGCGGGATGAAGTTCGCCATCAGGATGAACCGGCACTGCTCCAGGAACTCCTGCCAGTAGAAGGGGCGGCGGGCCGCGCCCCGGAGGGCGGCCCGGAACACGAGCATGAGCTCACCGACGTTGGTCGCCGAGTGGCGTGCCCGGGCTAACAAGCCATCCCCATCCTTATCCCCCCAATATTGTATACGCGTACCTACACATTTCTTGACGCCCGGAATTGGGGATTGGTATCCGGGCACCGGTTCCAGCCCCTCGTCAGCCCTCCGCCAGGGCGCGAGGCCGGTTCCACGGCTTGCCACATTTCGGCCGCTCCCGGTGCTTATCAGGCAGATGGTGAGCTTCAACGCATGGCACCCAACCGTAACCAGCGCGCCCGGTCCCGCGGTTTCCTGGCGCATGGCTGCTGACCCGTTCGATCGGCTGTTCCAGCGGGAGTACGCGAAGGTCGTGGCGATTGCCTACCGTGTGCTGGCCGACCGGCCCGCGGCTGAGGATGTGGCCCAGGAGGTCTTCCTCAAATTCCACCGGAGCCTTTCCCCGGACTCCGAGCGGGCCTCCGGGTGGCTGCACTCAGCCGCCGTGCACACGGCGTTGAACGTCCTGAGAGGGAACCGGCGGCGGCTCCACCGTGAGACAGTCCATGCC
>VBDY01000091.1 GCA_005882775.1 Chloroflexota bacterium | reverse complement strand
GGCCCCCTGATCTCGATGCAGCACCGGCAGCGTGTCCTGGGGTACATCGAGGTCGGCCAGAAGGAGGGCGCCCCCTTGCTCACCGGGGGAAAGGCGCCGGGCGCAGGCCTGAGCCGGGGGAGCTACCTGGAGCCAACCGTGTTCTCGCCGGCAACCAACTCGATGCGAATCGCCCAGGAAGAGATCTTCGGCCCGGTCCTGAGCATCATTCCTTTCCGCGACGAGACTGACCTGCTGACCATGGTCAACGACAGCCCATACGGCCTGTCGGGCTCGATCTGGACGCGCGACATCGGCCGGGCCCTGCGGGTGGCACGGGGCGTCCGGACAGGCGTGCTGAGTATCAACAGCAGCAAGAGCGTCCACCAGGAAGCGCCCTTTGGTGGGTACAAGCGCAGCGGCATCGGGCGCGAGCTCGGAATGCACGCCCTTCAGCTCTACACGGAAGTCAAGAATATTTTCATCAGTCTCGACTGAGGAGGGAAGTCATGGCACGCAGTACCGTCACGTCGCCAAAGGTAAAGACCGCCGGCAGGCGAACCGAGCGCGCCAACGGCCAGGCGCGACGGGCGACACCAAAGGCGCCGATGCTGAGCCTCCAGCAACTGATCAGCCAGGTCAAGGATGGCCAGGTCGACACCGTGGTCGTCGCCATCTCCGACCTGCAGGGACGTTTGATGGGCAAGCGGCTCACCGGCCCCTACTTCCTCGATCACGTAGATGAAGGGCTCCACGCTTGCGACTACCTGCTCGCCATGGACGTCGACAACGAGCCGCTTCCAGGGTTCAAATTCACCAGCTGGTCAACTGGCTACGGCGACATGCATGGCGTGCTCGATCCGACCACGATCAGGCGCCTGCCCTGGCTGGAGAAGACCGCGCTGGTCCTCTGCGACGTGCAGACCATGGATGGCAAACCCGTCGAGATCTATCCGCGCCAGGTCCTGCGCCGCCAGATGGAGCGGGCGCGCCAGCTCGGGTTCGTGCCCAAGACCGGCTCCGAGCTCGAATTCTTCCTGTTCCGCGATACCTACGAGCAAGCGGCCGCGAAGGGGTACCAGAACCTCGAGCCTTACGGACGCTACATCGAGGACTACCACATCATGCAGGGGACCAAGGCGGAATGGTTCCTGCGCCAGATCCGCAACGGGATGGAGGCGGCTGGGGTCCCGGTCGAGAACAGCAAGGGCGAGTGGGGCTTCGGGCAGCAGGAGATCAACCTGCGTTACGCGGACGCGCTCGAGATGGCCGATCGCCACGTCATCTACAAGAACGGGGCCAAGGAGATCGCGGCCCTGAATAACGTCGCGCTCACCTTCATGGCCAAGCCGTCGATGGCCCAGGCGGGCAGCTCATTCCACCTGCATTCCTCCTTCTGGGATGCGAGGTCGGACGCGGCGCTGTTCTTCTCGCGCAACGGGGGCGGGCCGCACGGGATGTCGACGCTGATGCAGCACTACCTGGCGGGGCTGATGGCGATGGCCCAGGAGTTCTCCCTCTTCTACGCCCCCTACGTGAACTCCTACAAGCGGTACCAGGCGAGCTCCTTCGCCCCGACCGCCACCGTATGGAGCTACGACAACCGTACCTGCGGCTTCCGAATCGTCGGCCACGGCTCGAGCCTTCGGGTGGAGTGCCGGATCCCGGGCGCGGACGCCAACCCGTACATGGCGTTTGCCGCCACCATCGCGGCCGGGCTGCACGGCATCGAGAACAAGCTGCCCCTACCTCCCGAGTACCGCGGGGATGCCTACACGCCCACCGATCTGCCTCGGGTGCCGCAGAACCTGACCCAGGCGGTCCGCCTGCTGGAGAAAAGCCGGGTCGCGCGCGAGGCTTTCGGGGACGAGGTGGTCGACCACTACCTGCATGCGGCGCACCTGGAGCTCAAGACCTTCGATGGCGTGGTCACCGACTGGGAGCTGCGACGCAACTTCGAGAGAATATAGGGATGGCCAAGCCGCTAACGGTCGAGGAGCCGCCCGTCAATATCTATGAGGCAAGCGGGCAGCTCACGGTCGCGATCCCGATGCCTGGGGCGCACAACGACACGGTCGAGGTCGTACTAGAGGGCCGGAAGCTGCGGGCCCAGGCCGAGGCACGGTATGCGCAGGAACAGCAGCATTACCTGCAGCACGAGTGGAGTGTCGGCCGCTTTCAGAGGGAGATCGAGCTGCCCAGGGCTGTCCAGGCGGCCGGCGCCAAGGCCATGCTGACGCACGGGGTGCTGACGGTGTCGCTCCCGCTTGGAGACGCGAAGGGCTCGGGCACCGCCAGGATCCCGGTCGAGGAACCCGCCACCCACCAGGCGACGCCGCACTGAGGCCGGGCCCCAACCGGGCGCTAATACTGATCGAGCTCGTCCATCCACTGCCATCGCTGGCGACCACCCTGGCGGCCGTCGCCTTCGGCCTTGTCTTCCGGCTGTCACTGTCAATGCTGGTCTGGGCGGCCGTCATCATGCTGCTGGCTCAGTTTTCGATCAGCGCCCTCAACGACTGGGCCGACCGCGAACGCGATGCCCGGGCCGGCAGGCGGCGGCCAATTCCGCTGGGTCTGATACCGGCGGACGCAGCCCTGGCATTTGCCGGGGCGTGCGGCGCGCTATCGCTGGGGCTCTCCGTTGTTGCTGGTCTTCCGTCCGCCGCTGTCCTCCTGCTCGCCGTGGGACTGGCCTGCGGCTGGCTCTATGACCTGGTGCTCAAGCCCACGCCACTGAGCTTTGCGCCATTTGCGGTCGCCTTCCCACTGCTACCCGTCTGGGTGGGGGTGATTGCCGCGCGACCGACTCAGCTGCTCGGCCCACTGTTTCTGGCCGGGGCGCCACTGGCAACGGCGATTCACCTGGCCGACGCGATACCGGATTGGGCCGCGGACAGGTCGGCAGGCATCCGGACGCTGGCCGTCGCGCTCGGCCCAACAGTCGCGGCGCGGGCCGCGGCGGCGCTTTTGATCGGAGCCGCGGGACTGCTGATCGTGGTGTCGACCCCTCGTCAACCGCTTGCGCTGACGGTGATCGCGCTCGCTGGATTGAGCAGCAGCCTAGGCTACCTGGGGATGGTGCGCCGCGCTGCCGCGCAGGCCAAATGGCTGATAGTGGGCGGCGCGCTCGTAGTCACGGTCACATGGCTGATCATCGCCTGACGTGAGCGATCGGATCGACCAGCAGGCGGTTGGGGAGCGATACGGTGCCTGGTTCAGTCGCGGACCTCGGGGCGCCGTCATGCGCTACCTGTTTTCGTCCCGTGGTCTGTGGATTCTCAACACTCCCTACCGGCGCATCCTGGCGTCGGCCCGGATCACTGCCGCGGACCGTGTTCTCGACCTCGGGTGCGGGATCGGCAACATCCTGATCGCGCTGAGCCGGCGAACTTCGTTCACCGCGCCGCCGGTGGGAGTGGACGTCTCGCCGGTCCTGATCGAGATCGCCAGACGCGAGCTGTCGAGGGCGGGGCTGTCCGATCAGGTTCAGCTCCTGGTTGCCCCGGCAACCCAGCTGCCGTTTCCTGACGGCCGGTTCGACGTGGTGGTGACCTCGCACGTGATCAAGCACCTCGATGACCAGGCCATGACCACCGCCTTTTCAGAGGTGGTGCGCGTCCTCCGACCCGGTGGACGATTCCTGATGTGGGAGTTCAAGAAGAGTCCCATGTCCGTTCCTCTCTTCTGGAGCGCGCGCACATCAGGGTTGCCACCGCCCTTCAAGCTACGCGACAGGGACACCCTGGCCCAGGCATTGACCCGCGCCGGGTTCTCCCAGGTTGCGCCTGTCCCAACCGGCATCTTCCTCCTACCGCCGGTGCCGCGGATGGCGCTCCTCGCGCAGCGATAACTGCGCTGCGATCGGGCTTTAGTATTGGAATGATGGCCACCACGATCGCCGGGACCATGCACGCGGTCGGGGTCACCCCAAAAAAACCGAACAGCGCCCGGCAGGTGGAGCTTCCCAAACCGAGCGCCAGCGCCGGCCTGGCACTGATGCGGGTGCTCGAGGTCGGCATCGACGGCACCGACACCGAGATCAACGAGGGTCTATACGGCGAGGCCCCGCCCGGGTCGAATGTGCTGGTCATAGGGCACGAAGCGCTGAGCCTGGTCGAGGCGGTCGGTGACGGAGTTGCCGGATTTCAGCCGGGTGACCTGGTGGTGGCGACAGTGCGCCGGCCGGACAGCTGCCCGAACTGCCAGGCCGGCGAGAGCGACATGTGCCTCTCCGGCAACTACACCGAGCGGGGCATCAAAGGCGCCCACGGCTATATGGGCCAGTACTACGGCGAGAAGCCGGACTTCCTGGTGAAGATCCCACCCACGATGCGCGACTACGCCGTCCTGCTCGAGCCGCTCAGCATCGTCGAAAAGGCGACCTACCAGGCATGGAAGATCCAGGAGCGGATGCTCTGGCAGCCAAAACGAGCAGTCGTGCTCGGCGCAGGACCCATCGGCATCCTGGGCACCATGCTGCTCCGGCTCAAGGAGCTCGAGGTGCACGTGTACGCGAAGAATCCGCCCGAGAGCATCCAGGCTCAGGTGATCACATCCACCGGAGCCGACTACCACAGCGTCGATGACCACCCGGTCACCGGGCTGCGGGATGAGCTTGGCCAGATCGACTTCATCCTGGAGGGTACGGGCAACAGCGTGGTGGCGTTCCAGGCCATGTCCCAGGCCGGGACCAATGGCGTGGTCTGCCTGACGGGCGTTTCGGCTGGAAACCGCAGCATCCAGATCCCATCCGACGTAATCAACCTCCAGATGGTGCTCGGGAATCGGGTCGTGTTCGGCACCGTCAACGCCAACCGCCGCTACTTCGAGTCGGGGGTTCGGCATTTTGATGAGGCGGAGCGCCGCTGGCCTGGGATCTGGAAACGGCTGATCACGCGTCGCGTTCCCTTCGCCGGCTTCGCTGACGCGCTGAACCGAAAGCCCGAGGACATCAAGACCCTCCTGATCGTCAGCGCCTAGTGCCGGTCCGCATCGGGCCGGCGGTCTGCCGGGACTTTGAGCAGTCGATCGCGCGCGAGTGGCTCGTGACTAACGGTCTGGGAGGCTTTGCCTCGGGCACAGTCAGCGGCGCTAACAGCCGCCGGTATCACGGGCTGCTGGTCGCCTCCCTACATCCGCCCGGGCAGCGCGTGGTGCTGCTGGCCGCCACCGAGGACTGGCTCCTTGGCGACGGCCAGGATCCGCAGCCGCTCTCCTCGCAGGAATACTGGGACGGGAACATCGACCCCGATGGGTTCCGTACCCTGGCCGAGGTCCGGCTCCACGGGCTGGTGCCGGTCTTCACCTGGGAGGTGGGCGGACGCGTCGTCGAGAAGCGGGTCTTCATGGAGCAGGGCCGCAATCGCACCGTGATCAGCTACCGGCTGCTGGAAGGTGACGCGGCGCGGCTGCGCGTCCGGCCATTCTTCGCGCACCGGGAATTCCACGCGCAACGGCACGGGCGCGATGACCGATTCGAAGTGGTGGAGACCGGTGACGGCTGGGTGATCGAGGGCGGCGGACTTCGCTCGTCGATCCAGGCGCAGCCGGCTCCCGTGCTGGAGAGCCGCCCGGATTGGTACTGGCGGATCCTTCACCGCGCCGAGCGCGAGCGCGGCCTCGACGACGAGGAGGACCTGTTCACGCCCGGGGTGCTGACCCTGCCACTGGAGGCTAACCGGGCGGTGGTGCTGGTCGCGGGCACGGAGGGCCTGCCGGTCGGCTGGTCGGCCGCCCAATCGCAGGCGGCCGCAGAGCGCCGCGGGGCCGGGCTGCTCGGGCAGGCATCGATGGACATCGCCGGCCCGGCGACGCTCGCCGCCGATCTCGTCGTCACGGCGGCGCAGTTCCGCGTGGCGCGGGCGCCCGCCCAGCCGCAGTCGGCGGACCAGCGAACCATCGTCGCCGGCTACCACTGGTTCGGCGACTGGGGACGCGACACGATGATCAGCCTGCCGGGGTTGACGCTGGCTACCGGGTTTGCGGCGGATGCGCGCGAGATCCTTGGGACCTTCTTGCAGTACGTCGACCAGGGCATGATTCCGAACACCTTCGATGACCTGGGCGCCGCCTACAACAGCATGGACGCCACCCTCTGGCTATTCCAGGCGGTCCATGCCTACCTGGTCCGCACCGATGACTGGGATTTCGTGCGCAGTCATCTACCCCAACTGCTCGACATCGTGGACCGGCACATCGCCGGCACCCGACACAACATCCACATGGATGCCGCCGACGGGTTGCTCACCGGCGGCGAGCCGGGCGTTCAGCTGACCTGGATGGACGCGAAGGTGGGGGACTGGGTGGTCACCCCCCGCCAGGGAAAGCCGGTGGAGATCAACGCGCTCTGGTACAACGCGCTACGCCTGCTGGCTGAGTGGCGCAAGCGAGCCCGCCTTCCTTACGAGATCCTGGACGGGATGGCGGAGCGAACGCGCGCCTCGGCGCAGCGCCGATTCTGGTACGGGAGCGGAGGCCATCTTTACGACGTGGTCGATGGGCCGGATGGCGACGACGCGAGCCTCAGGCCCAACCAGGTGCTGGCGTTGTCGCTGGTCTATCCGGTCTTCGCAGGAGTGAAGGCGCGTACCGTCATGGACCTGATCACTGCCGAGCTGCTCACCCCGTTCGGGCTTCGGACGCTCAGTCCCCGGGACCCCCGCTACCAGCCGCACTACGGCGGTGACCAGAAGGCTCGGGACGGCGCGTATCACATGGGCCTGGTCTGGCCATGGCTTCTCGGACCGTACCTCGACGCGCACGCGCGGGTTTACGGTGATCGGGATGCCGCCCGGCAGGTCCTGCTTCCTTTCATCGGTCACCTGTCGGAGGCGGGGCTGGGCTCGGTCAGCGAGATCTTCGAACCGGAGCCACCGTTTCGCCCGGTGGGATGTATCG
>VBDY01000229.1 GCA_005882775.1 Chloroflexota bacterium | reverse complement strand
TGGTCCCCCTGATCCGGAGGTCGGAGCAAGCGGAAGCGACCCCCTGGGCGTGGTTGCCGGCACTGGCGCACACGACGCCCCGCTCCCGCTCCGATGCCTCGAGCGAGGCGATCTTGTTGTAGGCGCCGCGGATCTTGAAGGAGCGGACCTCCTGCAAGTCTTCCCGCTTGAGGTAGACGGTTGCGCCGTATAGCCGGGATAGCCGATTCGAAAGCTGCAGAGGGGTTTTGGCCACGATGCCGTCGAGGCGCGTGGCCGCATCCTCGATAGCTACTAAAAGCTTTTCCGTATCGGTACCGGTCGCCCGCATGCCTCCTCCTCTGAGGGAAACACCTGCGGCAAGGCCTTTAGATAAATGAACCGCCCTCGGGGCGGCGGTCGCGCGCAGATGGAAACCCTCTGCGCGTCTAGGTAATGCGAATGATCGACACGCCAGTCGTCTGCATGGCTGCGATCATTTGCTGCGAATTATAGCCGGGTCCGGGATCTGTCTTCCGCTGGTTGGTTCAGTCTGCTCCTTCGGGGAAGCCAAAGGAACCCGCAGCGTAAAGGCGCTGCCGCGGCCGGGCTCGGATTCCACCTCGATGTCCCCTCCCTGCAGCCTGGCCAGCTCGCGCGCCAGGTAGAGGCCGAGTCCAGATCCGCGAATGTTCGCGGTTTCATTGGTTACGATCCGGCCGAATCGCGAGAACAGCTGATCGAGCTGCTCGGGCTCGATCCCAAGTCCGTGATCCCGCACGGCAACTTCAGCCCAGCCGGACGCCTCACGCACCTCGCAGATGATCTCCCCACCGTCAGGGGAGTACTTGACCGCGTTGTCGAGCAAGTTCTGCAGGATGATCAAAAGCCGGCCGCGGTCGGCCTTGACCCGAAGAGGCTGGCCGGGCGTCAAAAGGTTCAGGCGGTGATCAGCGCGAGCTTTCCCTCGCACCGAGTCGACCGCCTCGGCCGCGACTGTCCGGAGGTCGAGATCCTCCTGCGCAAGCGTCGCCGCACCCTTTTCGATGCGCGCGGCTTCGAGCATCTCGGCGATCAGGGCGTTAAGTTCCCTAGCTTGAGCTTCCAGGACCGAGAGGGCGCGCTTGCCTCGCTCATTGAAAACCCCGAGGTCGCCGGCCTCGAACATCGACAGATAGCCGCGGATGAGCGAAACCGGAGTGCGAAGCTCATGGGAGGCGAGCTTGAGGAATTCGGACTTCCGGCGCTCGGATTCGAGCAGCTGGTCCTGGATCTGCTTGCGCTCTGTGATATCGCGTGTGACCTTCGCGAATCCCCGGAGCCGACCCGCATCGTCGCGGAGGGCGGTGATAACAACGCTGGCCCAGAAGCGCGTTCCATCCTTTCGCACCCTCCAGCCCTCGGCCTCGACGCGACCGTGTTGCTCAGCCTCGGCCAGCTCGATCGCCGGATGACCCGCCGCGATGTCCTCGGGCTGATAGAAGGTCGATAGGTGACGGCCAACGATGTCCTCAGCCCGATAACCCTTGATTCGCTCGGCACCCTGGTTCCAGCTGCTGATGTGACCGGATGGGTCCAGGAGGAAGATTGCGTAGTCTTTGACGCCATCGACGAGGAGGCGGAAGCGCTCCTCGCTGGTCCGGAGCGCGCTGGCAGCGGCGCGTGATTCGGCGAGAAGCATGGCGCTTCGCAGTGCCAGCACGGCGACATTCCCGAGCTCGCGAAGGCTTGTCAGATCAGCGTCTGCAAACGGGCGATCCTGCCGGCGGCTCACGGCCACAGTCGCGAAGACCTCACCCTCGAAAATCAGGGGAACGATCACGATGTGGCGAACGCCGGCAAGCTGCTCGCGGAACTCGCCGGGAAGGAGCGCCGGCTCGAACATCTGAACCATCGGCTCCTGCTCCTTGATGAGCCGTTGAAACTCTGGAGCGGTGATCTGCCAGCGACGACCCAGCTCGGCCGGTTGCCCCTCCCGATCTCGCCATCGACCCTGGAGAGGGTTGCTCGCTCGGCACCCACCGCGCCTGCTATCCGTTCGAGGAGCTCTTCGGTGAATTGCCGGATCCCCGGCAAGGTAGCCAAATCCAGTGAAATAATCGCGGTTCCCTCCTCCGAGTGGTAGACAGACAAGTCAGTCTATTATGGTGGAGTGAGCGCCGAAACAGCCAGCCCCGCTCGAGAAAAGGTAATGGCTGCCGCGTACGAGCTGTTCAGCCGGCAGGGAATCCGCGCCGTCGGAGTGGATGCAATCATCGCCCGAGCCGGCGTGGCCAAGATGAGTTTCTACCGGCATTTTCGCTCCAAGGAAGACCTGGTCCTGGCGTTCCTCCAGAAGCGGGAGCAGCTGTGGACTCACGAGTGGCTCGAGGCCGAGATCAAGCGCCGGGCCGCCACGCCCCGCGAGCGCCTGCTCGCCATCTTCGGCGTCTTTGACGACTGGTTCCAGCGCGAGGACTTTGAAGGGTGCTCCTTCATCAATGTCCTACTCGAGATGACCGAGCCCGCAAGCCCGGTGCGGCAGGCGACCACCTTCCACCTGGCCAACATCAGGGTCCTCCTGGAGGCACTCGCCGAGGGCGCGGGCGTCGCCGAACCTAACGACTTTGCCCGGAAATGGCACATCCTGATGAAGGGATCGATCGTGGCCGCCGGGGAAGGCGACCGGCTTGCTGCGCGACGCGCCCGCGAGGTGGGACGGTTGCTGCTGGCGTCGGAACC
>VBDY01000090.1 GCA_005882775.1 Chloroflexota bacterium | reverse complement strand
CCGTGGTGATGCCAGCGCGGAGCAGGTCGCGCGCCGCTTTTGCCAGCGCGAAGTAGCGCAGCTCCCGCGGCATGGGCGGCTCTCCTCGACGTGCAGGCGGCAGACCAAGTGCCTCGGGATATGACGATAGGTGGACGTGCGCATCCACCAGCCCCGGGAGCACCGTCCTGCCTGCCAGGTCAATCCAGCCATCCGCGGTGGGCGACTGCGCGCCGGACGGATCGACGCGGCTGATGCGACCATCCTTCAATTCCACGGTGGCGCCCGGTATCACGCCGCCCAGCCCGTCGATCACCCGCGCATTTGTAAAGCCGAGCAGGATGCTCACCGCGGCTTTGTCAGCGCGTTTACCATCATCGACTCGGTCACCTCGATCCGGGCCCCCGGCGGAGCTGATTTCCACAGCGCCTCCAGGTGGGCGCGCGTGCCCGGAGGGAACCGTGGCCGTGGAGGGTTGATCAGCTCCAGATACGACCGCAACTGGGAAAGGTTGTCGAGACAAATGCGGTACTCACGGGACCGACGGCGGGCGTTGCCGAACCAGCCCTCATCAACCACCCGCTGCAGGGCCGCCTCGGTGGCGCGGAGATAGCGGTCGAAATCCGGATTTATCAGGCGAGCCACCGGGCTCCGCCGCTTTCCGGTCAAAATCGAAACCAGAGGCCGCCAGGTAGGATGCGGGCGGATGCTGATCAGCGCGCCGCCCGGCCGCAGGCGTTGCCCCGCTCGCTGAAGGGCATGGACCATGCCCCTGAGTGCTATTCATCAAAGTGACCAGCTGAAGAGAGCCACGTCGAAAGGCGCACCTCGAGCGGGCAGGCGCTCGACGCTACCGAGTCGAAAAGCTACGTTGTTGATGCCTCGGTAGTCACACTCGTCGATCGCCAGCTCCAGGCTCGGCCGGTCGGGATCCATGGCCACCACACTGGCGGCACCGGGAGCGTACTGGACCGTGAGCCGGCCATCGCCGCAGCCGACTTCGAGGACGCGCTTCCCACGGAGGCTGGCGAATCGCTCGATCAGCCGGATCTCCATTCCATCCGGGGGATACGCAGATAGGTCCAGGGCAGCACGCATCAGGGGACCGTTGCCGCCTGCGCATTCATCGCCACAATGGCGGACAGAATGGCACCTGGTTTTTCCATCCACGGGACGTGACCGCAGTCCTCCAGGATGGCCAGGCGAGCGCCTGAGATCAAAGCCGCCGACTGTTCGGCGGCCTGGTATGGGATCGGATCGTGCCGACCATGAATGAAAAGGGCGGATCCTCGGTATCCAGGAAGACCAAGCTCCAGTGTCCTGTGCATCAGATGCTCCCTCAAAGAATCAAACGTCTGCCCGTAGCAGGCCACCGACGAACGCAGCGCCGGCATAGGCGGAGCGGCCTCGGGATGAGCGAAATAGTACGGCCAGTAGATCCTCAGGGATTCCATGGCGTCATCCTCTGAGCCTTCTCCTCTCATCGCTCGCTGATCCAGCGCCTCGGCCCGGGCTGCCAGGTCCTCCGGTAGACCCGCGGACAGCCGTTTGCCGAACTCCTCTTCGCCGCCGTCGCCGACCGCACCGAGCCCATCCACGACCAGGAGCCCTCGTAGCCGCTGAGGGTATGCCGCTGCAATGTGCATCGCCAGATGGCCACCCCAAGAGTGGCCGATCGCCCAGGCGCGATCGATGCCGAGCCCGTCCAGCACGGCGATCGCATCGGAGACATGGCTCTCGATGGTGTATGGCTCCCGGATCGTTGTCGGGTCAAGCCCGCGCTGCTGATAGCGGATGGTGTCAAAACGCGGGGCCAGCTCCGCCGCCAGGCCCTCGGTGTAATCCGAGAGGCCCGGACCGCCGTGCATCAGCAGGGCCGGCTCTCCGGTCCCCTCTCGCCAGGCCGCGATGTCGCCTGCCGGGGTGTTGATCAGCTCCAAGCTTTTAACTATAGAATTCACTCTTGGTAATCAGGCTTTCTGGCAGGGAGAGGAACTAGATGAAGGGATCAGGACGACTTGCTTTGACGATGCTGGCGGCGCTCGGACTAGGAGCGTGCGGCAGCACTTCGGCAGCGAACACGAGCCAGCCGTTCAAAGCGGCATGGGTCTATGTCGGCCCGACCACCGACCATGGATGGACCCAGGCGCACGACGATGGCCGTAAGGTCGTCGAGCAGCAGCTGGGCAGCGCCGTCCAGACAACTTATAAGGAGAACGTGCCGGAGGGCCCCCAGGTGGCCACTGTGGTGGAAGGGCTGATCGCCGACGGTAACAAGATCATCTTTGGCACGTCATTCGGCTTCCAGGACGCAATGTACCAGGAGGCGATCAAGCATCCCGACGTCAAATTCGAGCAGGCAACCGGTACCAAGACGGCGACCAACATGGGTGAGTACTTCGGGGCGGCCGAGGATGCCGATTACCTGACGGGCATGGCGCTGGGCGCCGCCAGCAAGAAGGGCAAGATCGGTTTCGTCGCCCCCTTCGCCATCCCGGAGGTGCTCCGCGAGATCAACGCCATCACCCTGGGCGCGCAGGTCACCCATCCTGGGGCGACGGTTCAAGTCGTCTGGACGAACACGTGGTTCGACCTGGCGAAGGAAAAGCAAGCTGCCCAGAGCCTCCTCTCGCTCGGTGTCGACGCCATCGGACAGGGCCAGGACAGCCCGGCGACCGGCGATGCGGCCAAGGCCGTCGGCGTCAAATGGACTGGATATGACTCCGACCAATCGTCCTATGCCCCGGACATCTGGTTGACCGGTACCGTCTACCACTGGGGCGGCTACTACACCGACCGGGTGAAAGCCGCCATGAACGGCAGCTGGAAGAGCGACAACTACTACGGCAGCATTTCCGACGGCCTGATCGACCTGGCGCCGTTCGGCACGTCTGTCCCGCAGTCGGTCCGCGACCAGATCACCGCCAAGAAGGACGCGATCAAGAGCGGCAGCTTCTACGAATTCACCGGTCCGCTCAAGGACCAGACGGGCGCCGTGCACGTCCCGGCCGGGACCAAGCTCACGGTCTCCGACCTCTACGCGATGGACTGGTTCGTCCAGGGCGTCATCGGCAACCCCAAGGGCTCCTGACCGCCTAGCACGATCAACTAGCACATCAATAAAGAAGTGGTCACCGCTGGCCGGATCCCAGCGGTGACCATGCGGGGGATCACCAAGCGGTTCCCCGGTGTCGTGGCCAACGACCAGGTCGACTTCGAGGCGCTCCAGGGCGAGGTCCATGCGCTCCTCGGGGAGAACGGCGCCGGGAAGTCGACCCTCTCCAATATCCTCACCGGCCTCTACCGGCCCGACGAGGGCGAGGTGGTCATCCAGGGCAAACCCGTCACCTTCCGCTCTCCGCGCGATGCCATCGAGGCCGGTGTCGGCATGGTGCACCAGCACTTCCGGCTGGCGGCCTCGTTCACGGTCGCCGAGAACCTGGTCCTGGGGCATCGCGATGCCGCCGACCGGGGACTGCTGCTCGAACCGAAGGTGGTCGAAGGCCGGATCGCGGACCTGTCCCGCCGATACCGGATGCCGGTCAACCCCCGGGCCCGGATCTGGCAGCTGTCGGTCGGCGAGCAGCAACGCGTGGAGATCCTCAAGGCGCTCTACCGCGGCGCCCGGATCCTGATCCTCGACGAGCCCACCTCGCTCCTCACCCCGCAGGAGGCGGATGACCTCTTTCAGACGCTGCGGCTCATGTCCGCCGAGCAGCGGACCGTCATCTTCATCTCACACAAGCTGGAAGAGGTGATGGCCATATCGAACCGGGTGACCGTCCTCCGGCGCGGAAAGGTGGTCGGGACGGTGATGACCAAGGAGACCAACCAGCGTGAGCTGGCCCGGATGATGGTCGGCCGTGACGTTGTCTTCACCCAGAAGAAGGAGGGCCCGGCCAAGGCGGAGCGCACCGTGGTTCTCGAGCTGCGCGGGATCTGCGCAAACGGAGACCTGGGGACTCCGGCCCTGCGCGAGGTCAACCTGTCGGTCCACGGCGGCGAGATCGTGGGCGTGGCAGGCGTTGCCGGCAACGGACAGCGGGAGCTGGCAGAGGTGATCGCAGGGATGCGCCGGCGGACCTCAGGGAGCATGGCCGTCTCGGGGAAGCCGACTCGCGGCGGCAATCCGCTCGAGGCCATCCGGCGCGGGATCGCCTACGTGCCCGAGGATCGCCTGGGCACCGGGGTGGCGCCGACACTCAGTGTCGCGGAGAACCTGGTGCTCAAGTCTTACCGCCGGCCGCCCATCTCGACCGGAGGCCTGCTGCACCATCGACGCATTCGGACGAATGCCGAGGAGGTGATGACCCGGTTCAACATCAGCGCCCGCGGTCCCCAGTCGCCGACCCGGTTGCTTTCCGGCGGAAATATACAGAAGGTGGTGCTGGCGCGCGAACTCTCAGGGCGGCCGCGGGTGCTGGTTGCCGCCTCGCCCACCAGCGGACTCGACGTCGCCGCCACGGACGCGGTCCGGGCGCTCCTGCTCCAGGCAGCCGATCAGGGGGATGGCGTCCTACTTATCAGCGAGGACCTGGACGAGATCCTGGCGCTCGCCGACCGGATCGCGGTGCTCTATGGCGGACGGATCACCGGCATCGTGGAGCGGCAAAAGGCCGCGGTCGAAGAGCTGGGCCTGATGATGGCCGGATCGACCGGGGCAACTTGATCCGGATCGAGCGCCGGCTCACCGAGTCCCGCTGGCTGCTGCTGGTCGTGCCCATCGGGTCGCTGATCGGGGCGGTGGTCCTCTCCGGCATCATCCTGTTCTTCACCGGCCATGACCCGGTCGACACCTGGCAGCGGCTGCTGGACCGCGGCTTCTTCGCGCCCGGCGCACTGAGCGCCAGCCTGGTCCAGGCGACGCCCCTGCTGTTCACCGGGCTGGCCGCGGCTGCCGCCTTCCGCATGCAGACCTGGAACATCGGCGCCGAGGGCCAGCTCTATCTCGGTGCGGTAGGAGCCTCGGGCATCGGCATCGCGCTCAGCCATCAGCCGGCTGGCGTGATCATCCCGGCCATGGTGGTGGCGGGCATCATCACGGGCGCCGCCTGGGCTGCGATCCCCGGAGTCCTGCGCGCGTACACCAGGACCAACGAGATCATCACCTCGCTGATGCTCAACTACGTGGCCGGACTCCTGATGAACTACCTGATCTTTGACAGCCACTCCTACTGGCGCGACCTCTCAACCTTCGAGGCGCGGGTCTTCCCGCTGGGAAAGTACCTGTCCGACGCGGGGAACTGGCCGAACCTGCCGATCACGGGGATCGTGATCCCCCTCGGCTTTGGCCTCGGCATCGCCGCCGCAGCCGTCCTCTACGTGCTCTACCGCTCAACCACGTTCGGGTTCGAGGCCCGTGTCATCGGAGACTCGCGGGCGGCCGCACACTACGCTGGCATCCGTACCCGGCGGAAGATCGTCGCGGTGATGGCGCTCTCGGGCGCATTCGCCGGACTGGGGGGCGCGAGCGAGATCGGCGACTTTCGCCATGTGCTGGATCCGCGGGGGCTGCAGCAGGCGGGCTTCGGATATGCCGGCATCGTGGTCGCGGCACTCGCCCGGCTCAATCCATTCGCCGTGGTCGTAGTCGCGGTTCTGCTGGGCGGCCTCTCAAATGCGGGCTTCGCCCTGCAGGGCGCGACGTTCCCCGCCGGGCTGGTCGGGACGCTGCAGGGGCTGATCCTTTTCTGTGCGCTCGCCGGCGAGCTGCTCGTCCACTATCGGATTCGCGTTCGCCGGCCGGCGGGGACCGCCCCGATAGCGCCGCAGCCGCAGGCGAGCTCAGCGGCGGGCGCCGGGCCAGCATGATCAACGACAACGTGCTGGTGGTGATCGCCGCCTCCGCCATCTCCTATGGCACGCCCCTGCTGTTCGCCGCGCTCGGCGAGCTGCTGGCCGAGCGGTCCGGCGTGCTCAACCTGGGAGTTGAAGGCATGATGCTGATCGGCGCGGTCAGCGGCTTCTGGGCGGTACAGACGGTGGGCGGTCCCGGCTGGCTGAGCCTACTCGGGGCCGTCCTGGTGGCGGCGGTGGCGGGAGCCGCGACCTCAATGATCCACGCCTTCCTGACTATCAGCCTGCGCGCCAGCCAGATAGTGTCCGGGTTGGCACTCACGATCTTCGCCGGCGCCAGCGGCCTCTCCTCGTACATCGGCCACGTGGCGAACCTGGGCGGAAAACCGGCCCGCTATGAGTTCGACGCCATCAATGTGTTCGGACAGCAGGGAGCGCCGGTGATCGGACCCATCCTCCTCCACCAGAACGCGCTGACCTACTTCTCCTGGGCGCTCGTCGTGTTGATCCTGTTCTACCTGTACCGGACCAGACCCGGGCTCCATCTGCGGGCGGTTGGTGAGTCGCCCGCCACCGCGGACGCCATGGGAGTGAACGTCGCCGCCTATCGCTACATTCACGTCGTCCTCGGGGGCGCCCTCGCAGGCATTGGGGGCGCCTTCTTCAGCCTGGCGATCACGCCCGGATGGATCGACGGCATGACGTCGGGCGCGGGCTGGATCGCGATCGCGCTGGTCATCTTCGCTTTCTGGCGACCCGAGCTGGCGCTGGTGGGCGCGTACCTCTTCGGCGCCTTCTCCAGCCTGGGGTTCACCCTCCAGGCACGGCAGGTGCATCTGCCGCAAGAGGTCTTTTCCTCTCTCCCTTACCTGATGACGATCGTGGTGCTGGTCCTGGTCTCTACCGGCTGGGCTCGCAGGCGCCTGGGCGCGCCGGCGGCGCTCGGTGTGCCCTACGTCCGGGAG
>VBDY01000150.1 GCA_005882775.1 Chloroflexota bacterium | reverse complement strand
CTCCGCGACCAGCCGACGCGTACCCACTGGCAGCCTGGCCATCAACGACATAATCGAACAGATGGCACGCCTGCTGCGGGAGCACGACGTCGAGCGGTTGGTGACGATCGCGGACGCCATCGAGGCGCTGGAGTTCGCGTTCGGCGAGTGGGCCGCCGGTCGTGCAGACAACCAGCCACGGCGCCGGGTCCGGGCGGATGTGGTGCTCGCTGTCATGAGCGCAGCGCTCCCGGCTCGCGACCTGGTTGGTTTAAAGACCTATACCGTCGGGAGTCAGGGCGCCCGCTTCTGGGTGCACCTCTATAAGGCAGTGACCGGCGAGCCGCTGGCGGTTATCGAGGCTCACCATCTGGGCCGTCTGCGAACCGGCGCGGCCTCGGCGATAGCGACCAAATTCCTCTCCGCGGCCGATAGCTCCATCCTGACCATATTGGGAGCCGGTACCCAGGCTCTGACCCAGCTGCTCGGGGTGGTGACGGTGCGCGAAATCAGGGAGGTCCGCGTCGTCAGCCGCGACCCGGATCGCCGGCGGCGTTTCATCGCCGCGGCCCGTGAGCGCTGGCACGCAGGTGAGTTGAAGGAGGTGGTTGATCCCAGGACCGCCGTCGCGGGCGCGCACCTGATCACGACCATCACCAGCGCTTCGAGCCCGGTTCTCCTCGGCGCCTGGCTCGAACCGGGCCAACACCTCAACGTCTGCGGCTCGAACATCCCCGACCGCCGCGAGGTGGATGCCGAGGCCATCCGGCGCGCCTCGCTCCTGGTGGCGGACGACGCCAACGCGGCTCGGGTGGAGGCCGGGGATCTACTCCTGGCCGAAGCCGAGGGCAAGCTGGAGTGGGGTTCGGTCAGATCGCTAAAGGACGTGGTCACCGGCACCATCCGGCGGGGGGCGCCGGAGCAGATTTCCCTTTTCAAGTCCGTAGGGTTGGCACTCGAGGACCTGGCGCTGGCGGCTGTGGTGCTCGAGCGGGCCCAACTGTCGGGCGTCGGCGAGCCACTTGACCTATGAGGAACCCGAATTTGGTTGATTTTTATTGATAGTTAGGCTATACCCTTTTGCGGGCCCATGGGTGCAATGCTGCGGCGGCGCGGTGTCGAGCTGCTGTCCGCCCTGACAACGGGTGGCATCCTGCTTGGAGGCGTGGCCGCCGGAGTCCCATTTCTGCGAGAGCGCGCCGCCGAGGCCATCATCTACAGCCTCTGCTGCGTATTCGCCGTCGTCCTCAGGGGCCTCCTGGACCTGTTTGCCCGCACCGGATATGTGATAGTCTTGCTATCAGCACAACTGCGGCGCCGTGGTATGATGCCAGCCGGAGCACGGCAGGGGATCGCCCGAGACGCTTTCGGGTAAAAGGAGGACGGAATGGGATACGTACGCGGCGTTTTCCATGGACTGGTGATCGGCGGGGCCGTGGCGTTGCTATACGCGCCCAAGCCCGGCCGGCAGACAAGGCGCGAGCTTCAGGAGCGCCTGGACCAGATGCGCGGACAAATGCAGCCGGCGCTGGATAAGGCACAGGGGGTCGTCCAGCAAGCTCGGCCGCAGGTGGAGCAGGCGGTCTCAAAGGCCCAGCAACAGGCCCAGAAGATTACCCGGCGGGGCCCGCTGTCATCGAGTTCCTACGCGGGGCCCGCGAGCATGGGCACGGGCGGCTCCCCGGCGCCCGGCGTCTGAACCAGGCAAAAACAAAGCACTAGAATTTGGTGGTGCCGCACATCGATAGGGGCGGCAGCACCGCCGTGAACGGCGAGCGTGTGGTGATCGCCGGTGCTGCTCGCACGGCGATCGGTAAGTTCGCCGGGTCGTTCAAGGACACCCCGACCTCGGACCTGGGCGCTGCGGCGATCCGAGCGGCGGTCTCCCGCGCCGGGATCGCGCCCGAGACGGTCGACGAGGTCATCCTCGGATGTGTGGGACAGGTCGGAGAGGATGCCTTCAACGCGCGGCTGGCGACCCTCAAAGCCGGCCTCCCGGAGAGCACCACCGCCTACAACGTGAACCGTCTTTGCGGGTCCGGGCTGCAGGCGATCAACAGCGCTGTGCATGAGATTCGCCAGGGTGAGGCGGGGGTGGTGGTCGCCGGCGGAAACGAGAACATGTCCATCCAGCCATACCTCCTGCCCCGGGCGCAGGTGGGGTGGCGGCTGGGCCCAGCATCCCTGATCGACGGCACCATCTCCCTGGTGACAGACCCGTTCGGGCGCTACCAGATGGGTTGCACCGCGGAGAAAGTCGCGGACCGCTACGACGTCTCGCGCCAGTCGCAGGATGAGTTCGCCGCAGAGAGCCAGCGCCGCGCCGGCGCGGCGATTGCGGAGGGTCGCTTCAAGGATCAGATCGTGGCCTTCGACGTTCCGCAGCGCAAGGGCGACCCGATCCCGGTCTTGACCGACGAGCATCCGCGTCCGGGCACCACGGCTGAGTCACTCGCCGGCCTGAAGCCCGCCTTCCGCGAGGGTGGAAGCGTCACTCCCGGGAATTCTTCCGGGATCAACGATGCGGGCGCCGGAGTGGTGGTGATGAAGGCCTCTCGCGCGGAGGAGCTCGGCGTCAGCCCGCAGCTCGAGTGGGTGGCGGACGCCGTCGCCGGCATCGCGCCCGAGATCATGGGAGTGGCTCCGATCTTTGCGGTCCAGAAGCTCCTCAAGAAGGTCGGCATGACCATCAACGACATCGACCTGATGGAGCTGAACGAGGCCTTCGCGGCGCAGGCAGTGGCTGTGATTCGCGAGCTCGAGATCGACCCGGCGAGGGTGAACCCGAACGGGGGAGCCATTGCCCTCGGCCATCCGGTGGGCGCCACTGGAGCCATTCTCACGGTCAAGCTCGCCTACGAGCTGAAACGGCGACAGCTCGAATGGGGGATCGTCACCATGTGCATCGGCGGCGGCCAGGGGATAGCGACGCTCTACCGCAACCTCAACTAAGTCTCGAGCCCGAGCGAAGGCTGGCCATTGGCTAAGAACCTCGCCCGTCAGGTCCTCGAGGCACATAAGGTTGGCGGCTCTCTCGAACCCGGCCAGGAAATCAGCATCAGGCTGGACCAGGCTCTGATGCAGGACGCAACCGGGACCATGGCCTGCCTGCAGTTCGAGCAGCTGGGCCTGGAGCGGGTCCAGCTTCCTTTCGCCGTGGTGTACGTCGACCACAACATCCTGCAAATCGATTTCAAGAACCCGGACGACCACCGGTTCCTGCAGAGCTTCGCGGCCAGGCATGGGATCTGGTACTCGCGCCCCGGCAACGGGATCTGTCACTACCTCCACCTCGAGCGTTTCGCTCGGCCGGGCCAGACGCTGCTCGGCGCCGACAGCCACACCACCACCGCAGGAGCCCTGGGCATGATCGCGATCGGCGCCGGCGGCCTCGACGTGGCCGTCGCCATGGCCGGACATCCCTTCGCCATGGCAGCGCCCGGAATCGTCGAGGTGCATCTCGAGGGCCGTCTGCCCGATTGGGTGGAGGCTAAGGACATCATCCTCGAGCTGCTGCGCCGGCGGAGCGTGCGTGGGGGCCTGGGGCGGATCTTCGAGTTCGCTGGACCGGGGGTTGCCACGCTGACGGCCACCCAGCGGGCGACCATCTGCAACATGATCGCCGAGCTCGGCGCGACCGCCGGGATTTTTCCCAGCGACCAGCAGACGCAGGCCTGGCTCAAAGAGCAGCAGCGAGCTGATCAATTCTCCCCGATGGCGGCAGAGCGCGGCGCTGAGTATGACGAGCGTGAAGAGATCGATCTCTCCACGCTCGTGCCGCTGGTCGCAAAACCACACTCGCCGGGGAACGTCGTGCCCGTCGAAGAGATCGCCGGCCTGGAGGTTGCCCAGGTCTGCGTGGGCAGCTCGGTGAACTCGTCCTACGAGGACCTGGCGGTGGTCGCCGCCGTCCTCAAAGACCGGATCGTTCACCCGCGACTCGTCATGACAGTGACCCCCGGATCGCGCCAGATCCTTGACACCATCGCGCTCTCAGGCGTCTATCACGAGCTGCTCAATGCCGGCGCCCGCATGCTCGAGCCCGCCTGCGGACCCTGTGTCGGTATGGGTCAGGCGCCTCCGAGCGGGGCCAACTCGGTCCGCACCTTCAACCGCAACTTCCCGGGGCGTAGCGGAACCGAAGACGACAACGTCTACCTGGTGTCGCCTTCGACCGCGGCGGCGACTGCCCTCAACGGTGTCCTCACCGATCCGCGGTCTCTCGGCAGGCCGCCCTCGTTCGGCGGGGCACCACACGACCCGGCCATCGACGACCGGCAGATCCTGGCCCCGCCCCCTGCGGACGAGGCAAGGAGGGTCGCCGTCATCCGAGGCCCGAACATCAAGCCACCTCCCGAACATCGACCGATGGCTGAAAGCCTGAAGGGGCGCATCCTGATCGTGGTCGGTGACGACATCTCGACCGGCGACCTGGCGCCGGACGGCGCGACCGTCATGGCCTACCGCTCGAACGTCCCCGCGATCGCAGAGTTCACGTTCCAGCACCAGGATCGAACGTTCCCCGCCCGGGCGCGCGACTGGGGCGGTGGCTTCGTCGTTGGTGGCGCCAACTACGGCCAGGGGTCCAGCCGCGAACATGCAGCGCTGGCTCCCCTGCAGCTCGGCGTAAAGGCCGTAATCGCGAAGTCTTTCGCGCGGATCCATCGTCGAAACCTGATCGCCCAGGGGATCGTGCCCCTGACCTTCGACGACCCGAATGACTACCGGTTGGCTATACAGGGCGAGACCTGGGAGCTCCCCGGCATCCGGGGCGCGATCGACAGGGGCGAGGCCACCATCAAGGCGCGGATCGAGGAAAAGCAGCGCGAGCTCAGGCTGCGGGCTGACTTCTCGGAGCGAGAACGGACGGTGCTGGTGGCGGGCGGCCTGCTTGCCACGCTCCGTCACAGCGGTACCACACTTCCAGGCGACACCGTCGTGAGCGGAGCGGCCGAGCACTAGTCCGAAGCGCGGGCAGCCAAGAAAGCACGCGCCGCCCCGTTCTACGGGAATGCCTCTCGTGCTCACGTTGCTGGTGTTGGCGGCTCTGGCGCTGGCCGTCGTAGCGGTTGTTATCGCTCGTCGGGGCGGCCGCTGGCCCACCCTGCTGATGCGCCCGCGAAGGCCGCGGAAGCTGATCTGGGTGCCAACGGTGCAGCACCGCGAATTACCCCCACCACAGGAGGACCCAGTCGTCGGATGGGCTCGGCCACAGGCAGATGCCTGGAGGCCGGGGCAACCACCGCTCGCCGACCAGCCCCTCAACCCAGGTCTGCGAACGCAGCTCGACGGCTATGCGCTGGGACGGGCCAAGCGGGTGCTCGAGGCCCCCAACCTGTTGGAGCACGCCGCGGCGGACGCAGAGTCCTGGCCGAGCGTCGAGCAAGCCGTCAACGAAACCCTGGCACTTGCGGAGTCGAAGGGAACCGTGTTCGCGGACCGGGCGCTCCTGACCCGGGCACTGGCGCTGTGCGCCGCGCAGGGCGTGTTGATCGCGGAATGGCGTCAGCTCGAGGACGGCCGGACCGCGTGGGACGGTGAGGTCGCCCAGGTACGAGCCTCGGACGCCTTCACCATTCAGCGGGTAGGCGAGGCCATGCTGCGCCGGCTGCTGCCCGACCTGTTCGCCGGCATCCAGCGCCGGCCGCCCGACCTCGAACCCGGGCTGCTCGTCTCCTATTGCACCGCGGTGGCCTTCTACCTGCGGCTCCATGGCAGCCCACCGAGCGCGTTCAGGCGCGAAGTCGCGGTCGCCGGCTAGCTCGCCGCCCTCGCGTTGGCTTCCGGCTGATGCCTGTCGGCGAACAGTCTGACGTATGAGCGGTCGCCGATCCATTGAGCAGGCGGCGCCGCCCAGAACTTGGCCATCGTGTTCAGCGGGTCGGCGTAGGCTGAACGCAGCTCGACGAATTTCTTCCAGGCTTGCTCACGCGGGCGCAGCCGGTAGCCGGCGGCATGCAGCCGGTCGCGCGCCTGGTCGAACTCGTCCGGCTCGACCCCCACCTCGCCGCCGTCGTGGAGCCGGAAAAAGCGGCTGAGGTCCTCCACCAGGTGGCGGCCCATGCTGTACATCATCAGAGCCTCGCCGTGGTGATCGCCCTCGATCGTGGTCAGGACCAGGGTGGCGGTATCCAGGACGGCTCCGAGTGCACTGACCCATGACTCGTTGTCATGGCTTGAGCGGAAGTAGGCGAGCAATGGATAGGCGAGATGCTGGTCGAGCACCTGCGCCGCCCAGACCTCCCAGTCCGCGAAGAATCTGGGGAGGTCGGGAACCAGCTTCAGCTTGGCGTAGGTCTCGAGCAGGGCGATGGCTGAAGGTGGAGCCCCGGCTCGAGCATCGAGGGTCACGACCTGGGTCTCGCGCCGCTGCAGCGAGGCGTAGAGCGAAAAGAGGAAGCTGATCGCCAGCGCGATCAAGCCCAGCCCGGAGATGGCTTCCATCAGCACGATCAGCCTGGCCAGGCCGCCGGTCGCGAGAATGTCGCCGAACCCGAGGGTGAGGACCGAGACGCCGGCGAAGTAGAAAGCCTCGCCAAGGTTGTGCAACGGGGGTTGGATTCCCGATCGCAGCGCGTAGAGCATGAGGCCGTAGGAAATGATCAGCCCGGCCATCCAGCAAATCAGGAGCAGGATCACGGCCAGCGGGGCGAAGGTCCCGAGCATCCGCTCCCTGCGATCCGCGTCCGAGATCCGCAGCCCATACCAACGCCACGCCTTCCAGGTGGGACGGATCAGCCAGCGAGATAGGCGAAAGCGGCCGGGTGTCGGCCTGGGGACGACCACGCCCTGGAAGACGTCGTTCAGGAAATAGCCGACCCCGACCAGGCCGGCGACAAACAGGACGCTGTCGATCATGACTTCTTCCGCGATCCTCACCTCCACGCTCTCCGCGCCAGAAATGCCGGGACCGGGACTCGAACCCGGACGCCCTTACGGGCAGGCGATTTTAAGTCGCCAACGTCTACCTATTCCGTCATCCCGGCGCGCGAAACATTCTATTTCAGAAACCGGGGCAGCGATTGCCGCGCGAGGCAGGGAAGGCGCGCCGTTCTGTCCAGCAGGTGCACGCAGCGTCGCCGCCCTTCCAACTCGCACCCGGAAAGGGTAAAATTCAAGTTGGTCAGCAAGCTCGACCCGCGAGGGCACCGGGGCCGTCTGCGGATGCTCGGAATGTGATAGCGGCGTAGTCACCTTAGCCGGACACCGCGACGAACCGTGTTCAAAGACCCCTTCGGGCGGGTAGACCTAATGAGTGGCTATAGTAGCGAACCGCGAACTCGCCCAAACCGCTGAATCGCTCGTCCTTAAGGGGAAGGAACAGGGCTTCCTGACCTCGGAGGACGTGGTCCGGGCATTCCCTCCGCTGGAGTCGAACCCCGACGATCTCGCACGGGTGTTCGGAGTCTTCCGGGAGATGGGGATCGAAGTCAGCGACGGCGAGGAGCCCGAGGAAGAGGTTGACGACGAGTTCTTTGCCGAGGTACAGGCAGCCGACTCGACCGTTCTCGAGGACCCGGTCCGTATGTACTTCAAGGAGATCGGAAGGGTCCGCCTGCTGACGGCTGCGCAGGAGGTCGAGCTGGCCAAAGAGATGGAAGCCGGCAACGACGACGCCCGCAAGCACCTGACCGAAGCGAACCTGCGCCTGGTGGTCTCGAATGCCAAGCGATACCTCAACCGTGGAATGTCCTTCCTCGACCTGATCCAGGAGGGAAACCTCGGCCTGATGCGGGCCGTGGAGAAGTTCGACTATCGGCGTGGATTCAAGTTTTCGACCTATGCCACCTGGTGGATCCGCCAGGCGATCACTCGCGCCCTGGCAGACCAGGCGCGGACCATCCGGATCCCGGTCCACATGGTGGACCAGGTGAACAAGCTCACCCGGGTGTCTCGCGCCCTGGTCTCGGAGCTGGGTCGCGAGCCCACCGAGGCCGAGATCGCCCAGGTGCTCGAGACCACGCCAGAACGCATCCGCGAGCTGAAGCAGATCGCCCAGGACCCGGTTTCGCTCGAGAGCCCGATCGGAGAAGAGGAGGACTCTCACCTGGGGGACTTCATCGAGGACAAGCAGGCGGTTGCGCCCGCGGAGGCCGCCGGGTTCACCATGATGCGCACGGACGTCGAAGACATCCTGAGCACGCTCACCCCTCAGGAGCGCCGGGTGATCCAGCTCCGCTTCGGACTGATCAATGACGAGCCCCTGACGCTCGAGCAGGTCGGCAAGCGTTTCGGCCTGACCCGGGAGCGGATCCGGCAGATCGAGGCGAAGGCGCTGCGCAAGCTCCGTCACCCCAGCCGGGCGAAGTTCCTCAAGGAGTACGCGGGACAGGTCGCCTAGGCAGAGGCCTTTGCTTCTCGCACAGAACGTCTCAAACGCGGGTGTCGCACGTTCCGCGCGACCCGCGTGGGGCGACGCCCCGTGCCCGTAACCGCCGGACCGCCGACCGTCACCATCAACCACGACCACCAGTTCCTGGTCTGCGAGCCGGACGCGACCATGGCGCCTCAGGGTGACGTCGGATTCTTCGCACGCGACACCCGCTTTGTCTCCGCTTACTCGGTAACGATCAACGGCCGAGCGCCGCTTCTCCTCGACGCGAGCACTGTGGACCACTTCTCGGCGCGCCACGAATTCACCACGCCCCAGATCCCTGTCGGGGGGACCTCCTTCGGCCATTCGGAAGCATTTCTGCCAGAGCGCTCGGTCGGATTCCGGCTCGACCGCACCATCCTGGAGGGCGTTCACGAGGACTACGAGCTCGTTAACTACGCGCCCGCACCCGTCCGGCTGGTGCTCGAGGTGCAGCTCGAGTCGGACTTCGCGGACATCTTCGACGTACGGACACACCAGTTGATCAGGCGCGGAGACATCCAGAGCTCGTGGCGCCAGAAAGCCGGAGAGCTCCGGACCCGCTATCGAAACGACAGCTTCGAACGGGTCCTGGTGGTGCGAGTGAGCAAGGCCGGATCGCCGCCGGAGTATGCGAACGGACGGATGGTGTTTGTTCTGCGGCTCCAACCGAAGGCGACCTGGCACACGTGCCTCGAATGGCTGCCCGTGATCGACGGCCACCGGGCCCGGGTCCTGTCGTGTAACGCTCTCCTGTCTAACGACGCCGAGCTCCCCAGAGGAATCCTGCCGCCGGTTGTCCTCGAGACTACCCACCCTACGCTCCCAGCCATCTGGCGCCGGGCGGTCGACGACATGGAGGCGCTGCGCATGTCGGACTTCGCCGTGCGGCGAAGCGTCTATGTTCCAGCGGCCGGCATTCCCTGGTACGTGACCCTGTTCGGGCGGGACTCGCTCGTCGTTTCCATGGAAAGCATCAGTGGCTTCCCCGAGTTCGCCCTTGGCGCCATCGACCGGTTGGCTCAGGTCCAGGCGACCGATGACGACCCGGAGCAGGACAAGGAGCCCGGAAAAATCCCCCACGAGGTGCGTTTCGGTGAGCTGGCCTCGCTCGGGCTGCTGCCATTCGCACCCTATTACGGCACCCACGACGCCACCACCCTCTACCTGATCGTGCTGTCGTATGCCTATCAGTGGTCGGGTGACGCCCAGCTACTGACGAAGTATCGCGCCAACGCCGAGGCGGCCCTGACCTGGATGCTCACCTATGGAGACCGCGACCAGGATGGGTTCCAGGAGTACAGGTCACGCTCCAAGCACGGGCTCTACAACCAGGGGTGGAAGGACTCGGGCGAAGCCATCCAGCACGAGGACGGCACCATCGCGCCTGTTCCCATCGCTCTTTGCGAGCTCCAGGGATATGCGTTCGACGCCATTCTTCGGATGGCGGAGATGTACGCGCTGTGGGGCGACGAGCAGCGCTCGATGGAGCTGCGACAGCGGGCGCTCCACCTGTATGAGAGGTTCAATGAGGCCTTCTGGTGGGAGAGCGAAGGCACCTATTACCTCGGGCTCGACGGCAACAAGCGCCCGATACGATCGGTCGCGTCCAATGCCGGGCACTGCCTGGCCAGCGGCATCGTTCCTCCGGACCGCGCCAATCGCGTGGTCGACCGATTGATGAAGCCCGACATGTGGAGCGGTTGGGGTATTCGCACACTCTCCACCCAGCATCCGAGCTACAACCCGTACTCCTACCACCTGGGCTCGGTCTGGCCACACGACAACGCCACCATTGCCGGAGGATTCCGCCGCGCGGGCCGACACACGGAGGCGCAGCACGTGGCTGAAGCCATTTTCGCGGCTGCCGAGCGCTTCGAGTCCTACAGTCTCCCGGAGCTCTATGCCGGCATTGCCCGGGAGCCGGGGTCGTTCCCCGTACCCTACCTGGGCACGAACGTGCCGCAGGCGTGGTCGGCGGCATCGATTTTCCGGCTGGTGGCCATCCTTTGCGGTATCCACACTGTCGGCAGCGCGCGGGCCGTCTACGTCAACCCCGACCTGCCCGAGTGGCTGCCCACCCTCACCCTGCGAAACCTGCGGGCTGGGCGCGGGGCGCTCGAGCTACGCCTGGAGCGCGATCGCGTCGAGGTGCTCAAGAACACAACCGGCTTCGAGGTCGTGCACGGCCGGGTGCCACGGCCACCCCTGGTCGAGACGCCACTGGCGCGGCGCTAGGCCAACCCTCAGTCCGGGCTTTCGGGAGCGACCGGCGTAGCCGGCCCGACTCTGCCGGAATTTGCAGCCTCAAACCGCCGCCGCGCGAGAAGCAGCAGGGGCATGACCAGGGCCTCGAGCACCACCGCCCCCGTCATCTTCGACCGGCCGTTGACCCGGTCGGTGAACAAGGTTGGCAGCTCCACGATGGCAAAGCCACGCTGCCGGCAACGGAATGACATCTCGGCCTGAATGGCATAGCCTCGCGAGCGGATCCGGTCCAGGTCCAGCGCCTCCAGGACCGACCGGCGGTAGCCTTTATAGCCTCCCATCGGGT
The DNA here is from genome assembly GCA_005882775.1 of Chloroflexota bacterium. Taxonomy (GTDB): domain Bacteria; phylum Chloroflexota; class Dormibacteria; order CF-121; family CF-121; genus VBDY01. The sequence continues at coordinate 12,090 of VBDY01000150.1, read as the reverse complement.
CACGGATGGGAAGGCCGAGCAGGGTCCTGGTATATGCGGACGCGGCCCGGCTGAGAAGGCGGCGCCAGGGACTCCGGTTCAAAACGCTGCCCCCAGCTACATACCGCGAGCCAATCACGACGTCGGCCTCCTCCAGGCTCCGGCGCATCTCCTCGAGCAGCGAAGGATCGTGGGACAGGTCGGCATCCATCTGGAACACGCGGTCGTGTCCATTTGCCAGCGCGTGCCGATAACCGAGCACCAGAGCTGTCCCCAGCCCCTGCTTGTGTGAGCGGTGCAGTACCGAAACCCGGCCGGGAAAGCGGCGAACGAGGTCCTCGGCGACCGCCCCCGTGCCGTCGGGTGAGTTGTCGTCGATCACCACCACGTCGAACTCGGGATAGGCGAGCACCCGCGAAACCAGGGGGGCCAGGTTGCCGGCCTCGTTGTAGGTCGCCATGATCACCAGGCTGTCTGGTCCTGCCATTCCGTGCCCTATGATCGCATGACCCCGGCTGCGACCTGCTATCAATGGCACGCGATGAAGCGCGGGACGGTGGCCGGGCTGGCGATCCTATACGTCCTCGGCTCCGGGTTGGTCGGCTTCCTCGATCCCACGACCACGGACCTCGATCTATTCTTCCTGCCGTCGGCGCAGGTGGCCGCGGGCGGCCAGCCTCTCCATATCTACGCCGTGCGTCAACTCACCAACGTGGCGGCCTATGCCAACGCCAACGGGCCGCTCAGCCTGTTTCCGCTCGCCGTTGTCTCATGGCTCGGCGCCCATCTGGGCTGGCTGGGCCAGACTCGCTGGCAGCACTTTCTTGCGACCAGCGTCTTCTCGATTCTTTCGCTCCTGATGGCGCGCGAGGGCGTCGTCGCCACCGACAGGCTGCGTGGCAAACCTCTGACGGGATGGCGCCGGATATCGGCTTATGCGCTGCTGGCCGCGTCCCCACTCCTCTGGCTGAGCCTGATCGGCTACGGGCATATCGAGCAGGCCCTCGAGGTCGGGCTGATCCTGCTTGCGGTCCGCACCCTGGTTGGCCGGCGCCACGCCCCGGCCGGCATCGCCATGGGCCTCGCCATCCTGGCCCGAACCTCGGCGGTCGCCTACGCTATCCCGCTCGCCCTGCTGGTCCTCATCCGGCGCGGTCCCCGCCAGGCGGCGCTTATGCTCGCGGGCACCACGGTCACCGTGGCCATCGGACTGCTGCCGTTCCTGGTCGCAGATCGGGCCAACGTCGTTTTCTCGCTGCTGACGTCGCACGGCGATCTACCCGTGGGGCAGGGCTCCGCCTGGCGGGTCGCCCAGGGCACGTCCTTCGAGTCGCTGGCTCAGCACGCCGACAGCCTGCTGGTCCTGCTGGCGGCATCGACCATCAGCATCACGGTTCTCTTGCGGCGCCCGGACCTGGATGTCGATAGCACGGACCTCTACGCGCTGTTGGCTGCGGTCGGCGTCTGTCTGCCTTTCCTGTCGAAGACCACCTGGTCCTATTACTTCTTCGAGCCGGGTGTCTTTGCCACGGTATGGTGGCTGGCGCGGCCCAGCTGGCGCCGCTTCCGGTCCTGGTGGCCCGTCGCATTCCTGACCGGCTGCGCGACGATCGCCGAAGCTGCCACCGGAACAGCTAACTCGATGATAGGCATCGGCGAGAGCCTACTGGCAGCCGTCCTCCTGCTGGGGTTTATCGTGGTGTTCGCCGGTCGCCTGGCGATGCGACCTACCTGACGCGGTTCATCCGCATATGGCTCAGGGCGCCGCGAAGCCGGGCCCGGGCGGGAGCCGTCGCATGCAGCTCATCGAGACCCATCAGCGCCGCACCAAGAACCGGTGGAGCCTCTAAACGTTTGACGCTGGCGGAGGGCGCCACGCTGCGAATGCCATCGCCGATGCGGCCGACGAAAGACCCGTCTTCACTCCTGAAGATTCCGCCTCCAAGAATCACCTCAACGGCTCTTGACGCTACTCGGAGCCGCCGGATGGTGGCGGTGGCCATGCCGACCACCTCATCGGCGACCTCGTCGAGCATCTGCTGAGCCACCCGATCACCAGCCGACGCTGCCTTGAACACGAGGGGCGGCAGGCTGAGCAGCTCCCTCTCGTCGAGGCGGCCGACATAGATCGCCTCCATGACAGCGGCGGGGGATGACATCTGGAAGTGCGCTGGGATCGAACGCTCGAGCGCGGTTCGGGGGCCGCGTCCGTCGCGGGCGCGGACGGCGACCCCCAGGGCTCGGCGCCCCAGCCAGCCACCTCCCGCGGCGAGGTCTCCCGACAGCTCGCCCAGCGCCGCAAACCGGACGATCCGGCCGTCCGGTCCGATGCCCGAGCAGTTCATCCCGGTCCCGCAGACGACCCCAACACCCCAGCCGAGGTCGGTCCCGGCGCGGAGGACGGCAAAGGTGTCATTCCTTACCAGGTTGCGGACGGTCCACCGATGGCCAGCGAGCTCGCCCGCGATCCGCCGGTGATCAACCGGGAGGTCGGCGCCGGCCAGGCAATATACCCCGGTCTGCGCCACCGGTCGCCGGCTGGGGTCGATGCCGGCCTGGGCGCAGGCACGACCTATTGCCCGATCCAGGGCATCGGCGGCTGATTCACGACCGAGTCCGAGGTGGGATGACCCGGCGAGGCGCGCGGCACCCAGCAGCCGGCCCGCCCGGTCGACAACAACTACATCCGTTTTCGAGTCGCCCCCGTCCACGGCGAGCAGGGCCGCTCTTGACTCAGTCACGGTGGGACGACCAATATTCAGGAAAGTTCCCTAACCATTTGAGGCCGCATTCCCGTAAGATGCGCTCGGAGTGGGCGTCAAGATGGCGGTCTTCGGTGGGGGTAGCACCTATACGCCGGAGCTGATCAGCGGACTCGATGCCCAGCGGGCGCGCCTTCCCGTAGACGAGCTGGTCCTGCTCGATCCCGACCCCGTCCGCCTGGACGCCGTGGGCGGATTGGCTCGGCGGATTCTGCGCAAACAGGGCTCGACCACCGTCCTGACCATGACCCAGGACCACGACCGAGCCCTCGACGGCGCCGATTTCGTGGTAGTCCAGCTGCGGGTCGGGGGGCAGGCCGCTCGGCTGATAGACGAGACCCTTCCCCTCGAGTTCGGCTGCATCGGTCAGGAGACCACCGGACCCGGCGGCTTCGCCAAGGCTCTGCGGACGGTGCCGGTCGTTCTCGAGATCGCGGAGGAGGCCAGCCGGCGGGCGAACGCGGGGGCCTGGATCGTCGACTTCACGAACCCGGTCGGGATCGTGACCCAGGCGCTGCTCGACGAGGGGCACCGGGCGATAGGGCTCTGCAACTCTGCGATCAGCCTCCAACGCAGGCTCTCCAGCTTTCTCCATGTTGATCCTGGCGACGTCAGCCTGGAGCACGTCGGGCTGAACCATCTCACCTGGGAGCGGGCTGTACGGGTGGGGGGCATCGACCATTTGCCCGATCTGATCGAGAATTCCGCGGAGGCCCTGGGCGACATGGTTGGAATTCCCGGCTCGCTGATCCGGCTGCTGGGCGCCATCCCCTCCTCCTACTTGCGCTACTTCTACCTGACGGACGTGGTCCTGCAGGAGGAACTTTCCGGCGCTCACCTCTCGCGCGCCGAGGAGGTGATGGCTCTTGAGCGCCAACTCCTGGAGTTGTACCGCGACCCGTCTCTCGATAGCAAACCTGAGCTGCTGGAAAAACGCGGTGGGGCTTTCTACAGCGAGGCTGCCGCCCGCCTCATGGCATCGTTGCACGCGGGCACCGGTGACGAACAGGTTGTGGACGTAAAAAACCGGGGTACCCTCCCCCAGCTTCCCGACGATGCCGTGGTCGAGGTCCCGGCCCGGATCGACCGCGACGGGGCGACGGCGCAGCCCCTCCCCGGCCTGCCTCCCGAGATGCTGGGCCTGGTTCAGCAGGTCAAGGCATACGAGCGCCTGGCTGTCCGAGCCGCGATCGACGGCGACAGGTCGGCTGCCCTCAAGGCGCTGCTCGCCAACCCGCTGGTGGGGCGATATCGAGTGGCGGCGCCCCTGCTGGACGCCCTGCTGGAGGCGAACCGGGCTCACCTGCCTCGTTTCTTTGGTAAGGGGGTTAAGACTGCCACTTGACGCCTCTCTTCTAACCGGGGTACCCTTACCCCAACAGTAAGGAAGTTTTCCTAACTATATCAGCAATGCCAGCCCCGATCGACGCCATGCCGGGAACGATCACCGCCGGGACGCCATCGCTCTTACGCGCGATCAACGAGCGCTCCGTCCTCGAGCTGGTCCGCCGGCACAGCCCTATCTCGAGAGCGTACATCGCCCGTGAGAGCGGGCTCTCCAAGCCGACCGTTTCGCTTGCCCTGAGCGGTCTCCTCGAAGGTGGACTGGTCCGCGAGGTGGGACGATCGAGAGGCGGACGAGGCCCGACAGCAGTCCTTTACGAGGTCAACCCCTCGGCGGGTTGGGTGGTGGGAATCGACGTGGGCCGGCAATGGGTCCGGGCGGCGATCGCCAACATCTCGGGAGCAATCGTCGCCCGCCGCCAGGAGCGGGCCCAGGTGCGGAGCGCCGACAGCCTGATCGGACAGATCGGCTCCATCGCCCACCAGCTGGCCGCCGAAGCCGGTATCCGCTGGAACCAGGTGACTGCGGCCACTCTGGGCAGCCCCGGGGTTTTCGACCCCGAGCGGGGCGTGATGCTTATGGCGCCGAACCTGCCCGGTTGGGGACGCCAGGGACTGGTCGAAGCCGTCCGGCGAGAGTTGGGGACGAGCGTCACCTTCGAGAACGACGTCAACCTGGCCGCCATCGGCGAGGGAGCTCACGGGCACGGCCGCGAAGTCGGAAATTTTGTTTACCTCTCGGTTGGCACCGGAGTTGGCGCCGGCCTGGTCCTGAGGGGGTCCCTGCACCGCGGCGCGGGCGGGGGCGCGGGCGAGATCGGCTACCTTCCGATCGGGCACCAGGACGGTCCGCCGGCAAGCAGGCGCTGGGGAGCGTTCGAGGAGGCCACTGCCGCGGCGGGCGTGGTCCGGGCCGCCAAGGGTTTTGGGATGAAGGGGCCTCTGACCGCCGAGCGCGTCTTCCTGGCGGCTCGGCGTGGGGACCCGGCAGCAACCCGGGCAGTGGCGATCGAAGCCACCCGGCTGGCCACCGCCATCGCGACCCTCACCCTGGTTCTGGACCCGGAGCTGGTGGTCCTGGGCGGTGGCATTGGCCGAAACGGCGACCTCCTGATCGACCCGATCGAGCGCGAGTTGCGCCATCTGCCATTCCGTCCGCGCCTCCTGGTCTCCGCCCTGGGTGAGGACGCGGTGTTGCAGGGGGCGGTTGCGACCGCGCTGGAGGCGGCACGAGACCGTGTTTTTGCCCGACCTGGACGACTGCTACAGGAAGCGGCGGGATGACGACCAAACAAGCCTGAGGAGGAAGTTGGGATGAGACGAAGACGCGCGCTCACGATCGCTTTGTTCGCGGTGCTGGCGCTCACGGTGGCAGCCTGCGGGACCACCAACCCGACGGCACAGCTCAAAGAGGGCGGGACCATCACCATCGACAACGAGAGCGGAACGCTCTGGACCTGCGGCTTCAATCCGTTCAACGCTAATGTGAACAGCTTCGCCTTCGGCCCGGTTTACGAGCCGCTGGTCTACAACAACCTACTGAACGGCAAGACGACGCCGATGCTGGCGAGCTCCTACAAATGGAGCTCCGACAGCAAGACCCTCACCTTCACGACACGCTCCGGTGTGAAGTGGACCGACGGCCAGCCCTTCACGGCCGCGGACGTCGTTTATACCTTCAAATTGATGAAGACGAACAGCGCCCTCGACCTTCAATCGGTCTGGACCGTCCTATCGGATGTGACCCAGCAGGGCTCCGACCAGGTGGTGATGACCTTCACAACCCCGGCGGTCCCCTATTTCTATTACATCGCCGGACAGGTCGCCATCGTACCCGAGCACATCTGGTCGCAGATCAAGGACCCGGTTGGCGAAAACATGCCGAAACCGATTGGTACCGGCCCGTTTACCGTGGGCGATTGCACGCCGCAGAACATCCCATATCTGCGCAATCCCAACTACTGGCAGGCCGGCCTGCCGCATATCGCAAAGGTCAATTACCCGGCTTTCCTTGACAACGATCCGGCCAATGCCTACCTGGCCAGTGGCCAGGCTCAGTGGGGCGGCCAGTTCATACCCAATATCGATACCTACTACGTAGCCAAGGACAAGGATCACCACCACTATTGGTTCCCGCCCATCCAGAACGTCAACCTCTTCCTCAACCTGACGCTCAAGCCGCTCGACGACAAACTCGTTCGCCAGGCCCTTGCCTATGGCATCGATCGGCCTAAGGTCTCGAAGATCGGCGAGTATGGCTACCAGCCCGCCGGGAGTCAGACCGGGATCGTGATCCCAACGTTCAACGACTGGTACGACTCCAGCCAGGCGGCCAAGTACGACTACAAGTTCAACCCAGCCAAGGCGCAGTCACTCCTGCAGCAGGCGGGGTTTACGAAGGGGAGCGACGGGATCTTCAAGGACAGTGCGGGGAAGCGCCTCTCGTTCACGGTAATCAGCATCAGCGGCTACACGGACTGGACCGCGTCACTTCAGGTGGTCAGGGACAACCTGAAGGAGATCGGCGTCGAGATCAAGGAGCAGGACCTCTCGCACGACGACTACTTCAACAAACTCTTCCTCGGCCAGTTTCAGATGGGCTACGGGTCCCTTTCCAACTCACCCGGACCGAATCCCTACTACGAGCTGCGCAACACGCTTTACAGCCAGACGTCGGCTGCGATCGGGCAGACGGCATCGGGTGACTACGGGCGCTGGACCGATCCAGCCACGGACCGCTTGATCGAGCAGTTCGGCGCCACCACCAGTACCGCGGAGCAGCACAACATCATGAAGCAGATCCAGGGGATCATGCTGGAACAGGTTCCCGTGATCCCGGTGACAGAGAGCGTAGCCTGGTACCAATACAGCACCAAAGGCTTCGGCGGTTGGCCAACTCGGGACGACCCCTACGCGGCGCCGGCGCCCTGGAACATTCCGGACTGGGAGCAGGTGCTGCTGCGGGTGCACGCAACTTGAGGCACCTTAACCTGCGGTGACCTACCTGTTGCGCCGCCTGGAGTTCTTCGTCGTGACACTCTGGGCGGCGCTAACCCTCAATTTCATCCTGCCTCGGCTCCTTCCTGGGGGACCCGAGGTCGCCCTGCGGACCCGTTTCCACGGGCGGGTGAATCCCGCGGCAATCAAGAGCCTCGAGGTCGCGCTCGGTGTCAATAACAACGACAGCCCGTTCCAGCAGTACCTCTCCTACCTGGGGAACCTGCTACATGGCGATTTCGGCGTCTCGATCGGCTTCTTTCCGAAGCACGTCGTCGATGTGATCATGCTGGCGCTTCCCTGGACGGTTGGGCTGGTGGGGATGGCGACCGTGATCGCCTTTGTGCTGGGTACGCTGATTGGGATCGTCAGCGCCTGGCGCCGAGGTGGAGTCCTCGACAGCGTCCTGCCGTCCATCTTCGTGGTGACCTCCGCCTTCCCCTATTTCTGGATCGGGCTGATCTGCATCTACGTTTTCTCGATCACGCTGGGCTGGTTCCCGCAGGCATTCGGAAGCAGCTCCGAGGTCTCGAGTGAGTGGTCGTGGACGTACATCTCGGACGTGCTCGTCCACTCCATCCTGCCCGCGTTCACCATCGTCCTCACCTCAATCGGCGGTTGGGTCCTGACCATGCGGAACAACATGATCACCACCCTGGCCGAGGACTACGTAAAGATGGCTCGAGCCAAGGGGCTGTCTCCCGCGCGCATCATGTTCCACTACGCCGCCCGCAACGCCATTCTTCCCAACCTGGTCGGGTTCGCCATGTCACTTGGCTTCGTCATCAGCGGGGCACTACTGGTAGAGATCGTCTTCAACTATCCAGGGCTGGGCACGTTCTTGCGCCAGGCCGTGAACAACGAGGACTTTCCCCTGATGCAGTCGCTGTTCCTGCTGATCACGCTGGCGGTACTGCTGGCCGTCACGGCTGCGGACTTCCTGACCGCCTGGCTCGATCCCCGGACACGCGAGCGCGCCTGAGGCAACAGCATGGGCCTGGATGTTCGTCTTGTGGCCGACCAGTCCGCTGTCAAGGCGGACCCCGCACGTAGGCCCGACCGGTCGTTCCTGAATGTCACGAATGCCGTTCGTTCGAACCGCAAGGCGCTCGCCGGCGCGATCATCCTGGGGATCTTCGTCCTGGTGGCGGTCTTTGCCGGCTCGCTGGCTCCCTACGACCCGCACGCCCAGATTTTCGACCAGGTGCTCGGCCCCTCCCCCAGTCATTTGCTCGGCACCACCGGCAATGGCCAGGACATCTTTTCTCAGCTCGTCTGGGGGACGCGGGAGTCGTTGGCGATTGCGCTGGTCGCGGGACTGATGGCCACCCTGCTCTCGATGTTGATCGGGGTCGCAGCCGCCTACCTCGGCGGCGTCACCGACCACGTGCTGTCCCTGGTAACCGATGTCTTCCTGGTGATCCCGACGCTGCCGCTGATGATCGTGGTCGCGGCTTACGCGCGGACGGGCGGCCTCGCGGTCTTGATCGCCGTGATCGTCATTACCGGGTGGTCCTACGGCGCCCGGCAGCTACGATCGCAGGGTCTGTCGCTTCGCAACCGCGAGTTCCTGGATGCTGCCCGAGTCCGTGGCGAGCGCAACTGGTACGTGATCGTGTTCGAGATGCTGCCGACGATGACCTCCCTGATCGTGGCGAACTTCCTCGGCGCGGCGCTCTACTCCGTTCTCGCCGCCGCCGGACTGCAATTCATCGGCCTCGGCAACCCCAACGACATGAGTTGGGGCACCATGCTTTTCTGGGCGGAAAACAACGGGGCGCTGAATGCGGGCTCGCCACTCTGGGCGATCACCCCCGGCCTTTGCATCGCGCTGCTCGGGGCCGCTTTCGCCCTACTGAACTACGCCTTCGACGAGATCAGCAATCCTGCCCTACGGCCAATCCGCATGAGGAAAGAGAATCGCATCGCCCATTCTTGAGGTTGAGGATCTCGTGGTGGAATACGCGGCGGCTTCCGGTCCGGTCCGCGCCGTCGATCGCGTCTCGCTAACGCTTGCCCCTGGGGAATTCCTGGCCATCGTGGGCGAATCCGGGTGCGGCAAGTCGAGCCTCCTCTTCGCCATCGCCCAACTGCTCAGTCCGCCTGCGGAGATCGTGTCGGGCAGCGTCCGGTTTCTGGGCCAGGACATGGTCACGCTGGCCGACGAGGACCTCCGGCACCTCCGCTGGCGCTCCTACTCGGTGGTGATGCAGAGCGCCATGAATGCCCTAAACCCGGTGATGACGATCGGCGAGCAGCTGCGCGATGCGACTCTGGCCCACGAAGCCATGCCGGGCCGGATGCTCCGAAGGCGGTCGGAGGAGGTGATGCGGCTGGTCGGGATCGACCCCGTCCATCTGCAGAGCTACCCGCACCAGCTGAGCGGCGGCATGCGGCAGCGAGCCATGATCGCGATGGCCCTGCTTTTCACTCCCCAGCTCGTGATCATGGACGAACCCACATCCGCGCTGGACGTGGTAGCCCAGCGATCCCTGATGATCCAGATCAAGGCCCTCCAGCGCGAGTTCGGGTTCGCGGTGCTCTTCGTCACCCACGACATGTCCCTGGTCAGCCACTTCTCCGACCGGCTGGCGGTCATGTACGCGGGCCAGCTGGTCGAGCTCGGCGGAACCCGCCAGGTCTTCAAGGATTCACTGCATCCCTACACGGTGGGGCTGATGCAGTCCTTCCCATCGATCATCGGCGAACGCCAGGTCCTGCAGGGTATTCCGGGCACGCCCCCCGACCTGGCTCGTCCGCCGGCGGGCTGCCGGTTCCATCCGCGCTGCCCGCACGTGATGCCTGTATGCCGGGTAGAGGAGTCACCCGTCTTTACCCGGAGCGATGACCTCGTTCGATGTCACCTCTATGCCAATGGTCACGGGCCGATTGCAAGCATCCACCAGCGTCACGACTGACCCGGAAACGGGGAGCGCCGGGGTGCTCCTCGAGGCCACCGGCCTGACCCGGCATTTCCGGATCGGCGGGCCGTTCTCGGGGCGCTTCCTGCACGCCGTCGACGACATGGATCTGACCATCCGGCAGAACGAGATCGTCGCCCTGGTGGGCGAAAGCGGTAGCGGCAAGAGCACGGTCGCGCGCCTGCTGGCCATGCTCTATCGACCGACAGCGGGTTCGATCGCCTACCGGGGACGGCCGCTGGGCTCGATGCGCTCGCGGCGCGAAATCCTGTCCTATCACGGCCGGGTGCCGATGGTCTTCCAGGACCCTTACAGCTCACTCAGCCCTGTGTACCGAATTTCGCACGGGCTGGAGCGGGCATTCAAGCTCCACCGGCCGGAGCTCTCATCCGAGCAGCGCCAGGAGGAGGCCGAACGTCTCCTTTCGTCGGTCGGCTTGACGCCCCCGTCCGAGGTGCTGCACAAGTACCCCTACGAGTTGAGCGGCGGCCAGCGGCAACGGGTGGGGTTCGCCCAGGCGCTCGCCTGCCGGCCGGAGTTGATCCTCGCCGACGAGCCGGTCTCGATGCTGGACGTCTCGATTCGGATCGGGCTGCTCAACCTTATGGCCGAGCTGCGCCGGCGGGAGCGGGTCTCGGTCCTGTACATCACGCACGACATCGCCAGCGCCCGGTACGTGGCCGACCGCCTGCTGGTCATGTACGCCGGGCACCTGGTGGAGAGTGGGCCTGCCGAGGATGTCCTGAGCCACCCCAAGCACCCGTACACCCAGCTGCTGCTGTCGGCCGTGCCCGACCCGCGCGCTCCGATCGCGTTGACTGGACGGGCCGAGGTTGGCGAACCGCCACGCGTGGTAGACCCGCGGCCGGGCTGCCGCTTCCGTTTTCGCTGCCCTTACGCGATCGATGAGTGTTCCCGGGTTACTCCGCGGCTACGTCTTCTCCGGCAGGCACACACCGCCGCCTGCCACGTCGCGACCTCCGACCTGGACATGCCGGAGCAGGAAGGACTCCCCTGATCGCAGTCAGCTGGCTTCGGCCAGGGCGTCGGTGAACTGGCTGTTGTAGAGGCTGTAGTAGAAGCCGCGCCGGCGCAAGAGCTCGGCGTGGCTGCCTTGCTCCACGATCCGCCCGGCGTCCATGACCACGATGGTGTCGGCGTTGCGGATAGTAGAGAGCCGGTGCGCTATCACGAAGCTGGTCCGCCCGGAGCGCAGTCGCGCCATGGCGTCCTGGATCAGGACCTCAGTCCGGGTATCGACGTTGCTGGTGGCCTCATCCAGGATCAGGATGCTGCGCTCGGCCAGGAACGCGCGGGCGATCGTCAGTAGCTGCTTCTGCCCGGTGGAGAGGTTGGAAGCGTCCTCGGTCAGGACCGTGTCATACCCATCCGGGAGGGTCCGAACGAACTGGTCCACATAGGCCGCCCGCGCGGCGGCGGTGACCTCATCGTCCGTTGCTCCCTGTTTCCCGTAAGCAATGTTCTCCCGGATCGTGCCCGCGAACAGCCAGGTGTCCTGGAGGACCATGCCGAACACGCGGCGCACCTGGTCGCGAGTGAGATCGCGGGAATCAACACCATCCAGCCCGATCCGCCCTGCTTCGATCTCATAAAAGCGCATCAGCAGGTTGACGACCGTCGTCTTTCCCGCCCCGGTCGGGCCGACTATGGCAATCGTTTGACCCGGGCTGACCTCCAGGCTGAGGTCGGTGATGAGTGGCGTGGCCGGTTCGTAGCGAAAGGCGACGTGCTCCAGGCTGACCCGGCCGGCCAGGGCCGGGAGGCGTACGGGCTGCGCAGGATCAGGGGCTTCCTCTTGCGCGTCGAGGAACTCGAAGACACGCTCGGCGGAAGCGAGTCCCGACTGGAGCAGATTCATCTGGCTGGCGAACTGGGTGATGGGCAGCGTGAACTGGCGGGAGTACTGGATGAATGCCTGGACATCCCCGAGAGTCATCGTGCCCGATGCCACCCGAATCCCGCCGATCGCCGCGATGGCAACGTAATTGAGGTTGCCGAGGAAGGTGATGGCAGGCTGGATCAAGCCTGAAAGGAATTGGGCTCGAAAACTCACCTCGTACAGGCGC
>VBDY01000149.1 GCA_005882775.1 Chloroflexota bacterium | reverse complement strand
CTAGGCTCTTGCCGGAGCTCTCTCCTCCCCCTCCGAATCGGCCGGCTCGTACATCCGAAACAGGGACCGGTAACGCCGGGGGAGACCCTGGTAGATGAAGATCGCCACCAGCACGGTGACCAGTTTGTCGATGATGTCGACGGAGGCTTCGTCCCCGTAGGCGGCGATCCAGGTTGGGAGACCGGCCTTGACCAGGCCCGTGTAGATCCCGTCGCCGAACCAGACTCCGCTCTGTCCCGAGAAGAGACCAATGTTGATGGGTGTGGAGATGATGGAGGCGGTGAGAAACACCATCAACCAGACGCCCACCCAGGCGCCCGGTCGCTTGTGCCAGCCCAGGTAGCCGGCGATCCCGGCGGCAAAGCCGATCCCCACCGAGACGATCGAATACCAGCCGGCTATCGGATCAACCGTTCCCGCGTTGATGAAGTTGGCGACAAAGCCGGACAGCGCGCCCACCCAGGGTCCGGCCAGGATGCCGCCCAGGACAGTTCCGATCGAATCCAGGAACACAGGCAGATTGAGCGCCTTGTCGATCGAACGGCCAGCCCAGTCGATCCCGATACACACCGGGATCAGGACGATGGCAAGGGTGTTGAGCCGAACTTTGAAGGCATTCAGAAGGTTCATCTCGCCGATCCTCCTTGAAGTTGGCATGAGTATAGAGTGATCTCATGGGCCAGGAGGACGAATTTGTCGAAGCAAGGGTCTAAGATGCGCATGGGGGGAGGGAGACACCCGTGCTGAGCCTCCGTGTATTCGAGTCGTCCTGGCATTACCAGATGGCGGGTCACTTCCTGTCGAGCTACAGCCTGATGCTCGAGAGCAAGCGGCTCATCCTTGGCGGCCTGTCCCGGCGACACAGCACCCCGGAACTTCGCGCCAGGAGCGATGCCCTGCAGCTCGAGATCGAGCGGCTGGGGGACAAGCGCGATACCTGGGCGCTCCGCTGCTCCCCGGATGAACCCGAGCGCTGGGTCACCCTCTACCAGCGGCTGATCTCGCGGTACCAGCAGACGCGCGACGAGCTCCGCAAGCAGCTCCACCGAATGGATCCCGAAGCCAGGCACGACTTCCTGGTAAGCGACCTCCCCTCCCTGGAGACCGAGATCCGGCACTTCCAATCGCAGCTGCGCCACTGGCAGAGGCGGCTGCTCGACCAGTCCGACGCCCCGAAGACGCTCCGGCCCGCTCATGACGGACTGATTCCACGCCTGCGGCTCGTCCGCGGGGAGGAGGTGATTCCCGGTGCTTGACCTGCTACCCGGCGAAGACCTCGACCGAGCCGACGCCCAGGACGCTCGACACTGGATCGCCATCTACTCGGAGCTGGCAGCTTTCATCGAGGACACGCTTCGCAAGACCGGCGGCGATCACGAGCGGCGGCAGCCCGTGCCTCCCGACAGCGAGTTCGGCGCGCTCCTTCGCGAGCAGCAACGGATCGGACAGCGCCTGACCTTCTGGCGCTCGCGGTATTTCGAGCTCGCCGGCCTGGAGATGGACGGGGTGAAACATACCGTCCGATACAAGGAAAACACCCTCTTCCTGACACGACGTGAGTATCAGCTGCTCAGTTTCCTGCTCGAACATCCCCACCGGTCCTTCTCAGCGGAGCAGCTGATCGCGCTCGCCTGGCGCAAGGACGAGCTCTCCCCTGAGGAGGTGCGTACCTACATCGGCCGCTTGCGCAAGCGCCTGGCTATGCTGGCCGGTTCCTACCGCCTGATCACCCGTCCACGCGAGGGGTACTCAATCGAGGTTGGGTGACGCGCCCCACCCCGGGCAGATGAGGAATGAGAGATGAATCGACCGCCCGGACGGATCGTGTGGTGCCCGTTAAATTCGGCGAGGCCGCCTACGATGTGATCGCCGTGGCGGCTTCGGCGGGCGGCGTCACCGCACTCCGCCGGGTGCTCTCGCCGCTGCCGGAGCGATTCCCGGCCGCCATAGTTGTGGTCCAGCACCTCGACCCTCGCCACCGCAGCCTCCTGGTCGACATCCTCAGCCGGCGGACCGCCTTGCACGTTGTCCAGGCGGAGGCGGGGGATATCCTGCGCCCGGGAACGGTCTACATCGCGCCCCCGGATCGCCACCTCCTGATCGACCCGGGGCGCAAGATCTCGCTCAGCCAGTCGGAGCTGGTCCACTTCGTGCGCCCGTCCGCGGACCTGCTCTTCGAGTCCGTGGCCGCCACCTGCCGGGACCGCGCCATCGGGGTGGTCCTGACCGGCACCGGCACGGACGCAACCATGGGGGTCAGGGCCATCAAGAAGATGGGCGGCACCGTGATTGCCCAGGACGAGGAAACCTCCGAGTTCTTCGGTATGCCGGGGGCGGCCATCAAGACCGGCGAGGTCGACTTCGTCCTCCCCCTGGGCGAGATCCCGTCCGCGCTAGAGACCCTGGTGATCAAGGGGATGGTGGCGTGAGCGCCGCGGAGCGCGACGAGGATTTCGAGTCGCTCCTGCGCTTCCTCCGGCAGAGCCGCGGCTTCGACTTCACCGGCTACAAGCGCGCCACCCTGATGCGCCGCGTACAGAAACGCATGGACCAGGTCGGGCAGAAGAGCGTGGCCGCCTACCACGACTACCTGCAGCTCCACGACGATGAGTTCGTGCAGCTCTTCAACACCATCTTGATCAACGTCACCGGATACTTCCGGGACCCGACCGCCTGGGAGTTCGTCGCCGGCGAGATCATCCCGCGAGTCCTGTCGGGCAAAGGCAGCAGTGAGCCGGTTCGCGTCTGGAGCGCCGGCTGCGCCTCCGGTGAGGAAGCCTACACAGCTGCCATGCTGATGGCGGAGGCGGTGGGGATGGAGGCCTTCAAGGAGCGGGTCAAGCTCTACGCCACCGACGTCGACGAGGAGGCGCTCACCAGGGCCCGGCAGGGGAACGTCGACTCAGACGACCTCGACGCCATCCCGGCGCCCCTTCGCGAGAAGTACGTGGACCAGGCCAACGGCCGGGCGATCTTTCGAGGCGATCTTCGCCGCAGCGTCATCTTCGGCCGGCATGACCTGCTGCAGGATGCTCCGATCTCACGCGTGGACCTGCTGATCTGCCGCAACTGCCTGATGTACTTCGAGGCGGAGACCCAGGGCCGGATACTTGCCCGGTTCCACTACGCACTGTCGGAGAAGGGCTTTATGTTCCTGGGCAAGGCCGAGATGCTGCTCACCCGGGATTCGATCTTCCGGCCGGTCGAGCTCAAGCACCGCGTCTTTACCAAGGTTCCCAAGCTCAACCTGCGCGACCGGCTGCTGGTCCTCTCTCAGGCCGGTGCCAGCCAGCCTGAGAATCACCTGGACCGGGATGTCCTGCTGCGAGACGCCGCCAGCAATGCCGTCCCGCTGGCGCAGATGGTGCTGGATGCTTCCGGCTACCTGGCCAGCGCGAACGAACGGGCCCGGGCCATGTTCGGGCTGACCAGCGGTGACATCGGCCGTCCCCTCCAGGATCTCGAGGTCTCCTACCGCCCAATCGATTTGCGGACTCCGGTCGACCAGGTGAACCGGGAGCGCAAGCCGGCAGAAGTCCACAGTGTCAAGCGCCAGGTGCCGGAGGGCGGGGTGCAACATCTCGACATCTACGTCGCACCGCTGTTGAAGGACGAGGGCGCCCTGATGGGGACGAGCATCACCTTCACCGATGTGACCACTGCCCATCATCTGTATGAGGAGCTGGATCGGCACAAGCAGGCGCTGGAGACCGCCTCCGAAGAGCTTCAATCGACGAATGAGGAACTGGAGACCACCA
The DNA here is from genome assembly GCA_005882775.1 of Chloroflexota bacterium. Taxonomy (GTDB): domain Bacteria; phylum Chloroflexota; class Dormibacteria; order CF-121; family CF-121; genus VBDY01. Next base: position 24,971 of record VBDY01000149.1, on the reverse strand, counting down.
ACGAGGAGCTGCAGTCGACGGTGGAGGAGTTGGAGACCACCAACGAAGAGCTCCAGTCCAGCAACGAAGAGCTCGAAACCATGAACGAAGAGCTCGAATCTACCAACAGTGAGCTGCAGACGATCAACACCGAGCTCCATACCCGCAGCGGCCAGCTCGACCAGTTCAACCTCTTCATAGGAACGGTCCTCTCCAGCTTGCGCCTGGGCGTGTCCGTGCTCGACCGGGACCTCCGCGTCCAGTTCTGGAACCGGCAGGCGGAGGAGCTCTGGGGCGTGCGCTCCGACGAGGTTGTCAATCAACCCATGCTGCGGCTTGACATCGGGCTACCCGTCGACCAGCTGGCCGGGCCGATCACCGAGTGCCTCAATGGAAAAGGTACCCGGTACCGCGAGGTCACAGTTGAAGCCACGAACCGGCGGGGGAAAAGCATCAGTTGTCGCGTGGTGTGCACGCCACTGGTGGGTCCGCGAGGCGGCCAGCCGCAGGGCGTTGTCGTGCTGATGGAAGAGGAGGGTGTACCGTCGGTGTTGGTCGTCCCCTGACCGGGACGGCGGTCCGCGGCGCCCGCCCGCGTCGAGTTACTGGATAGGCCTGCCGCGTCGAGTTACTGGATGGGCCGGCCGCCGCGCAGCTCGCTGTCCCGCTGAGGAAACTCTCGGCCGCGGCCTGGGCCCTGGCGGCGCTTCCTCAGTCGCTCGAGTTCGTGCCGGATGGCGTCTTCGGCCAGGCGCGCCAGCGTCAATCGGTGGGGCGGCCCGGAGAGGGCGACCACCGCATTCCGGGCCTCATTGAGGAGCGGCTCCGGGAGATGAAACGTCGCCCGCACCTTGCGCCTCGCCGCGGATGCCTCCCGTTCGCTGGCCATTCCCGCCGATGCTAACAAAAAACCGGGTAAACGGGAGTATTGACAACAACGGCTACCTTTTCTAGAGTTTCGGCATTAGGGTTGATTCGGGCCTAAGATCTGGGTGCGCGTATGGCAGTGGAAAAGAATTTGCGACCAGCCGAGGGCATGCGGGGAGATCAGACCGCCCTGCAATCGGCAGCGGACCCGCAGCGGTTGATGGACGGTGAGGACCCGCAGACCAGGCTGGGCGACGATGCCCGTCACTGGGCCGCGGTCTACTTGCAGCTGATCAAGTTCAATGAGGAGCTGATCGCCTCCATGCGGGCCGTGCTCGCGAGCGATCCCAGCGACATAGAGTCCGACAACGCCCAGCTGCTGGAAGCCCACATGCAGCGACTTCGCTACCGCCTGGACTTCTGGCTTGGCCGGGTTACGGAAACAGCCGGAACCAGCGCAGGCTGAGCAACCCGGCCAGCACCAGGATCGCGGTCCCGAAGGCGGCCACCGGGATGGTCAGGTCGACGTTCTCCAGCTTGAACCCGAACCGGCTGCCCAGCGAGGCATAGATCTTGCTCAGGTTGCCGGCGTCCGAGGCGAAGTAGTAGTGGCCTGAGGTCTGGTTGGCCAGGGTCTGCAGGGCCTGCTCGTCCACCGGCCCGACGTCGACCCCCTGCACCTGTCCGCCGCCGTTGCGCGAACCGATCCCGACCGCCTCGATCGCGATGTGGTCCTGGGCCGCCCGCGCCCCTGCCTGGTCCGGTGGCACGCCCCGGTTGGCGGCGCCGTCGGTGAGCAGCACGATCAGGCTGGGAGTCGGCTGGCTCGACTGGCTGCTGGCAGCCTCCAGCTGGTCGAGCGCGAGCATGAGGCCGTCACCCAGGGCGGTCCCGCCGCCCGGGGTCAGGGAGGAGATCGCCGGGAGCAGCTGCTGACGGTCCGTGCCGAGCGGAGTCAGCAGGTCCGCCCGGCTGCTGAACGCGACCAGCCCGATCGATGCTCCGGAGGGGAGCGAGTTCACCAGCGACTGGGCCGCCTGCTTGGCGGCCTCGATCCGTGACGGCTGGATGTCGGCGACGGACATCGAGCCCGAAACGTCGATCACCATCATCACGCTGGCGCGGTCCTTGGGTACGGAGAACCTGGCGTGCGGCCCCGCGAAGCTCACCAGCAGCCCGGCCAGTGCCACCAGCAGAAGCGCGGCGGGGATGTGGCGGCGGGCTCCCGGGCGCTGGGGTGCGACCTGGCCCAGCAGGGCCAGGTTGGTGAAGCGCACGGCATATCGCTGGCGGCGCCGCTGGGCAAGCCAGTACAGGCCGATCAGGGCAGGCACGAGAAGCAGCGCCAGCAGCGCGACCGGATTCTGGAAGGTCAAGCGGGGGCCAGCTCCCTCGGCCCACCCGGCCGCCCGCGCTGACCCTGGAGCAGGCGACGCCGGTGCAGGTAGTCGGCCAGTCGCTCCAGGGTGTCGTCCTGCGTGCTCAACCGGAGCTCGGGCACGCGACACTGGACCAGCTGCCGGCTGATCTCCTCCTGCTGCTCGGCGGCGCGCTTCTGAAAGCGGGCACGAAGGGCCGCGCTCGAGGTATCGACCGTAAGCTGGCGGCCCGTCTCGGGGTCCTCGAAGGTCGCAATCCCCACGTCGGGGATCTCGTGCTCGCGTGGATCTACCACGTGCACCGCGACTGCTTCGTGCCGCAGAGCGAGTCGCGCCAGCGGCCGGGTCCAGCCATCGGCACTGAGGAAGTCAGTGATCAGGATCACCAGCGAGCGGCGCCGGATCACGGTGTTGGCGCGTTCCAGGAAACCCGCCAGGTTGGTGGCGGCCGGGCCAGCCTCGCGCTGCGCCTGGTCGAGGTAGGAGAGCAGCCGCAAGCGATGCGGGCGGCCGCCCCGAGGCGGCACCAGGAAGGTGCGGTCGTTGAAAAAGAGGGCGCCAACCCTATTACCGTTTCGGCCGATCAGCTCAAGGGCAGCGGCGGCGAACTCGGTGGCGACCTGTTCCTTGAGGCAACGGCTGGTACCCCACTGGAGCGAGCGGCTGACGTCGATCAGCAACCAGGCGTCGATGGCCAGCTCCAGCTCCGCCACCCGGACGTATGTCCGGTCGCCACGAGCGGTCAGGTTCCAGTCGATCCAGCGGGGGTCGTCGCCGGGTTGATACTCACGCACGTCGGCGTACTCGACGCCGTGGCCGTATCGCATCGACCGCTCCGAGCCGCCCAGGTGGCGGCCCAGCCTGCGCCAGACGGGCCAGGTCATCCGCCGTCGCAGCTGGTCGATCGCCGCGGCCTGGGGGAGGCTCCCATCGCTCTCCCTCCACCTCTGGGGGAGGGTCGGGGTGGGGGTTTCAGGCATGCCTGTCCCGCAGGTCCAGGCGCGGCGGCTGATTCCGGTTGAGAACCTGCTGTATCACGGTATCCGAGGTCACCCCGCCGGCGAATCCTTCGTAGCTGAGGATGATCCGATGTCGCAGGACATCGGGGGTCAGGTCGGCGACGTCCTTGGGGAGGGCGTAGTCCCGGCCGCGGATGAAGGCGAGGCACCGCGAAGCGGCGACCAGGTTGATGGTCGCCCGCGGACTGGCACCGTAGGCGACCGCCTTGGCCAGCTGCGGCAGGCCGTTACCGGCCGGGTCGCGGGTGGCTCCCACCAGGGTGGCGGCGTACGCCGTGACGGCGGGATCTACGTAGACCTGGGCCGCTTTCGCCTGCATCTCACGCAGCTGCTCGAGCGTCAGGACCTGCCGGAGCACGATCGGCGGCCCGGTGACCCGGTTCGCGATTTCGATCTCCTCCATGTAGGAGGGGTAGCCGATCACGACCTTGAACATGAAGCGGTCGAGCTGCGCCTCGGGCAGGGGGTAGGTTCCCTCGGCCTCGATCGGATTCTCGGTGGCGAGCACCAGGAATGGGTCGGGCACCAGGTGCGCCTCCTTGGCGATGGTGACCTGGCGTTCCTGCATCACCTCGAGCAGGGCCGACTGCACCTTCGCCGGGGAGCGGTTGATCTCGTCGGCGAGCAGCAGGTTGACGAATACCGGGCCCAGCTCGGTGCGAAAGTCGCCCCGACCCGGGGTGTAAACGCGGGTCCCGATCAGGTCCGCGGGCACCAGGTCCGGGGTGAACTGGATCCGGCCGAACGAGCCTCCGACCACGTCGGCGAGCGCCTTGACGGCCGCCGTCTTGGCCAGACCGGGGACGCCCTCGAGGATGGCGTGGCCGCGGGCAAGCAGTGCGACCAGGAGCCGCTCGAGCAGCCGATCCTGGCCCACGATCAGGCGCTTGATCTCGAACAGGACCTCGTCCAGGGGCGAGGGCTGCAGCTCGGCGGCCGGAATCGGCCGGGCCGGCCGGTAAGGATCGGCGTCCCGCTTTTGGGCAGGGCTGGGGTGGGCGACCGTCGCCGGAACGGGTTCTGGCGATCGAGTCCCCTCTCTTGGCTCGGCAGGCTGCGGATTCACGGACATTGGCGACCCTCCCGTGGTTTTGCGGTCTGGTCATCGTCGCGCATTCCGGTGAGATGGTGGTGAAGGCTCTCTAAGAGCCCGCTAATAGTTGACGCAAAATCTCCATAATGAATTCCTAACGCCACCTCATTGGCGCCTCATCCGGCAAGATCAAGCTTATGAGGATGGAGAGCTCCAACGACCGCGCGCCGAATACGGCGGCCGCCCTGATCGCGGTCGGCATCATCGTGCTCGCCCTGGCTGGCCTCACCCTCCTGGGGCTGGCCCTGACCCAGACCGGCGTGGCGCTCTAGCCAGCCGGATCGCCTCCTTCGGCCGACTGAAGCTTCAGCTTGGAGTGGGCACCGGGGTCGGGTCGGGACTAGGGCTCGCCGTTCCCGTTGGCGAGGGCGTCACCGCGGGTGATGGCGTTGGCGTCGCGCTCAGGGTTGGGCTCGGCGAAGGTGCTGGCAACGCGGAGGCAACGGTCGTGGCCGCAAGCGCAGCCGCAGGCATCGTGACCGGTGCAGATGGAGGCGAGGCCGGCCCGCGCCATAGCTGCTCCGTGGAAATGACGGTATAGATGACTTGCTGGCCTGAGGGAGGCGAATCCTGGCATGTCCGCAAGGGCGACGCGACAGCGCAGACCTGGACGGCGTCCGCGCTGCCGAGCACCTGCCGTTTGACGATATAGCCGCCAACCTCTCTACCAGAGCCGTAGGTCGCCGGTGCCCACTCGAGCCCCACCGACCCCTGAACGATCGTCGCCGTGGCCGGCTTGCCCATCGGCATCACGGCGCTCTCAGCAACCGCCGAACCGACGACGGTCGTCGTAAAGGAACCTGCCGCGAGCGCTGGGCGCGCACTCAGATAGGTCGCCGCAAGAACCGCGGCGGCGACGATTGGCAACGCCCAGGGCACTTGCCGATAGCGGCGCCGCCGCGGCATCAAATCAACTCCTGACCTTGCAGCCCGGTCCCCTTTCAGCTCCGTCGCCTAGGGTAGCGGAGGAAATCCGCGTGCTTGTGTCGCCTCCGTCGCCGTTACATTGAGACCAACGTTAAAGGTCGCCCCCTGGCAACCCGATGGCGTGTTGCTCGATAGATGGATCATCCCGGCGCCGAGCTGACTGTTGTCGGTGCCATTCACCTGGAGTGTGGAATTCGCGCCGATCGTCGGCCACGCATCAAAGTTGGGCGGAGCCACGAACACCAGGTATCCAACGCAGTCTCCGCCGCTCCCGCCCGCAAACGTACCGTCCGCATTTCGCGGCGCGAAGGTCCCGATGCCGTTCTTGTTCGAGCTTACAACGGCACATTGCCCCCCCAGCCCGCAAGGGGCGGTGGCTTCGGCGATCTGCGTTACGCGTATCGGTAGATCGCTCGTGTTTGCGATCGAGAAGCTCAACGCTCCACCCGGACAAGGATTCGACACACCGCATTGGTTGCTGTCTGGCACGAGGGCGCTGTTGGCGTCGGCCGTTCCCGCCTCGACCCGCATCGTCAGGCGCGCCGCCTGGCCTTCGCCAGCCTGACGGTAACCGTCTTGATTGGCTTTGAAGGTCCCGGTCGCGTATGCCACTCCGACCCCCACAACCAGAATCCCCACAGTGCTGAGCAGGCTGATCAGAAACTTTCTCTTCATTGCGACTCCCACAGAGAACTTGACGGCAATCCGGGGAAGTCTCCGTTTCAGCGCGACGCAGAGCAAGCGGCGGGCGGGCAGACGTTCGTGTGTCAAACCATGCGTCAACAGGCATTTCGCTACGCAAAATAGTCTTCCTGACGAGGTGGCCGCCCGAATTGAAGCCATCTGCTCTTTGTTTCCTTGCCCAAACGGGCGCTCAATGGACTGACCTGTTTGTGACTCGTGAGTCTGGCGATGTGGGCTATCGATCAGAATCGCGTCCGCCATCGCGCTGCTGGCCGGCGGCCCTTATCGGGTACCGTTCACCTAACTTTTTGTCGCGGTCATTCATTCGTCGGGCGAAACCGGCCGTCGGTCGCCACCAGCTCGATTGTGCCCAGCCGGTCGGTCCGCATCAGGTGCGATCCGGAAAGCGCCTGGACGAAGGCACGGGCGGGGAGCCCGTTGCGGCTGTTGGCGTCGACCTGGACGACCGCAAGCGCAAGTGCCGGCTCGTCCCAGGTTTGCGGCCCGCCCTGCGTGAAGATCACCGGCACCGGTGCCGGCGAACTTCCTCCCCCCTGGGGTGCGGGCATTTGACCATCCGCGCCGGCGATCACAACCAGTGCGTTTCCGTCGCGCACCATCCAGCTGCGTCCGTCGCCGACCGGCTGGAGCCAGACGCCGTCGACCTGGAGCGGACCGCCTACGGTCTCGACCGGAATGTGCCGGAGCCCGGCCTGGTCGATGACGGCACGCAGGGTCGGCGTCCAGGGATCCGGGTCCGCCACCACGATCCGGTCGATATCGAATCGGTCGAGCACGGCCCTGGCAGCGCCGATCTGGTCCCGACGACCTCCGGTGATGATCCAGGTCTTGAGGGTTCGGGCCGTCGGCGGCAGGGCGCGGCCGATCGCCTGCGCGAACCGGTCCGGGTTTGGCCCGCCGTCAAAGAGCACCTGGTCGCCGTTCCCGGTGCGCACCAGGACCGCCGAGCCGGTCCCCACCTCCAGGGCGTACACGTGCACCCTCCCGTCGGGCCGAACCAGCAGCAGGGCCGTGGCCACCAGCGCCGCCCCACCCAGGACCGCCCACACCTGGCGCCGCCAGAAGAACCGGCGAAGGCGAAATCCGATCAGCCCTCCGGCGTTGAGGAGCGCACCGGCCGCCAGCCAGCGTGACGGAAAGTACGGCGCCGTCAGGTTGGCCATCGGCAGCGATGCAGTCGACTCGATCACGAGTCGAAACCAGGACGCGACCGCGCCCGCGACCTGCAGGCTGGGCCAGCCCGCAAGCGAAACCACCGAGCCAAGCATCGCCCCGGCTCCGCCCAAGACCATGATCAGGGGCAGCAGTGGTAACACCAGGGCGTTTGCCAGGGGCGCGACCAGCGACACCTGGTGGAAGTCGGCGAGCATCAGTGGCCAGGTCGCAGCCTCGGCGGCGATGGTGGCCGCGAAGGGGTCGCGCAGCAGAGGCGGTATCCATTGCAGGCGGTGCGCGATCGGATCGGTGAGGGTGGCGATTCCCAGCGTGCCGGCGAATGACAGCTGAAAGCTCACGTCGTGGGCAAGCGCGGGCTTGAGCCCGAGCATGACGGCGCCGGTCAACGCCATCGAGGCGAAGACGTGGGTGTCGCGGCGGATCGCGCCGGCCAGCACCACGAGACCGCCCATGGCGGCCGCGCGCAGGGCGGCGGCCGACGCTCCCGCGAGCAGCGCGTAGACAACCATCGCGCCCAGGGCGATCCCGGGCGCTGCCCGCGGCAGGATCCGCCCCGCGGCTCGCTGGATGATCCTGGCGAGCAGGGAGACCTTGAGGCCGGATATCACCACGATATGGATGAGCCCGCTGTTGATCATCTGCTGTTGCAGGGCGGGTGGCAGGGCCGCCCGATAACCGAAGACGACACCCAGCAGGAGGGCTGCCTGAGGCTCGGGCAGGATTCGATCGACCGTGCCCACCACGGCATGGCGCAGGCCGAACAGAACGGTATGAAACGGGTCGCCCGCGCCGGCCACCACCCGGACCAGCCGGGCAGACTGAAGAACGCCGCTGATCCCCTGGTCGCTCAGGTAGGTGCGGTAGTCGAACTGCTCGAAGCGGGCGGGTTCCTCGAGCCTGCCCGTGAGGATCAGTCGATCGCCGTAGTGAGGAGGCTGGCGGCCGTAGATGGTGGTCTGGATTCGAAGCTGACGAAAGCGGGACCCGTCGGCCAGGGTCGCGCTCTCGACCGCCACCACCAGGCGCGTACCTCCCGGCCGCGCTACCGGATCGTCGTCGACAGTGCCGGCGACGGTTACCGGCCGGCCGGCAATTTCGGACGGAAGCGTAGGGGTGGCGGCAAGAGCGGCGCGTCCGGCGCCGCACAGGAAGCCGGCGAGCAAAATCGCCGCGAAGATCGGTGAGGGCTTGAGCGCCAGGCCGGCGATGGCTGCGGCTACCGCGCCGAGCAGCAACCAGGGCGCGAGCGGACTCAGCAGCACGCCCGCCATGATGCCCGCGCTCCAGGCAGCCAGCAGCGCGACCGCCGCCCACCAGGGCCGCGGGCTCAGGGCACGGTCAGCGATTTCTGCAGCTGCTGGTAGAGCGTTTTGTCCAGGCCAAGTCCGCTCTTTAGCTCGGTCAGGCTGGCGAAGCCACCATTGGCATCGCGAAAGGCGATGATGGCGTCGGCCAGCGCGCCATCCATCCCGGGCACGGTGAGCAGCTGCGCCCGGCTGGCGGTGTTGATGTCGAGCTTGGCCTTGCGGGTGGCGCCCTTGCATCGCCCGGCAAAGGGCACGTCCACCTGCTTGGCATCTTTCAGGTGGGCGGCCAGGTTGGGCAGGCAGGTCTGGTCGGCGGTCTCCGTCATCCCGCCCGCCGCCACGATCGCGTCCACCACGCGCAGCCGCGCCTCGAGCCGGTAGAGGCCCGGGTTGCGGACGGCGCCGCTGACGTAGACGATCACGAACCGCTGCTGCGCCGCATCGACCTCCTGCGCCGACAGGGTCTGGACGGCTGTCGCGGGACCGGGCTCCCGCGGCCAGAGCAGGAAGACACCGGCCGCGAGGGTGAAGGTTGCCAGGAGGAGGGCGAGCTGCCAGGTATGCGTGTAGACGATCGACCGCACCCGGACGGCGCTCGTCACCAACAGATTAGTCATGTTGTCTTCGCACAGACAGGGAAGCGCGGCGATTCCACGGGCCGGTTGGCACGGCTGGGTCTACCGAGAGACCAGGTTGATCAGACGGTCGGGGACGAAGATGGCGCGGGCAGGCTCTTTGCTGTCGAGCGCCCGCCGGACGTTGGGACTCTTCAGCGCCTGGTCGCGGGCCTCGGCCTCGCTGATGCCGGAGGCCATCTCGAGCCTGTCCCGCAGCTTGCCGTCCACCTGGACCACGATGGTCACGGTCTCGCGCCGCAAGAGGCCGGGGTCGACCGTCGGCCAGGGAGTCATGGCGACCAGGCCCTCCTGGCCCATCCGCTGCCAGAGTTCCTCGGCGAGGTGCGGAGCAAACGGCGCCAGCAGCCGGGCGAGATCGCGCGCCACCCCGTCCCAGGTCTCGTCGCGCCGGCCGCCGGCCTGGATGTAGTCCTGCATCGCGTTTGAGAGCTCCATCAGGGCCGCCATGGCGGTATTGAAGTGGAACGCCTCCACGTCACGGCTCACCTTGTCGATGGTCTCGTGCAGTTTTCTGAGCAAGCCGGCGCTGCTCACCGGCGTGCCCGTCGACGGACCGTTGTCTTCTTCGCCCACCACCAGGCGCCAGACGCGGTGGAGGAATCGGGCGACACCGTCCACCCCCCGGTCGTTCCACTCGGCATCCAGCTCGGGCGGTCCAATGAACAGCTCGTAAACCCGGCCGGTGTCGGCGCCATATTTCTCCACCATCTCGTCGGGTGTGACGCCGTTCCCCGCGGACTTGCTCATCACCCGGCCGAAGCGAAGGATCATGCCCTGGGTGAAGAGCGATGTGAACGGCTCGTCCGCCGCGACCATGCCGGCGTCGTGCAGCACCTTGGTCACGAACCGTGAGTAAAGCAGGTGGAGGATGGCGTGCTCGATGCCACCCGTGTACTGGTCGACGGGCATCCAGTAATTTGCCTTTTCGGTGCTGAAGGGCTCGTGGTCGTCCTGGGCCGAGCTGTAGCGAAGGAAATACCAGGATGAGTCCACGAAGGTGTCCATGGTGTCGGTCTCGCGGCGGGCCGTCTTGCCGCAGCGGGGACAGGTGGTATTGACGAATTCCTTCGCGTAAAGGAGGGGATTCTGACCGTCCGAGCGGAACTCGACGTCCGGCGGCAGCAGGACGGGCAGGTCCGCCTCGGGGACGGGGACGATGCCGTGTTCGGGGCAATAGACGACCGGGATGGGCACCCCCCAGTAGCGCTGCCGCGAGATCAGCCAGTCGCGGAGCCGGTAGGTGGTGGTGCGCCTGCCGATTCGACGGTTCTCCGCGTCGGTGATGATCCGGTCGAACGCCTCCCGGCTGCGCAGGCCGCTGTACGGCCCGGAGTTGACGGCATACCCCTGTTCAAGACCGAGGACCGTGGCCGTCACGGCGCCGGTCGGCTGAGGGGTGGTGCTCACGATCTCCCGGACCGGCAGGCCAAACTTTTTCGCGAACTCCAGGTCACGCTCATCGTTGCCCGGGACGCCCATGATGGCGCCGCTCCCGTAGGTGGCGAGCACGTAATCCGCGATCCAGATGGGCACCCGCTCGTTGGTGAAGGGATTGATCGCGTAGCCGCCTGTGAACACCCCGGTCTTCTCGTGCTCGGTCGAGAGCCGATCGATCTCTGTTTCCATTCGTGTCTTCTCGATGTAGGCTGTCACCTCGGCGCGCTGCTTGTCGGTGGTCAGAGCTGCCACAAGCGGATGCTCGGGCGCGAGCACCATGAAGGTGGCGCCGTAGACGGTGTCCGGCCGGGTGGTGAAGGCCGTGATCCGGTCCGGTCGTTCAGCCAGCGGAAACTCGAGGTCGGCGCCGTGGCTGCGCCCGATCCAGTTCGCCTGCATGACGCGGACCCGCTCCGGCCAGCGGTCCAGCCGGTCCAGGTCGTCGAGCAGCCGGTCGGCGTAGGCGGTGATCTTGAAGAACCACTGGTCGAGGTCTTTCTTGGTGGGCTTGGTGCCGCACCGCCAGCAGACGCCGTTGACGATCTGTTCGTTGGCCAGCACAGTGTTGTCCTTCGGGCACCAGTTGACCGAAGCCAGCTTCTTGTAAGCAAGACCACGCTCCAGGAGCTTGAGGAAGAGCCACTGCGTCCACCGGTAGTAATCCGGGTTGCAGGTGGTCACCTCGCGGTCCCAGGCATACATCACGCCCATCAGATCGAGCTCGTGCTTGGAGATCCGAATGTTCTCCTCGGTGGATACCCGGGGCGGGATACCGCTCTTGATGGCGGCGTTCTCCGCGGGCAGACCAAACGCGTCCCAGCCGAAGGGATTGAGCACGTTGTAGCCGCGCATCAGCTTGTAGCGGGCGAAGGCGTCGCCGATCACGTAGTTGCGGAAATGGCCCATGTGCAGCGGCCCCGACGGGTAGGGGAACATGACCAGGTTGTAGAACTTGGGCTTGCCTGCGTCCTCGCTGACCTTGAACAGCCCGGCTCGCTTCCAGGCCGCCCGCCATTTGGGTTCAATTGCCTGCGGATCGTAGACGGGGGCAGCGGTTTTGGCCATCTCGGTGAGGTCTGGTGGAGCCGACGAGATTCGAACTCGTGACCTACTGCATGCCATGCAGTCGCGCTCCCAGCTGCGCCACGGCCCCACTCGGCTTGAGTCGAGCGTCCAGTCTATCAGGGGAGTTCGCGACACTCCGGCAAGCTCCGGTCACGCCACCCAGTATACACAAATCTGTGGTAGTGTGACGGCTTAGTCGAGGCGCCCGGAGCCTATCATGGCTCGGCGTGGAGCACCTCTGGGCGCCCTGGCGCATGACCTACATCGAAGGCCCACGACCTCCCGGGTGCTTCTTCTGCCAGGCGGCCGGCGCCGACCAATCTCAAGAGGCCGAGCACCTTGTGGTGGCGCGCTCGGAGCGCTGCCTGGCGATCCTCAATCGCTATCCCTACAACAACGGCCACCTGATGGTGGCACCACTCGCCCACCTGGGGGTGCTGGAGGACCTGGAGCCCGCTATCGCGAGCGACCTGATGGCGCTCACCCAGCGCGCCATCCGGGTACTGCGTTCGGTGCTCACGCCCGAAGGCTTCAACGTCGGCATCAACCTGGGTAAGGTCGCGGGGGCGGGAGTGATCGACCACGTGCACCAGCATGTGGTGCCGCGCTGGAATGGCGACACCAATTACATGCCGGTGATCGGCGAGGTCAAGGTCCTGGGCGAGCACCTCGAGCGGAGCTACGAGAAGATCCGCGCCGGTTTCGACAGCATGACGTAAGGGCACTCGAAAGGTCGCTGGCCCGTAATTGGGCCAAAAGGCGGATAAAACCATTGCAACTCGGTGATACCGTCTGAATGCCATGCCTCGCACTGCCCCTGTCCGCGTGCGCACCCGCGAGCGCGGGCAGGCGATCATCGAGTACGGTTTTCTACTCATCCTGGTGGCGACCGTGGTGATCGCGGTCGTGATTCTGGCTGGTGGGCAGCTCAAAGCTCTGTACCAGGACGTCGCCGATGAGTTCAACTTTCTGGCCACCACCAGCATCAGTGGATCGCCAACCTGCCCGGACGGCACGCCAGCGATCCTGAGGGGGCACAAGTACAAGTGCAACTAGCCGACCTTCCGCTCGACCCGAGGCCATCGGCGCCGGCACCCAGGGCGAACCGGATGCTGGCCAACCGGCAGCTGTGGAAGAACGCCATCTACGGCATTGCCCTGGTCACCTACATCTGCTCGTTTCTCTTCTTTGGGCTGGCGGTCGCGGCGGTCCGTCAGGGAAGCGACGTGGGCACCGCAGTGATCGACATGCTGGTGGCTCTTTACTTCCTGATACAGGTGGTCTTCCTGTTCATTCTCTCAACGGTGGTGGAGCGCCGCCGTCAGAGCCTGCCCATCACCTTCGCTAACCGACGGAAATAGCTATTTCAGACGTTCGATCACGGTCGCGATTCCCATCCCGTAGCCGATGCACATGGTGGACAGGCCGTAGCGGGCCTCCTGGCGCTCGAGCTCGTGAAGCATGGTGGTGATCAGGCGAGCACCGCTGGCGCCCAGCGGATGACCGAGCGCGATCGCGCCCCCGTTGTAGTTGACCTTCTCCATGTCGGCGCCTGTCTCGTGCCGCCAGGCCAGGACCACCGGGGCGAAGGCTTCATTCACCTCGAACAGGTCGATGTCCTTCAGCTGCAGGCCAGCCTTCTTGAGAACTTTCGCCGTGGCCGGGATCGGCCCGGTGAGCATGATCGTCGGCTCCGACCCGACGATCGCCTGGGCAACGATCCGCGCCCGAGGACGCAGTCCCAGTTCTTTCGCCTTGTCGGCAGTCATGATCAGAACCGCGGCCGCTCCGTCGCTGATCTGGCTGGAGTTTCCTGCCGTGACGACTCCGTCTTCCTGGAACGAGGGCTTGAGCTGTGCCATCTTCTCCCGCGACGGCGGGATGCGGACGCCTTCGTCCAGGTCGGCGACGTAGCTCGTCCCGTTCTGCTTGACCTCGACCGGGAAGATCTCCCGCTTGAAACGACCTTCCTGGATCGCCTGGCCGGCCTTGACGTGGCTCTGGTAGGAGAACTCGTCGAGCTGCTCGCGGGTGAATCCCCATTTCTTGGCGATCATCTCGGCGGAGTTTCCCTGGGGGATGATCTCGTAAAGCGCCATCAGGGCCGGGCTCACCGGACCCTCGCCGGGCCCAAAGGCATCTGACCCCATCGGCACCCGGCTCATGCTCTCGACGCCGGCGCCAATCACGATGTCCTGCGCACCCGATGCGACGGCCTGGGCGGCGAAATTAACCGCCTGCTGACCCGAGCCGCAGAATCTGTTGACCGTGGTCCCCGGGACTTCAACCGGAAAGCCGGCGATCAGCGCCGAGGCCCGCCCGATGTTCATCCCCTGCTCGCCGGTCTGGGTGACGCAGCCCACGATCACGTCGTCGACTTTGTCGGCGCTCACACCGGCTCGGCGAAGCAGTTCCTTGAGGGTCAGCGCCATCAAGTCGTCCGGGCGGACCGGGCTCAATTTGCCCGCGCGCCTCCCGATCGGGGTGCGGACGGCCTCGACAATCACGGCATCATTCATGGGCACACTCCTCTCATACCACTATAAACCCGAATCGACACCTGCCCCTTCCCCGAACATCCGTTAATCGCGTACCCGCTAGAATGACCGGGATTTGGGATCGGTTATCAAGAAGCGCCGCAAGAAGATGCGGAAGCATAAGCACAAGAAGATGCTCAAGGCGACGCGCTGGCAGCGACGAACCAAGTAGCCAGCTAATTCATCAGTTTGTTCGTAATCAGGGCGCGCAGCTGATTTTCAGAGAACTCCCCGGGTAGGCCGCCGACGACTATCCCTTTTGCGTCTACCAGGATCACCGACGGCGGCGAGTCGACCTCATAAGCAAACGCGATCTTGCCGTCGTCCAGCAGGTTGGGATATTCGACATGAAACTCCTGGACGAAAGCCCGGGCGTTGGCCGCGTTGTCTCGCATCGTGACCCCCACGAACTGCACACCCCGGGCGCTCAGGTCGTTGGCAATCCTGGTCAGCCCCGGCTGCTCAGCCCGGCAGGGGCCACACCACGAGCCCCAGAACACCAGGACGGTCTTGTGACCGGCGAAGCTGACGGACGTCTGCTTGCCGTTCAGGTCCTGTCCCGCCAGCGCCGGCGCCTTGCTGCCCACGTTGATGGTGGGCCTGATCAGGACGATGTCGCGCTGGAGCGAGCAGGCTCCCAGGGTCAGCGCCGCAAGCACGACGATCAAGCGCCGCATGACTGACAGTCTATTGCGGGCCACGGCTGGTCCGGCCGGGTTGGCGCTGGTTGACGACGTCCGGCCGGCCTGGCGTTAGTTGACGACGCCGGGCTGTGATCCGCCCGGCAGCGGCCGGCGGAATCCGAGCGGGGTCAGTGTCGCCGCCTTGGCGGTGGTCGGCAGCAACGCCTTGGCCAGCACCTCGTCGATGTGCTTCACCATCACCAGCTCCATTGAATCCTTAACTTCATCGGGGACCTCGTGCAGGTCCTTGCGGTTCTTGTCGGGGAGAATGAACGTCTTGATACCCGCGCGATGAGCCGCCAGCAGCTTCTCCTTGAGCCCCCCGATGGGGAGGACCTTCCCGCGCAGCGTGATCTCACCGGTCATGGCCACGTCGCGGCGCACCGGCCGGTCGGTCAGCACCGAGACCACGGCCGAGGCCATGGTGATGCCGGCTGAGGGGCCGTCTTTGGGAATCGCCCCGGCCGGCACGTGGATATGAAAGAAATGCTCGTCGAACCATTCCGGCTTGATGCCGAGGTCCTCGGCATGCGCCCGCGCGTAGCTGACCGCGGCCCGCGCCGACTCTTCCATGACTTTGCCAATCTGTCCCGTCAGGGCGAACTCGCCCTTGCCTTCCATGGCAATCGCCTCCACCGTCATCACGTCGCCGCCGTACTCGTTGACGGCGACG
Source organism: Chloroflexota bacterium (assembly GCA_005882775.1). GTDB lineage: Bacteria > Chloroflexota > Dormibacteria > CF-121 > CF-121 > VBDY01. The sequence goes on along the minus strand of VBDY01000149.1, from coordinate 9,486 downwards.
CCGGTGACGGCGCCCACCTGGTCTTCCAGCTCGGCCACGCCGAACTCGAAGCGTGAAGGCCCGATGTAGGCGAGCAGGTCCTCGGGCTTGACCAGGATTTTCTCCGTCTGGCCTTCGGCGATGCGTCTGGGGATCTTGCGGCAGATGTTGGCGATCTCCCGCTCCAGGTTGCGGACGCCCGCCTCGTGCGTGTACTCGCGGATGAGCGCGTGCAACGCGTCGTCGGCGAATTCCAGGTTCTCTTCCGTCAGGCCGTGCTCGCGCAGTTGCCGCGGGACCAGGAACTGCTTGGCGATATGCATCTTCTCGGCCTCGGTGTAGCCGGGGAGCCGAATGATCTCCATCCGGTCGCGTAGCGGCGGAATGATGGTGTCGACGACATTTGCCGTCGTGATGAAGAGCACTTGCGACAGGTCGTAGGGGACCTCCAGGTAATGATCAGAAAAGTCCTTGTTTTGCTCCGGGTCGAGGACTTCGAGCAGCGCGGACGACGGGTCACCCCGCCAGTCGGCGCCGACTTTGTCTATCTCGTCCAGCATGAAGACCGGGTTGCGCGAGGCGGCCACTTTCATTTGCTGGAGAATGCGTCCCGGCATGGCGCCGATGTAGGTGCGCCGGTGGCCACGGATCTCGGCCTCGTCGTGGATGCCACCCAGCGAGAGCCGCACGAACTTACGGCCCAGGGCGCGCGCGATCGACTTGCCCAGGCTGGTCTTCCCCACTCCGGGCGGACCGACAAAGCACAGGATCGGCGAACGCAGCGCCTGCGAGCGCTGCCGGACGGCCATGTACTCCAGGATTCGTTCTTTGATTTTTTCCACGCCGTAGTGGTCTTCGTCCAGGACCCGGGCCGCGATTTTGAGGTCCCAGGTCTCGGCGGGCGGCGGTCCCCAGGGCAGCGCCACCAGCCAGTCGACGTAGGTGCGAATAATGCCGACCTCGGGCGAGGCCACCGGAATGCTCTGCATCCGGTCGACTTCTTTGAGGGCCCGTTCTTTGACGGCTTCTGGCATGCCCGCCGACTCTATCTTTTCCCGCAACTGGTTGAGCTCCGCGCCTTCTTCGTCTTCACCGAGCTCTTTACGAATGGCTTTGAGCTGCTCGCGCAGGATCTGCTCGCGCTGCAGCTTGCCGATGGTGCTCTGGACCTCGTTCTGGATCTTGGCCTTGAGCTCGAGGATCTCGACCTGCTTGGTCAGAAAGAGCGCCAGCAGACGGAGGCGCTCGAGCACGTTGGGCGTCTCCAGGATGTGCTGCTTCTGCTCGAGCGTATGGTCGGGCGCGGCCGCCACCAGGTCACCCAGGTAGACGGCGTCATCCGTCTTTGCCACCGTGGCCGCAACTTCGGGCGCGATGGCCGCCCCGGCCTCCACGTATTTCTCGTACAAACTCTTGACCGAGCGCATGTGCGCCTCCAGCTCCAGGCTTTCGCCCGGCTGGTCCTGGATGGGCTCGACGTCGACTTCGATGAAGGGTTTGAACTGGTTGAAGCGCATGATCCGGGCGCGCTGGATGCCGCCCACCAGCATCTGGACGCCGGCGGGCGTCTGGCGCATGCCAGTAATCTCAGCGATCGTCCCGATGCCATAGAGGTCCGACTCGGTCGTGTCGTCGATCTGGGGGTCCTTCTGGGCCACCAGCAGGACGCGCTTATCGTGGTCCATCGCGGTCGTAATCGCCGCGATCGACGTCCGGCGACCCACCGAAAGGGGCACGATTAGCTTGGGGAAGACGACGTCATCCCGCAGCGGCACCAGGGGCATCCGGGAGGTCGTCTTGGCTTCGGCAGCTTCGGGCATGGCGTTTGTGTCCTTACCCAATCTGACGGACTTTACCCCATAAAGCTTGACTTCGTATTAGAAGGCGGGTTTCTCGGGGTGGGGGTGTCTTAGAGCTGCGAGTCGGCGTCGGTCGGAACTACGGCCCGCCGGAAGGGGCGCTCGGGCGCCGCCGCTCCGCCTTCGAGGGCCCGGGGGCCGATGATCCGGGCGATCTGGTCTTCCTCGAGTACTTCCTCGCGGAGCAGGCCCTCGGCCAGCGCATCCAGCTTGGCCCGGTTCGCGGTGATGATGCGCTCCGCCGTATCGAACCCTTCGTTCAGGAAGCTCGTGACCTCCTCGTCGATGATGCCGGCGGTGCGCTGGCTGATGTGCGGGTTGCCCGCCAGCTCCCGGCCGAGGAAGACCGCCTGAGGGGAGTCATCGAAGGAGAAGAGACCGACCTTGTCGCTCATGCCCCAGCTCACCACCATCCGCCGGGCCAGCGCGGTGGCGGTCTCCAGGTCGTTCTGGGCACCGGTCGTGATGCTGCCCAGGGCGATCTGCTCCGCGGCGCGGCCGCCGAGCGCCATCGCCAGCCGGGCCTTCAGGTACTCCTCGGAGAGGTTGTGCCGGTCGTCGGTCGGAAGTGACTGGGTGACGCCCAGCGCCTGGCCACGCGGGACGATCGTGATCTTGTGCACCGGGTCGGCATGCGGCTGATACCAGGCGACCAGCGCGTGGCCCGACTCGTGATAGGCGATCACCCGACGCTCGGATTCGCTCAGGTAGATCTTGCGTTCGGCGCCCAGGACGACCCGGTCGAAGGCATCCTCGAAATCTTGCATGGTCACGGCGGTGCGATTGGTGCGCGAAGCATGCAGCGCCGCCTCGTTGACAAGGTTGGCGAGGTCCGCCCCGACCAGCCCGGGCGTGGACCGGGCGATGACATCGAGCTCGACGTCGTCCGCGAGCGGGACCCCACGGGTGTGGACCTTGAGGATCGCCTGCCGGCCGCGACGGTCGGGGATGTCGACAACGATCCGCCGATCGAAGCGACCCGGGCGCAACAATGCGGGATCGAGCACGTCAGCGCGGTTTGATGCGGCCAGTACCACGACGGCTTCGCGCTGGTCGAACCCGTCCATCTCGACCAGCAGCTGGTTGAGGGTCTGCTCACGCTCGTCGTGACCACCCTTTGCGTCTTCGAAGAGGCTGCGGACGCGGGAGGCGCCCACACCGACGAACATCTCGACGAACTCGGACGCCGAGATGCTGAAGAAGGGCACGCCCGCCTCACCCGCGACGGCGCGGGCCAGCAGGGTTTTGCCCGTTCCCGGCGTACCGATCAGCAGGACGCCCTTCGGCATCCGGCCGCCCAGACGCTGAAACTTCTGTGGCTCGCGGAGGAAGTCGACGATCTCCTGGAGCTCGTACTGGGCTTGCTCCACTCCGGCCACGTCATTGAAGGTGGTCTTTGGGCTGCCGGGCTCCTGGATTCGCGCCCGGCTGCGGCCGAAGGAGAAGATCCCCTGGGTCGCCTGGCCGCTGCGCCGGAGGATCCAGACCCACAAGGCGATGAGGGCGACAAAGGGTAGGAAGTTGATCAAGAGGCCGGTCCAGCCGCCGGTCGCTTCCTTGACCGAGTAGGAAACGTGGTTCTGGTCGAGCAGCGTGTAGAGGGAGGGATCGGCGCCCGGTTCCGGAGTGGTGCTGGTGAAAGCGGTGTTGCTGACGCCCTGGTAGCTGACCGCGGTGTTGAAGTCGCCGGTTGCCTGCTGTCCCTGGAGGGTGAGGTCTTTGATGTTGTTGTCCGCCGCCTGGGCTTTCAGGACGGAGTAGGGCACGTCCAGCCGGGACGACCCGCCCATCACCCGGCCAAGCAGCGGCGTGGCCAGGAAGAGGACATAGATGGCGACGCCGGCCAGCAGCAGCGCCAGGCGCAGCCGTGTGTTCGGTTGCTTTGCCGGCGGTTGCGGGGTTGGGGTTGGGGGCGGTTGATCGGGACGAAGCTGCGCCATCTGGGTTTAGTCTACGTTCGTTTCCAACGTCACAAACATCTTTATCTTGATTTCCGGCCGATTTATCTTGATTTCGGGTCGGGCTTGCCTCGGCAGCGTCGGCAAACGCGCCGGGCGACGCGATCGTGAGAGATCGCTGAGGAGCTCGCGGGTATAATTTGCGCCCGGGGCGATAGCTCAGCTGGCAGAGCGCCGCACTCGCATTGCGGAGGTCGAGAGTTCGAGTCTCTTTCGCTCCAATCCGATCCGCTCGGCTACGACCATTAGGAGGGGGTGTCGCTCGGGCCGCATGATCAGAAGCTAGCCAGGTGACTCCAGAGGTTCGCTACGCCAAAACGATTGATGGCCTGCATATCGCTTACCAGGTCCTTGGCGACGGCGCCATCGACCTCGTCTACGCGCCGGCCTTCATCAGTCATCTAGAGATCTCCTGGGAGGAGCCGCTGGTGGCCCGGTGGCTCTCCCGGCTGGCGCGGTTCTCGCGCCTGATCCTTTTTGACAAGCGAGGCACCGGCCTGTCTGATCGGATCGCTGGGGACAGCATTCCTACGCTTGAGGAGCGGATGGATGATATCCGCGCTGTCATGGACGCCGTCGGCTCCGAGCGTGCGGCCCTCTTCGGGGCGTCCGAAGGCGGACCCATGTGCGGCCTGTTCGCCGCGACCTATCCGCAGCGCGCGGCCGCTCTTGTGCTCTTCGCGAGTTATCCCCGAGCACTCCGGGACCAGGATTTTCCTGAAGGCTGGTTACCGATCAATGCCGTCCAGCCTTACCTCGCTTCCGTAGAGAGGGTCTGGAGCGAGGGGACGTTTGAGAACATGCCCGAGGGTCTGGTGGAGGGGCTAACTGAGGAGGAACATGCCCGGGTCTCCCGCTGGTGGGGTCGCCTCTGTCGCATGTCGGTGAGCCCCGGCGCTGCAGTCGCCCTCTCGCGGATGGCCACTGAGCTCGACATCCGAGATGTCCTTTCGTCCATCCAGGCTCCAACCCTCGCGCTCTGCCGGCGCGGGGACGAGAACGCTCCAGCGACCAGGTACCTTGCCGAACACATCCCGGGAGCGAAGTTGGTCGAGTTCGAGGGACAGGCTCATCTGGCAGCGTTTGGTGAACAGGACCTTATCCTTCGGGAGATCGAGCAGTTCCTCACAGGGTCGCACGCGCCGGTCGAGCCCGATCGGGTGCTCGCTACCGTGCTCTTCACCGACATCGTTGGGTCGACCCGGATGGCGTCCAGGCTCGGTGACGAGAGGTGGGCGGAGCTGCTCGGGGTTCACCACGCTCGTGTGCGCGCGGAACTCGAACGGTACCGAGGGCGCGAGATCGATACCGCCGGGGACGGATTTCTCGCCACCTTTGACGGCCCAGCGCGAGCTATCCGGTGCGCATCCGCCATCATCGGCGCGGTTAGAGAGCTCGGTATCGAGGTTCGGGCAGGACTTCACGCGGGTGAATGCGAGCTGGTCGAGGACAAAGTGCGGGGCATCGCCGTTCACACTGGAGCCCGGGTCGCGGCGCTCGCGCAGCCCAGCCAGGTGCTGGTCTCGAGCACCGTAAGAGACCTGGTCGCAGGGTCGAGCATTCAGTTCGACCCCCAAGGAGTACACGTTCTGAAAGGGGTACCGGGAGAGTGGCCACTTTACTCAGTCGTGGGCACCTAAACAGGATGGACCGAACGCGCCGGCGAGAATTTCAGCCGTCCCCCCGCGTCAGCCAGACCTACTGCGGGCCATCACTCGGCGAGGGGGAGGGATCGCAGAGTATCCGCCATCGTCGCGGCGTTTCAACCGCCAGCCCTCTTCGTGAACCTTGATGTGGTGACCCCGGCACAAGAGGGCCAGGTTCTCCAGGTTTGTCGGGCCACCGTCCGCCCAGTGGATCAGGTGATGCCCGTCGGTCCACCGGCCGGGCATATCGCAACCCTCGAAGACGCACCGATCGTCCCGAGCCTCGAGCTTGCGCCGGAGCGATGCCGAGATGGTCCGGCTAGCCTGGCTGATCTCGTGCTCGAGCTCGGCGCGTCCGGTGATCCGGGTGATCGCAGAGTCGCAGGCAAACCGCCGGACGGTCTCGGCATGGATCGTCCCGCCAGCCTCGAGCTGCCCTGCGGGCGCACCAGCCAGGCCGGCCACCGTGTCCGCGCTGGCCCGAATGATCAGGTGCGGCCGCTGACCGGCCACGTCCGGCAGCCCCTTGCCGCTGAGTTGGCGCCGGCAGAGCTCGACCAGGGCATCGGCTTGCCGCTGGCCTGACGACCGATCTTCGTTCTTTGCCGGTTTCATCAGCGCCCCGAGCGCCGTCTTCAAAGTCGCGCCACCCTCGGCGTCGAGCAACCCGTCGAGACGGACCGCCCCGTCCTGAGGCTCGCTGATGTGCAGATAGCGCCTGCCATAGGCCCGGTTGGCCTCGGCCAGCGCGCCTTCCGCATCGACTCGGTGCTCGAAGTTTTTGGCCACCCCCACGAACTGTCCGGGGTCCATGGTCTGGGCCGCCGTCAGCAGGTTGGCTTCTTCCTTGCGTACGGCTGCCACGCCCAAGTGCCCGGCGGATTTGGCCATGACAGCCGCGTGCTGGTAGCCGATATCGCCGCGGGCGAGGGCAGCCTCGAATTTGGGCAACTGGTTGAGCTGGCGGGCCACCTCGACTCGCTCCATTGCCGCCCCACCCGACAGCTTGCATTTCCAGCGCAGCCACGACGTCACGCTCAATGCTCCGTCCGCTCCATAGTCGCCCGACCTGTCGAAAGAGCGCAAGCCGTCGGCGAAGTACGCCTCCATCCGGTCGATCCATTCGCGCGCCTTGATCAGCCGCTCGCCCATGGCGCCGTCGCCCTGCCGGATCCAGGCCGGCACGTCGTCCAGGTCACGGTCCATTCGTTCCGGCAGCGTCTCAGGTCGGCCGCTGGACGACAGGCTCATGCCTCACATCGTGAGGCATGCTTGTGACAGCTGTCTGTCGCAACCCGAGGGATTTTTCAAACTCTGCACCTGGCTGGTGGGGCCTGCTGGTCGGGTCTAACAGCGCAGTGGCCGAGTCGTCGCAAGCGGCGGGAGTCTCTAGGGCTTAAAAGCCGCGCGCTCCGCCTCCAGCTCTTTGCTGTCCTGGAAAGGCTCGCCGAGGCGTGCCCGCCGCATGTTCTCGGCCGCGGAGCCGGCCATCTCCGCTCCCGCCCCCGGCAGGCTCATCACCTCCTGATAGAAGTTGATGGCTTCCTGGAAATGGCCTAGGTTCTGATGACAGCCGGCAATTTTGTACACCATGCCGGCACGGATGGATTTGTGCTGGATGACCGGATCGCCGTACAGCTCCATGTACTTTGACAGAGCGCCGGCGAAATCGCCTGCGTCGAACAGGGCGTCGGCCGCGTCGCGCACCGGCTTGAGACGCGCAGACCCAGCAGCGTCAATCTCGAGGCCACCCTCCACGGAGTCCAGCGCTCCCCAGGTGTGCGGCCCCACGATCCCGTCCGGACGAAAAGCCGACTGCACCTGGAAGCGCTTGACCACTTCTTCGGTGTGGCTGTCGAACTGACCGGTCACCTTCAGGTTAGACTCCGCAACCGCAGTCCTGACCTTTTCTTGCAGCTCCGAAACCGCTGGACCGGACGATCCAATGGACAGCAACGGGTGCGGCTCCGGCGCGGCATCCGGCTTGAGGGCGGCCCGTTCCGCCTCCATCTCCTTCGTGCCCTGGTATGGCTGCTGCAAGCGAGCCCGCCGCAAGTTCTCTGCCGCCGACCCGGATAGCTCGGCATCCACGCCGGGTAGAGCCATCGCCTCTTCGTAGAAGCTGGCCGCATCGGAAAAGTGTCCGAGCCGGTGGTGGCATCCAGCGATGTTGAAGACCAGGCCACCCCGGGCTGCCTTGTGGGCAGCCGCCTTATCCGCGTAAATGCTCATGTAATTGGTCAGCGCCCCCTCGACGTTTCCGGCGTCGAAGAGGGCATTCGCTTCTCTGACGAGCGCCTCGAGGCGCGCCTGGTCGGCCGGGTTGATTTCGATACCGCCCCGGAGCGAGTCGAGCGCGGCCCAGGTGTCCGGTCCGGCTATCCCGTCGGGCTTCAACGCCGATTGCACCTGGAAGCGTTTGAGATCCTCGTTGGTCTGGCTGTCGAAGAGACCGGTGACCTTGAGCTTGGCCTCTGCCAGCGCCATGGTCAGCTTTTCCTGCAGCTCCGAAACCGCGGGACCGGAGACTCCGAGGGACAGCTGCGGATGTGCGTTTGGAGTTTCCTCGCCGGCGAAAGCCGCGCGCTCGGTCTCCATTTCCTTGGTGCCCTGGTATGGCTGATGCAGCCGGGCCCGCCGCAGGTTCTCCGCCGCCGACCCGCCCACGTCCGCGCCGACCCCGGGCAGTCCCATCGCCTCTTCGTAGAAGCTGATCGCCTCTGAGAAATGCCCCAGCCGGTGGTGGCATCCCGCAATGTTGAAGACCAGCCCGCCCCGCGCCGCCTTGTGGGCGGCCACCTTGTCCGAATAGATGACCATGTAATCGGCAAGAGCTCCTTCGACATTGCCGGCGTCGAACAGGGCATTCGCCTCCCTCACGGCCGCCACCAGACGGGTCTGATCTTCTTCACCGATCTCGGTACCACCCCGCAGCGAGTCGAGCGCCGCCCATGTGTGCGGTCCGGCTATCCCGTCCGGCTTCAAGGCGGATTGCACCTGGAAACGCTTGACCACCTCGTCCGTATGGCTGTCGAAGTGACCCGTCACATTGAGCTTGGCCTCGGCCACCACCAGGCTCAGCTTTTCCTGGAGCTCCGAGACCGCCGGGCCGGACGCCCCAATGGACAGCTGCGGATGAGGGGCAGCGGCAGCCTCCGGGGCGGCAACCGGCTCCCGCTGAACCGGAGCTGAAGCCAGCAGGGAACCTACGGCGTCGTTTCCCGCATCTCGCTGGAGGGCCAGGATGCCCGCAAGGCCGTCCGGGCGCTCGCGTGTTTCCGGATCGAGCTGGCGCGGCCGGACCGCGGCCACCCGGGAGGCGCCGTCCCTGTCCGGACTGTCATCACCATGCACGCGCTCGCTCACGCCGTCTCACCACGATAGGCGGCTGAGCCAGGGCAAGAGTGACCAAGCGGGCAGCCGTTCGGTCCAAGCTGCAAGACCTTTCGTGCATCGCCGGTCTGGCCGCGAATTCAGCGGACTCAGCAGACGGTCAGGCGGCGGCAGGAAGCGCGCGGCTGTCGGCGGAGCCTGGAGCGGCCTGCGGAATCCGGGCGAAGGCGGCCCAGATCAGGATCGGGGCAGCCCCGGCAATCACGACCACGATCCGGGCCAGCAGCATCTGGTTGAGGGGCGCCATCAGAAGCAGGAAGCACCCAATGCTCAACACCCGCCCGATTCCCAGGCAGAGCTCCTGATGGACGATGTACTCGTATCGCATCGTCCTCGCCTGCGGGTCGCGGTCGATCACCTGTAGGGCCATCGGCGCCAGGGCGTTGCCATGCAATGGTCCACCGACCGCACGCAGGAAGCCATAGGCAACCAGGGCTCCGGCCGTCAGGTAGAGCGGCAAGAGCAGCGTAGACATGACCAGCAGATAGCCGCCGACCAGGGCGATCCGGATCCGGTGCCTCGGCTTCATGAAGGCGGCCAGGCCGAGGCTGATGCCGACCCCGAGCAGACCCATCAGGCCGTTGAAGTTCCCAACCTGCTGTTCGTTTTTCAAGACCAGGTAGGTCATGACGGTGAGGACCAATCCCATCA
>VBDY01000226.1 GCA_005882775.1 Chloroflexota bacterium | reverse complement strand
CAACGCTTACATCCAACAGGCGCGCACCGTGGCGATGCCGGTGGGGCGGGCGCGGGTGCCTGAGCCGAGCGGCACCATCCCGGCGCAGGCGCGCGATTCAAAGAAGCTCCATCTGCTGGACGAGACCTACGGGATCGCGAGCGTGACCGAACGACTGATTCGATCGCTCGCCGCTGCCGCATAGACTTGAAGAATGATCAACCCGCAGCACCGGGTGTCCATCGAGTTCTGCGTCCCCTGAAACTACCTGGACCGGGCCGTCGGTCTGGCGGCCGAGATCCTTTCCCGGTGGGCCCCGATCATGAAGGAGGTCTGCCTTCGATCGGGCACCAAGGGGCGATTCGAGCTCAGCCTGGATGACGGCTCGGTCTTCAGCAAGGCGCGGCTGAACCGCTTTCCACGTGAGGGTGAAATCGTGAAACTCCTGGAGTCGGCGCTCGGTCCCGCGATCGACTGGCGTTAACCTGCCCGCCCGGGCAAAGCGACGGCTGCTGAAGCGCGCGCTGGCGGGCGCGTCGGTTGCGTGTGCTCTGGCGGCGGTCTCGCTCGTAGCAGTTCAACTGCTGCGGCCCTTGCCGGCGATCGCGCCCACCGTGTCTCTCATCGGGTCGGTGCGGCTGGGAACGCCAGCTGCGATCCCGTGGCCGGCATCGGGCGCGGCCGCCGTCGTGGTTGACGGGCTCGGGTCGCTGGGGGCCTCCGGGACGAGCGCGCCGCGGCCGATGGCAAGCACGGCCAAGATCATGACCGCGCTCCTCACTCTGGAAGACCATCCCGTCCCGCTCGGGCAGGTGGGTCCGTCGATTGCCGTCACCCCTGCGGATGTCGCGAACTACCAGCGGGAGCTTCGCCTGGGCGAGTCTGTGGTTCGGGTGGCAGCCGGCGAGCAGCTCAGCGAGTACCAGCTCCTTCAGGGTCTGATGCTGCCCTCAGCCAGCAATTTCGCGGACATCCTGGCGACCTGGGACGCCGGATCCCCGAGCGCCTTCATCCCACGGATGAACGCTCGTGCGGGTGCGCTCGCGATGGCGCAGACGCACTACGCCGATGCCAGCGGGTTCTCACCGCAGACGGTAAGTGTTCCCAGCGACCTGATCCGGCTGGCGCGGACTGCCATGGCGATCCCGGTCTTCAAGCAGATCGTCGGGCAGAGCCAGGCGACCCTCCCGGTCGCCGGTGTGGTCCACAACCTCGACTCCTTGCTGGGCAAAGACGGGGTGATCGGCGTCAAAACCGGCCATACCGACCAGGCGGGGGGCTGCTTCGTGTTTGCGGCCGAGGTGGTGGTCCAGGGGCAGACGGTCAGGATTTACGGGGCCGTGATGGGTCAGCCCGGCCAGCTCCCGGGCGCTTTCGCGGCAACCATCCCTCTCGTCAGAGCTGTTGCCGCAAGTCTCCACCTGCATCGCCTGACCGGTCCGGCTGACATCGTGGCCGGCATTGAGGTCCATCGAAGCGCGGCGCTGCGCGAGGTGAGCGCGGCCCTACCGTCGGGCACGGCGGTCGGCACCCTGGTGCTGTCGGCAGGCGAGCAGCGCGTAAGTGTTCCGCTCAGGACGGTCGAGCCCATGGCCGAACCGGGCTTCTGGTGGCGACTCTCCAGGGGTTCGTAAAACCACCGTCAGGAAGGGTGCCGTGGAACTGAGCGGCCGGGCCCGGTGTATAAGGGACAGATCGCTCCGTGGAGGGCCGACCACTGGACGACGCAATCCTGGTTGAAGAAGCGCGCAACGGAAATATCCACGCCTATGAGAACCTGGTCGAACGCTATAGCGAGGTCGCCTATCGCACGGCCTACCTGGTGGCGGGATCCGCGGCCGATGCCCAGGACGCTGCCCAGGAGGCTTTCATCAGGGCTTATCGCGCGTTGCCCCGCTTCCGAGCCGGCGCTCCCTTTCGACCCTGGCTGCTGCAGATCGTGGTCAACCAGGCAAAGAATCGGCTACGGGCGGTCGGCCGGCGCGAGCACCTCAGCCTGCGATTGGTCGAGGGACTGCGCCTGGGGGATGCGGCCCCATCACCCGAGCGCGCTCTCGAGGCCCAGGAGGAGCGCCTCGCGCTCCTCCACGCGGTCAACGAGCTCCGCGAGGAGGACCGGCTGGTGATCAATTGCCGCTATTTCCTCGAGCTCTCGTCGGAGGAGACGGCCCAAACCCTCGGCTGGCCCGAGGGTACGGTCAAGTCCCGCCTGAACCGAGCCCTGGGTCGTTTGCGCGAACGGATGGGGAAGAGGTTTGCAGATGCCTGAGCTTGAGGAGCAGCTCCGACGCCTGGGGGCGGCGATCGACTTTCCCTCCACGCCCTCGCTAACCCGCGCGGTGGTGGATCGAATCGGGGCTGAGCCTACGCGGCGGCCCCAGGGCCTACCGCTCCGTCGGATCGCTCTAGCGTTGGCGGCGGTCCTGGTCGCGGTCGCGGCGGCGCTCCTGGTCTCACCGCAAGCGCGAACCACAGTCCTGGGATGGCTGGGGATAAAGGGTGTGGTCATCCAACGGGTCAGCACCCTGCCCAGCCCGACTCCAGGCCCGAGCGAGCTAGCCCAACGCCTCGACCTCGGCCAGGAAGTTTCACTGGCCGAAGCTGCGGGCAAGGTTGGCTACCAGATTGAGGTTCCGCAGTCCCTTGGAAACCCGGACCGGGTCTTCTTCCACGATCCACCTGCGGGTGGCGAGATCAGCCTGGTCTACGCGCCCAGGGCCGACCTTCCGCTGACGAAAGAGACATCGGTGGGCCTCCTCCTCATGGAGTTCCGGGCCACGATAGACGTCGAGTTCTTCAAAAAGTTCGTCGGTTCCGACACCTCGGTCCAGGTGGTCGACGTGAATGGTTCGCCCGGCTACTGGATCTCTGGCCACCCTCACGGATTTGCTTACAGGGATCCCAACCAAAGAGGCCTGGAAGAGGACTTCCGGCTGGCGGGCAATACGTTGCTCTGGGAGCAGGGTGGGCTCACCCTGCGGATCGAGTCCGCCCTTAGCCGGGAACAAGCGCTGGCTATTGCGCGCACCGTCCGCTAACCCGGAACCCGCCTGGGGGCGGCGGTGTAAGGGATCGGAGGTGTGAGCATGCGCCATCGGCTGATCGCGGCGGTCTTTA
>VBDY01000148.1 GCA_005882775.1 Chloroflexota bacterium | reverse complement strand
CACCTCCTGCGGTTCGAGAGCGTTGGTGAAGGTCTCGACGAAGAAGTCCTTTGCCGCGATGGTGCGCTCGCCGCGCGGCCCAACCACCTTGAACTCGGCGTCCAGGGCAAGCAGGCAGGCCGGGAAGTCGCCGAAGGGATCGGCATGGGCGGCGGCGCCGCCGATGGTTCCCCGGTTTCGGACCTGCGGGTCGCCGATCTGCGATGCGGCGCTGCTCAGGACCGGCAGCCGGCGCTTGACCAGGTCGGAAAACTCGATGTCGTGATGCGTGGTCAGGGCGCCGAACGCGATGTGACCGTCCGCTTCCCGGATGTAGTTGAGGTCCTTGATCCTCCCGATGTCGACGATGAACGACGGCGTGGACAGCCGCAGCTTCATCAGCGGGATCAGGCTGTGGCCACCCGCCAGGACCTTGGCCTCGTCCCCGTGCTTGACCAGCTCGGCCACGGCCTCGGGGAGGGTCTTGGGCGCGATGTAATCGAAGGCCGCTGGGATCATCGCTGCTTCCCTCCGTTCTTGTGCATCAGGTGCCAGACCTTTTCCGGGCTCGCCGGCATGTCGATATCCTTGACGCCGAACGGTTCCAGGGCGTCGACAATGGCGTTCACAACCGCCGCCGACGACGCGATCGTGCCCGCCTCTCCGATGCCCTTCACCCCGATCGGGTTTACCGGGCTCGGGGTGATGGTTGCCTCGAGCTCGAACGACGGCAGATCAGCGGCGGTCGGGACCAGGTAGTCGAGCAGTGTGCCCGACTTCAGCTGACCATCCTCGCCGTATATTCCCTCCTCCAGGAGCGCCTGGCCAATTCCCTGGGCGATCCCGCCGTGAAGCTGCCCATCGACCACCATCGGGTTGATCCGGATGCCGCAGTCGTCCACGGCCACGTACCGCACGATCCGTACGGCTCCGGTGTCCTTGTCGACTTCAACGACACAGATGTGGGCGCCGAACGGCCAGACGAAGTTGGTTGGATCGAAGAAGGTTGTCGCCTCGAGTCCGCCCTCCATCCCCTTGGGGATCCGGTTGGTCTGGAAGGCCGCCACCGCGATTTCCTGGATGGTGATGGCTTTCGAGGGTGAGCCCTTGACGAAGGCCCGGCCACCCTCGTACACGACATCCTCCTCGGCGGCTTCCAGCAGGTGCGCGGCGATCTTCTTCGCCTTCTCCCTGACCTTGACCGCGCTCAGGTGCACCGCTGTCCCGTCGAGAGCCATGCTCCGGCTGCCGTAGGTGTCCATCCCCATCGGACCGATGGCTGTGTCTCCGTGCTGGACGTCGATGTCCTGGATCGGCAGACCGAGGACGTCGGCAGCCACCTGAGCCATGGTCGTCTCGTGCCCCTGGCCGTGCGGCGAACTACCGATGATCACGGTCGCCTTCCCCGTGAAGTGCAGCCGGACCACCGACATGCCCCAGAGCGACACCCCGGACGCCGCCTGGGTGGCGGCCGCGGGTCCCAGCCCGCAGATCTCGATATAGGTCGCAAGGCCGATCCCGAGATAGGTCCCCTGCTTGCGTTTCTCAGCCTGCTCCTTGCGCAGCTGGCCGTATCCGACCATTTCCAGTGCCTTGCCCAGGGTCAACTCGTAGTCGCCTGAGTCGTAGGTGAGGCCGAGCAGCGCCGTGAATGGTTGCTCCTCCTTTCGGATGAAGTTCTTTCGCCGGACCTCAACCGGATCCAGGCCTGTCTCGCGCGCGAGCAGATCCATGACCCGCTCGATCAGGAAGGTGGCCTCCGGGCGCCCCGCGCCTCGATAGGCATCGGTCGGCGTGCGGTTCGTGAATACGCCGATCCCCCGACCGTCGAACGCCTTCATCCGGTAGGCGCCCTGGGCCACCAGCAAACCGATGACCATGAAGGTCCCGAACTGGCTGCAGTAGGCGCCGAGATCGAGCCACTGGGTGACGCGGACACCCAGGAGCGTGCCGTCCTTCTTGGCGGCGACTTCCACGTCCCACAGCTGCGAGCGGCCGTGATGCGTGGCACGCATGTTCTCGTTGCGGTCCTCGATCCACTTGACGGGCCGGCCCAGTCTCTTGGAGGCGAGCGCCGTCAGAAACTCCTCCGGATAAACCCGGATCTTCGAGCCAAACCCTCCTCCGACGTCTGGAGCCACCACCCGGACCTGGCTTTCGGGAATGCCTAGGAGCACTGCCAGGAAGACCTTCACGAAGTGAGGGATCTGGGTTGAAGACCAGACCGTCAGCGTGTTGGCGAACTTCTTGTAATCGGCCACCACGCCGCGGCCCTCGATCGCAATCGGGATCAGGCGCTGCTGCACCAGCCGCTGCTTGAACCGGATGTCGGCTTCCCGAAAGGCCGCCTCGATATCACCCGCCGCGAACTTGGTGTCGTAGGAAAGGTTGGTGCCCAGGTCCTCGTGGATCAGCGAGGCGCCTGTCTCGATCGCCTTCTCGATGTCCGTTACCGGGGGCAGGGGTTGATAGCGGACCTCGACCCGCTCAGCCGCGTCTTCCGCTGCGGCCTTGCTGGTGGCCAGGACGATGGCCACCGGTTCACCCACGTAGCGAACCTTGTCCGTGGCTATCGGGTACTGGTCGGGAGCCTTTTTGTCCGGGACAAACGTGGGTGTGACCGGCATGGGGGCCTGGAAATCGGCACGAATATCCTTTCCGGTGAAGATCGCCACCACCCCGTCGGCCTCGCGGGCGCGGGAGGTTTCGATGCTTACGATGCGCGCGTGGGGCTCTGGGCTGCGAACGATGGACATGTAAGCCAGGCCCGTCTGAGGCAGGTCGTCGACGAAGCTGCCCGTGCCCGTGACCAGCTCGGGGTCTTCGCGGCGCTTGATAGACGCGCCGACCATCTGGGAGATCGCCATATCAGCTCACCTCCTCCTAGGAAACCGTGGCGGGCGCTTTCGCCTCTTTGCCGGCTCCGGTCGCCATCACTTTGGACGCCGTCTGGATCGCCTTGACTATGTTGTGGTAGCCGGTGCAGCGGCAGAGGTTGCCCTCGATCCCGAGCCGGATTTCTCGCTCGCTCGGGTTCGGGTTGCGTTCCAGCAGTTGCTTGGCGGCCATGATCATGCCGGGGGTGCAGTAGCCGCACTGCAGACCATGCTCATCCCAGAACGCCTGCTGGATGGGATGCAGCTCGTTGCCCTTCGCCAGGCCCTCGATCGTGGTGATCTGGGCGCCCTCCGCCTGGACGGCGAAGACCGTGCACGACTTGACGCTGTGTCCGTCGATCTCGACCGTGCAGGCGCCGCAGTTGCTCGTGTCGCAGCCGATGTGGGTACCGGTCAGCCCGGCGTTCTCGCGGATGTGATAGACGAGCAGGAGCCGCGGCTCGACCTCGTGCTCATACTGGGTGCCGTTGATGGTCATGGAAACCTTGCGCCTCATGTGCACCTCCTGCCATGAATGCCGAGCCTCCCAAAGAGCCGGCCCCGGCGGGCCGAACCAAACCTGCCTCAGCAAGGTATAGCACCCTGAACTCGGAGTGTCTAGTGGAACCGACACGTATGGAGGCGTGGCTTACGACCCACGCGGTTTTCTGCCTGCCGCACGTCACATCACTATGGGTCAGCGAACTGGGCCGGATCCCACCGTGCGCCGGCTACGCCGCACGGGCTTCAGACTGGTGGCTGCCCTAATCGGTCTGATGGCTGCTCTATTTCTGCTTTCGATGGGATGGAGCTGGGTCACGACGGGTGGTGTGATGTCCTGGCGAAACCCGTCTCCTCCACCAGGCGCCACCCAGGCTATCGTCTTTGTCCTACGTGCAGGCGGCGATCCGCTTGCCACCGCGCAGCGAATTGCCGGCCCAGACGCCTACGTGAGGCGCGGCGGCCAGGATCATTTTGGGCGTTGGTGGTTTACGGTTCCGGTGGCCCCGGGCACCGAATCGACGGCTATGGGAGCAGCCCGGGAGGATCCAGCCGTCGCGGAGGCTTCTTTCGTCAACTGGCCGCCGGACAATCGACGAATGTAGCGGGCTAGACCCAGCCCCGCCGGCGGAAGTAGAGGAACTGCATGGCGATGGTGGCCAGCATCAGGCTTATCCCCAGAGCGAAGGCGCCGGGTTCGGTGATGCGCGCGACCAACCAGCCAAAGTTCATCCCGAAGAAACCGGTGATGAAGGAGAGCGGCATGAACAGTGTGGCGATCACCGTCAGCCGCCTCATCACGTCGTTCAGCCGCTGCGAGACCGTGGTCAGGTAGATGTCCATGGCTCCGGTCAGGATGTCCCTAAGCGAATCGACCGTCTCGTATTGCCGGACGATGTGGTCGTGGACGTCTCGGAAGTAGATGGCGGTCTCCGGCTCCCCCAGGTTGCTACTGGTCAAGCGCTGGAACAGGTCCCGCTGCGCCCCCAGCACCTTTCGCAAGTTGACCACCGCTCGCTTGAGGCTGGAGATCTTGCTCAGGATGTCGTTGGTGGGGCGCTCGAGAATCTGGTCCTGGAGAACGTCGGTCTCGTCGTCGATCCGGTCGAGCACGACAAACAGGCTGTCCACCAGCTTGTCTACGACGAGGTAGAAAAGGAAACCCGGGGTGCGCTTGGTGAGCTCCGGTGTGGCGCGCAACCGCTCGCGGAGTTGGGCCAGCTCGGCCGACGGCTCCAGGTGGACGCTCACCAGGTAGAGCCGGGTGATGTAGAGGTGGTGCTCGCGGATCCGCAGGTCGGCCCCGTCCCAGTCGGCGGCAAACATGACCGCGAAGACATACCCCTCGTATTCCTCGAGCTTGGGACGCTGGTTCTGATGCCGGATGTCTTCCAGGGTCAGGTGGTGGAAGCCGAAGGTCCGCTCGAGCAGGGTGTAGTCCGACTCGTCCGGATCCTCGATGTCGAGCCAGAAAGCCTGCGTGCCGGCCTGCAAGCTGGCCGCCAGTGCGTCGGCGGTGGGCTCATTGAGCGGCCCTTTGGTCGCGATCAGCTGCCGCACCGTGGAGAGAATACCCCAGTGGTGGGCTAAACGCGGCGGTGGTTAGGAAAACGCGATCGTCGTGCCGGGGTCGACCACGTAGACCCAGGTGAGGCCCTGGGGCAAGCGGATCGGCTTGCCATCCGCACCCAGGTAGCGAACCGGCTGGTCCGGAGTCGACAGGTCCCAGGTCGCCGCAAAGTGATGGCCGCCGCTGAAGACATCGGCCTTTCCCGTCCCCTGCAGGTCGAAAGCCTGGGCCGGGGCGCCGAGCACATCGGTGAAACCGGCATCGTGGTGTGCGACCTGGATCACGATCACGTTCACCGGCTTGATCGCATGGCCGGTATCGGTGTCCATCAGGGGACTGCCGTCCGCGACATAGGTGTAGGCGTTCTCGGCGGGAGAGTAGATGTCGGTGACCCGGTGAAAGGAGGTCTGGCGGAAGTCGATCCTGCTCGCCGGAGCCGGGGACGGACTCGCGGGCGGGCTACCCGAAGGCGGTAGCTGGTAGGTGACTCGGGGTGCGTGCTTATCCAGCCCCTGGCGCAGCCGGTCGCCGTCTGTATAGAGGTTGTGCGGGGCTCTGCGTTGCGGGTCGCGCGCGAAATAGACGCCTCCGTCGCTCCCCTCCGAGAGGGCCGGGATCTGCTGGTCTCTGATCTGGCCGAGTACCTTGCTCGACGCCCCCGAGAAGAAGATGACCCCCTGGTAGGACTTCTGCAAGAGCAGCGTGATCGGCCGGGCGCTCCGGACGGGCTCGATCCGCTCCGTCCCCGAGGGATTGAAAAAGATGACAGTCATCCGTGTGATGCCGCCCTCGGCCAGGTACTCGTAAACGATGTCAGCGTGCTGGAGCCCGGAGAGCGGCCGAGCCAGGACAGAGTTCTCGACCTGGACCAGCGCCGGGCCCGGCCGGCTCGGGGTTGGCGTGGGCGTGGGCGTGGCCGGGCTCGTGATCTGCCCACAGCCTGCCAATACAATGAGCGTTACCGCAAGCGCGCCCAGCCGTTTTAGCTGTGGGACGTTCGAGCCCATATTGACAGGATAACTATAACTAAACCCGACAGGGCTTAGGAGGACTTCGAGATGCTGCCGCACGAAGCGCTACA
Source organism: Chloroflexota bacterium (assembly GCA_005882775.1). Classification (GTDB taxonomy): domain Bacteria; phylum Chloroflexota; class Dormibacteria; order CF-121; family CF-121; genus VBDY01. The sequence continues at coordinate 20,857 of VBDY01000148.1, read as the reverse complement.
GAGCCAGGTCCAGGTCGAGCGCTCGCTCCTGAGCCGGGTCCTCGGCTGGCTCGCCGTCTCCCTGGTCCTGACGACGGTGGGCGTCTACCTGAGCGGCTCCTATGCCGACCAGCTGGTGCGCTTATGGTGGCTGGTCGCGCTGGCTGCCTTCGGCCTTCTGATCGCCACCCAGTTTGCCGAGCGGTCGGGACGGCATCCCCTGGCTATCGGCCTGTTCGCGGCCTTTGCCGTGACCGAAGGCCTCTTCATCGGGCCCCTGGTCCTCGCCTACCTGCAGGCGCAGCCGGACACGGTCGGCAACGCCCTACTCGGCACGGTGGGCATCTTCTTCGTGGCGGCGTCGATCGTCTACATGACCAGCCTGAACATGGCGGCCTGGGGAAAGTGGCTTTTCGGAGCGCTCATCGTCGGGATCATCGGCAGCGTCGCGGCCATCTTCATCCCGTTCGACCGCCTGCTGCTGGACGTCTTCCTGGGCGTCGTCTTCATCGGCCTGACCTTCTTCGACTTCTGGCGGGTCAAGGCGCAGCGCGCGGGCGACAACGACGCCCTGATGCTGGCGATCAGCCTCTACCTGGACTTCCTGAACCTATTCCTGATCCTGCTGCGGCTCTTCGGGCGCGCGCGAAACTAAGTAGCGCTTTCGTATAGGACTGATACGGCCGGATGCGGCCTGCGGCGCGGCTATGCGGCGATGCCGATCTTGCGTAGAGCTGGGGCCAGCTCGCGGGCGCTCCGGTTGCGCCGGTCCCGCCAGTCCAGGATCAGGTCGGCGAACGCCGACTTGGACAGTCTCTGGCGCCGGACAGTGTTGGTCTTTGCGTCGGTAATTTCCAGCTCGAGCCAGACCAGGCCGGCCTCGATCAGCCGCGCGGGGTACTCATTGTCCTGAATCAGACGAACGACCTCTCTTTCCCCAAGCATCCCAACCACCTATGTTTTTCAAGCGATTGCCGACTGCTCTTAATCCCCCCAACGGTCGGCCCGAGAAAAACCGTCACCTTCGGATAAGGGCCAGAGCCGACGGCACAAAGCGCGCGCAACAACTCGCGCAAAGGGGCGCCTGGGGTCGCCCGTAGACTAAGAGGATGCTCGTCGACCTCCACATGCATTCCACTGTGAGTGACGGATGGCGCGACCCGGACGAGGTCGCCACCCTGGCCGCCGACCACGGTATGCGGGTCATGGCCCTGACCGACCACGACTCCTTTTACGGCGTGGTGCGCGCCCGGGCGGTAGCCCTGGCGCGAGGGCTTGGCTACGTGGCCGGGGTCGAGATCACCACCTACCCGCACACGCAGGTCCGCCACATCCTCGGCCACGGTGTCGACGTCGAGCACCCCACACTGCACGCGCTACTCCGGCGCAACCAATCCGTCCTGCGCCGTCAGAGCGAGGCCTGGATCGCGGTCCTCCGCCAGCAGGGCATGGCAGGTGAGCTCGGCCTCGAGGCGTTTGCCCACAAGCCGGTGGCAATGCCCGGCGCCATCCTCAAGCTCGTCCTCCAGCACGGGCTGATGACCGAGAAACAGGCCTGGGAGAGCGTGCGGCAGGCGGTCGACTTCCTTCCCGGCGATGTATATGCGGCGCTCGCCTCACCGCGTGAAGCAGTCGACGCGATCCACGCAGCGGGCGGGCTTGCCGTCCACGCCCACCCCGGCTCGGTCCCGGACCAGGACCTGATGAAGGAGGTCCTTCCCCTGGTCGATGCCCTGGAGGTCTACACCCGCCGCCACAAGCCGGAGCAGATCCCGGTCTACGAGGAGCTGGCCCGACAGCATGGCCTGATGATGACCGTGGGCAGCGACTTTCATGGTTTTAAGGGTGAGGCCTACGAGCCGCCACGCCGGATGATCGACCCGCGCTACCTGGAACGGCTGCGGCCACGGATCATCTGGCCGGCGTTGGAGCAGGCGGGATAGCGACAAGCATGACCAGCGGGCCGCTGGTCGATGCTCGGGCGGCATTTCTCGAGCTGGGTGGTCGCGACGCCACCGGGGTGGCGGCCGCAATCGAGCAGCTCTCCTCGATCGAAGCCTTCAAGGTGATGGCGGCAGCGTCACTCGCTGCCCGGCCCCAGTGGGCGGGCCTGGTCGACGACCTTTTCGACCGGCCGCTTCTGAAGACGGCCCGGGCAGGTCTGCGCAACGCCTTCGCGTCGACCTTCACGGGCGACACGCTCTATCGAAATGCCTTCTTCTCCTTCGCCGACGCGGTCCTGCTCTGGCACTACGGCTACACCCAGCAGCGGACCGGATCGCAACGCCTGGACACCGTCTACGAGGCGATGCTGCGCCTGCTCATGGCCGGGGAGGATTTCCTGACGGCCGGCGCGGTGGTCGAGCCCGATGTCGAGTACTTTCATAGGCTGCGCAAAGTCCGGCTGACTCGCGACAATGCTTACCCGCTGCTTCGGCGGGCGGGCCGCTTGCTGGGTACGGTGGAGGCCGAGGTGACGTCGGAGAAACTGCACCCGGTCCGGGGCAGCATCCTGACCAGCTACGGGATTTTCAGCGCCCAGGTGATCGCGATGTCGCGGGCGCGGCGCGAGAGCCGATCGCACATCGACCGCAGGGACATCCTGATCGGCCTTCGAACCTACACCACCTTGCTCGAGACGCCGCCCGCCGCGCTCCGCATCTGAGGCAGGCTGGCCCCCAGCGCCACGATGGAGAGAGCCGCGATCCCCATTGGCAGCACCGCGAAGGCCGAGCGCCCGGTCAGGTCCCAGGCAAAGCCACCCAGGGCAGGCCCGAAAAATGCGCAGCCATATCCGACGGTGAACATGAAGCCGCTGAATCGCGGCACCTCGCCGGGAGCGAGCACGGCCGGCAGACCCAGGTTCATGATGAAGACGAGACTCGAAGCGGCCCCCATCAGGCCGGCGCATATCGGTGCCAGGTCGAGCGGACCGGCAAGGTAGCCCGACACTCCGAGCAGGCTCAGCAGACCGGCAAACACGTACGGCCAGCGCCTGCCCAGCAGCGAATCGCCGGCCACCGCCAGGGCGGCGCTGACCGGCAGCTGCATGAAGTTCAGCAGTCCCAGGCTGAGCGCAATCAGATGGTGCCCGCCGCGGACCTCGAGCGTGTCGGGGATCCAGCTGTTCATCCCGAAGTAAACGAGACTGGTACCTCCCATCAGGAGCCCGATCCGCCACATGTCCCAGCTGCGCACGTTCGGAAGCCAGTTTCCGAAGGGCGGTGCCGTTCCCGTCTGTCCGAGTCTGGGCACGATCAGCAGCCACAGACCCAGGCAGCCTGCCGCGGGAATAGCCCAGAAGGAGAGGCCCGCCTGCCAGCCCAGGTGGAGCGCGCCCAGCAGGAAGGGGAGCGTGATTGTGGCTGCGATCACCTCGCCGGCGAGCAGGCCGTTCGTATAGATCGCGCTCGCCCGGGCGATCTGTCGCGGAAACCAGACCTCGACCAGCGCCGGCATGGCCGGCTGGCTGATGGCGATGCCCAGCGCCAGCAGGGCGGTGAAGAAAAACAGGGTGAGCGGTAGCGAGAGGGCGCCGCGCAGGGCCGTGCCCAGGGTCAGGATGGCAAGCCCGTAGGTCACCGCCCGGCGGGCACCGACCCGATTCACGAGATAGGCGCCGGGGATGGCGCCCAGGGCGAGGATCAAGACCGGCATCGCGGTCAGGAGCCCGGCGGCGCTGTAAGACAGCCCCAGTCCGCGATGTAGCGCCGGTAGCGTGGGCGGGACTCCCAGCAGCACGGTGCGCAGGTTTGCACCGACCAGCCAGAGGAGCGCCAGCAGAATGACGCTTCTACGTTCCGCCGACGGGCAGCTCCTCGATCAGAAGGGTCGGGCTTCCACAGAACCCGCCGGCGAAGATGAAGCGAATGTCGCTGGCCACCGCCACCACCTTCTTGAGCACCTCGATCAGGTTGCCGGCGACGGTCAGCTCGCGCACCGGCCTGGTCAGCTGGCCATTCTCGATCCAGTGGCCGGTCAACCCGAGCGAAAAATCACCGGACACCGGGTTCACCGTGTTCAGGCCGTGCAGCTGGGAGACGTGCAATCCATTGGCCACCTGTCCAAGCAGCGCCTCCCGGCTGATCGACCCCGGGGTCAGGACCAGGTTGCTGACGCCAACTTCGGGAACGCTCTTGTAGGAACGGACCGCGCTGCCCGTCGACTGCCCCTTGGTGCGTCGCGCCGTGTAGGTGTTATGGAGATAGCCCTGCAGCACCCCGCTGCGGATGAGCTCGTTTCGCTGGGACGCCACGCCCTCGCCGTCGAAGGGGCGGCTGGCCAGGCCGTCGGGCAGGCGGGCGTCGTCGGTGATGGTGACCATCTCTGCCGCGACCGCCTGGCCGACCTTTCCGGCCAGGAGTGAGCGGCGCTTGAGCACGGCCTCGGCGCTGAAGGAGCCGCCCAGGAGGCCCAGGATCATGGCGGCCGCGTGCGGGTGCAGCACGACGGGGACGCTGGCGGTGGGCACCGGCCGCGCCCCCAGCAACCCGGCCGCATTTTCTACCGCCTCCTTGGCAGCGGCATCGAGGTCGAGGGATTGTATGTCGCGGCCGTGGGTGAAGGCGAAACCTGATTGCATCTCTGAGTCCTGCTCGGCGATCACATCGACCACGCCATAGGCGATCGTCCGGTCGAACTGCGCCTCCAGACCGCGGCTGTTGTAGATCTCGACGTGCCCGGAGCCGTCGCTGTAGACGGCGTCGCTGACCCGCCGGACCCGGGGGTCGATGGCGATGGCGCGGCGCTCCAGGTCGAGGGCGAACTGGATCTTTCGTTGAGGGTCTGCGGATTCAAAATGCGGCGAGACCAACCCCTCGAGCTCGGGCACCGGTAATCTCTCCGGGAGGACATTCGCCTCGTCGGGATGGTTGTACCGTCCGTTGCGCAGGGCCTCGTCGACCAGCGCGTCGAGGGCGGGCGGATCGCTTTCCGAGGTGTAGGCGAACCCGACCCGATGCTCACGCAGGGTGCGCAGGCCAAACCCTCGACTGGTGGCCGCGACCAGGGACTCGACCTCGGCCTGGAAAGCCCTGACCGTGAACTCGGTACCTCTGGAGAGAAAGACCTCGACCTCCTCCGCCCCCTGAGCCCGGGAGCGGTCGATCAGATACTCGGCGACCCGGTTCACGCCGCCCGGCTGGCCGGGGTCACACCTGCATGGCGCCCGGTCGTACGACGCCGGTGCCCCCCACCGTTAGCTCGCTGATCCGGATGGTGGGCTGCCCCACCGAGACCGGCACCATCTGTCCTTCCTTGCCGCAGCTCCCCGGCGCGAGCTTGAGGTCATTACCCACCATGTCGATCTTGTGCAGAGCCCGCGGGCCGTTACCCACTATGGTGGCGCCGCGCACCGCGCGTCCGATCCGGCCGCCCTCGATCAGGTAGCCCTCGGTCACGGCAAACACGAAGTCGCCGCTGCTGACGTCCACCTGACCGGCCCCCAGCTTCTTCGCGTAGAGGCCGCGTGGGGTGGCGGCGATGATGTCGCCCACCGAGTGTGCTCCGGCTGAGATGAAAGTGTTCGTCATCCGGGGGATGGGCAGGTGCTGGTAGGACTGCCTCCGGCCATTCCCCGTCGGCTGGTGGCCCTGCTGGCCGGCTCGAAGCCGGTCGAACATATAGCTGACCAGGACGCCGTCCTGGATCAGGACGTTTCGGCGGGTGGGTACCCCCTCGTCGTCGACACCGAGTGTTCCCCAACGGCTGGGCATGGTGCCGTCGTCGATGGCCGTAACGATCGGGCTGGCCACAGCCTGGCCAAGCTTTCCGCCGAAGACGGTGGAGCCTTTGCTCACGAAGTCGGCCTCGAGGCCATGACCGCATGCCTCGTGGAAGAGGACGCCGCCGAACTCATTGCCAACCACCACCGGCATCGAACCCGCCGGCGACGGAGCTGCGTCGAGCAGCATGACCGCCCGCTCGGCGGCCGCCCGGGCGAAGGCGGCGGCCGAAGTCTCATCGAAAAATTCAAAGCCGCGCTGAAGGCCGGGCGCCTCCATGGCGGTCTGGATCTCGCCGTTGCGCTCGGCCACGGCATGCACCATCAATCGCACTCGAGTCCGAGCGTCCTCGTGATGCATGCCCTCCGAATTGGCAACCAGGACCTCCTGGGCGCTGTCGCCGTACGCGACGGCGACCTGCCGGATCGAGCCCGAAACATCGCGGGCCGCCTGGTCTGCCTCGAGCAGCAGCTCGATCTTCGCCTCGGGATCGACGGATTCAGGCGGCACCTCGACCGGCTGCGGGGCATGGGGGGTGCCCGTGACCTGGCCCAGGGCGAATCGCCCGCCACCTCGCTGACCCACCGCCGCGGCCAGCTCGGCGGTCTTCAGCAGACCGTCCGAGGAGAGGTCTTCGGTATAGATGTAACTCACCACGCCGCCGTGGATGATGCGCAGCCCGGCGCCCCGATCGTTGCCAGAGCTGACCCGCTGGACCTTGCTCTCCTCGACACTGATCGACTGGTTGCGTTTTCGCTCTACGTAGAGCTCGGCGAAGTCCGCGCCGGATGCGAGGGCGCGCTTGATCACGCTGTCTACGAGGGATTGGTCAACGAGAGGCATTCTGGAAAAGTGTAGCCAGCCTACGATTGGGGCGCTGGTTCGCGTACGAGCGCGGCGACCCAGACGCCCAGGAGTGTGAGCACGACCGCGGTCACGATGAAGATCGAGGGGAGGCCCAGGGACGCAGCGAAAGCCGACCCGAGCAGCGGACCGATGGCGTTCCCAACCGCGGTGGCGCTGCTGGTCAGCCCGTAAGCTGATCCGCGCATCGAGCCGGGCGTGGAGAGGCCGACGATGACGTTGGTCGCCGGGATGAGAACGCCGAAGAACACCCCCAGCCCGGCGCGGAGCAGGAGAAAGAGGCCGATGTTGCGGGCGAAGGCCTGGGGCAGCATGAAGCAGGCTGCCCCCAGGCAGGCCAGGATCAGCAGTCCCCGGTAGCCCGTGCGGCCGACCACGCGGGTGTAGGAGAGCGCCGCCAGCGCGCTGAAAACCGCCGTCGCGCCGAAGGCAAGACCGGAGTAGAGCTTGACCGGGTCACCCGCCGAGGAGATCTTCTCCACGAACAGGGGCAGGATGGGAAAGACGACGGCGGTGCTCAGCTGGATGAGAAGCAGCGCCACCAGGAGGGGCATCAGCGTCGGCGAGGTCAGACCCGCTCCCAGCGAGCGCAGGAACCTCGGCCGCGCCTGGGTCGACGGCATGGGGAAGTGCTCGTGCACCAGCTGCCACACCACCAGGCCGGCCCCGACCAGCAGCGCGCCGGCGACGAAGAAGCTGCCTCGGATCCCCACCGCCTCAGCGATCACGCCACCGAGCACCGGGCCCGCCGAGATCCCAAGGTAGGCGCTCGTCTGCAGCAGGCCCATGCTGTAGGCCAGCCGTTCCCGGGGGACGGTGGTGGCGACCAGCGCGGTCGACGCGGCGATCGTCCCGGTGAAGGCGCCCTGGAGGATCCGAAGCCCGAGCAGCTCGAAGACATTCTGGACCGCCCCCATCAGGGCCAGGATCACGCCGCCCACGATCATCGCCCGGAGCACCATCACCTTTCGCCCGCGACGATCGGCGATCACCCCCCAGATCGGGCTGGCGATGGCGAGCGCTACGGCCGTGCTGGTCACCAGCGTTCCCGACCAGAAGACGACCGCGCTCTCTGGACCGACGCCGATCTCCCGCAGGTAGAGGGGCAGAAATGGTAGGACGAAGCCAAAGGCCACCATGGCCGTCCCCTGCGCCAGGCAGGTCGCGTACAGGCTCGTGCGCCAGCTGGGGCTCACGTCCCCGGAAACGTGGCTCGGCCGCGCGCTATTAAGCCGGGGTCTAAATCTCATGGGTTAGAAGGGCACGGAGCCGCGCCGCAGGCGCGCCGCACATATCCCTTAGCAAAGAAACTAAACCGGCGATTGCGGCTCCGTTCCGGCCTCCGCGCCGCCCGGCCGCAACAAAAAATGGCGGCCGGATGCGTTGCTCCGTGCCTACTCCGCCGCTCGCCGGAAGCTAAAGCGCGCTCCGCGCGTCTGCTAGCCCGCTCCGCGGGCGTAACTGTGCAGTCCGACGATCCAGAGGTTGACTGCGTAAAGCGTGATCATGATCGAGATGAAGCCCGCGGTCGCGATCAGGGCGGTCCGCCGGCCGCGCCAGGCGCGCAGCCCGTGGGCGTGCAGATAGATCGCGTAGACGATCCAGGTGATGGCCGCCCAGGTCTCCTTGGGATCCCAACCCCACCAGCGCCCCCAGGCATGCTCCCCCCAGATGGCACCCGCCATGGTGCCGAAGGTCCAGATTGGAAACCCGAGCAGGATGGCACGGAAGGTGAGCCGGTCAAGTGTCTCCAGGGAGGGCAGGCGCGCCGCGACCGCCGAGCCATGGAGCCAGGACTTGATGTACGTGCTCCGGTCCTTCACCAGGTAGAGGGCGGCGAACACGAAGCTCGAGACCAGCACCCCGGACGAGGTCATCATGCTGGTCACGTGGATCTTGAGCCAGTAGCTCTGCAGCGCCGGGACCAGCGGCTCGGGCGATTGGTAGAGACCGTAGCCGATCCCCATCAGCGCGATTACCACGAATAGGGCGACGCCACCGCCAAGAGAGGCGACCGGATAGCGGACGCTCAGGAGCACGAACACGGTGACGGCGACCAGCGCCAGCATGGAGCTGTACTCGTACATGTTGGCCAGCGGGTAGTGCCCGTCCGCAAAGCCACGCGCGACGATCGCGCCCAAGTGGATCAGCGCACCCGGCACGACCAGCATCAGGCCGAGCCAGCGCAGGCCCTCGCGCCGGTAGGAAAAGTAGGCGAAGTAGAAAAGCATTCCACCGAGGTAGAGGAGCATGGCGCCGAAGTAGAGGTGGAGCGATAGGTCAGCCGGAGCTGCGGGGAAGTGAGCCAGGTCGCCGCGGACAAGAGCGAAAGCGAGCAGGTAGAAGGCCAGCGGAATCAGCCTCCAGGCGAGGAACGGACGCCGCACCTCGACCGCTGCTGCTGTTACGCTTGCCGGCTCGCCCACGGTCAGCCTCGCCATCCGGTTTACTTGCTGGCCCGGGCCGGCGCGGCGACGGGGGTCAGCGGGATCATCTGCATGGTGTCATCGCGGAAGCGCACCCGCTGGAAGGTGATGCAGTTAACCGGGCAGTGGTCCTCGCAGATCCGGCAGTTGGTGCACCGGTCGTAGTTGACCAGGATCTTGCCCGACTTGCCGCCAAAGTCCTCCCCCAGGACGGTGTTGCAAATCTCGACGAAGCCGCCACTCGAGGTGTCGCGCGGCTCCCCGGAGACCACCACGTCCAGCGCCTTCTCGGGGCAGACGTCGTCGCAGGCCCCGCACAGGATGCATGTCGATTCGTCCACGTGATGCACGGTGTCGCACTGGAAGCAGCGCAGGGCGGCCGTGATCGCCTGCTCATCGTTCCAGGGCAACTCCACCGGCGACATATCCATCCGCTTCTCCGCCGGCAGGATGGGTGGCTCCTCACGGAGGTAGTAATCGGCCTCCCGGTGGTCATCGGTGGTCTCGATCACGGTCAGCGGCTTCGCGTCCCGCGGTACCGAGGCCCCGAGGAACTCATTGATGGATCGGGCGGCCCGGTGCCCCCAGGCGACAGCGTCGACGATGAATGACGGCCCCTGCACGCAGTCGCCGCCGGCAAACAACTTGGAGACGCTGGTGTACCCGCCGGTGTTGGCATCGATCAGCTTGCGGGGCGTAAGCGGCACGCCCTGGTCCTGAGGGAAATCCATGATCTGGCCCGAGGCGAAGATCGCGTAGCGACAGGGAATCACGTGCTCGGTCCCGGGCAGCTTCTGCACGCTGTTGATCAGCAGCTTGCCGCTCTCCGGGTCGAACTGCAGCTTGCTCTCGTCGACCCGGATGAACTCGACGCCGCTGACATGGCCGCGGCTGTCCGCCTTGATGGCGTTGACGATCACCCCGGTGTGCAGCTGCAGCCCGATCTCTCGGGCTTCGACCAGCTCGTTCCCGAATGCCGGCAGCCGGTCGGCGGGCTCGATCGAAACCATCCAGACCTTGCGGGCACCGGTCTTGATCGAGGTCTGCGCGGCGTCGGTCGCCACGGCACCGCCACCGATTACCACCACGTCGCCGCCCTTGGGGAAATTGTCCGGCACGATGTCGTAAGAGCGGATTCGCAGGAACTCCATCGCCGAGATCACCTCGGGCAGGTCGGAACCGGGCACGGGAAGGATGCGGCCGGTCATCATCCCGACGGAGACGAAGACCGAGTCATAGTCCGCAAGCAGCTGTTCCAGCTTGACGTCCTTCCCCACGTTTTTGTTCAGGAGAACGTTGACTCCGGTGTCGATGATCATCTGGATTTCCCATTCGAGCTGGGGGAGCTCGAAACGGAAATGCGGGATGCTGGCCGATAGCAGTCCGCCCAGCTTCGCCTCCCGCTCGTAGAGGTCAACCGCGTATCCCATCAGGCGCAGATCCTGCGCGGCGGTCAGGCCGGCGCACCCGGAGCCGACGACGGCCACCCGCTTCCCGTTCTCGGGCGCCATCTGGTAGCTGATCTTCATCCGGCGGGCCCACGCGTAATCGGTCGCAAACCGCTTGAGAGACTTGATCGAGACCGCGTTCTCGGGTCCCTGCACCCAGCCGCGCTTGCAGTCGGTCTCGCACGGGTGGTTACACAGCCGCCCGAGCATGGACGGGAACGGGTTGGTTTCGTGGATCACCAGCCAGGAGTCGAGGTAGCGACCCTGGGAGACATAGTCAACGTAAGCCGCGATGTCCTGGTGGATGGGGCAGGCCCGCTGGCAGGGCGAGACCGGGACGCTCAGGCCCAGGTCTTTGCGACCAGTGAAGACCTTGTTCGAGGCGGTGTCCGTCGTGGTCTTCCCGATCTCGGCCAGGATGTCAAAGGCATCCACCAGCCCAACCGGGCGCGAGGTCTTGCGGAAGAGCGGTCCCTCGTCCTCGGTCAGGATCACGTAAGGAGTGTCTTCCCGGTAGATGATCTCCGCCCCAGCCTCCATCGAGTCGGCCAGGTTACGTCCGGGGATTGGCCGCCGCATGTATTTCTCCACCGGTCCCGCCCCGTCGCCGTACACCGCCAGCGCTTCGCGATGGGAAAAAAGGCCGACCACGACGTCTCCTTTCTCGATCAACAGCATCTCCGCTCCCGAGGCAGCCAGCCGCCGGACGGCGTCGGCGGCGCTCACGTCTGCGGGACAGGGAGCGGCGATCGGAAGGAGGATCTTGCTCAGGCTGGGCATCAGGCGCTGCCCGCGATCGCCCGGGTTACATCCTTGAGAGTGAGCGCGCCAACCGGCATTCCGGCTTCGGTGCTGACCAAGACCAGCTGCCGGCCGCTCTCGCGAAGCACTCGCACCGCCTCGGCGAAGGAGGTCTTCAGACGGACTTCGGGGAGCGGGGTACGGATGATGTCGGCCGCCTTCCCGTCCACCCTGGCCTTCACATACCCCTGGAGGATGTCGAGGTAGGAGATGTAGCCCAGGCAGCGCTGATCGACGATCACCGGCAGCTCGTAGACGCGATTCTGGCTCATCATTCGCGCCGCCTGCGCCAGGCTGGTGCTCGGGAAGCAGAAGGCAAATTGATCCGACATGGCCCGCTCGACCGTAGATGCCTCCCTGGTTGCGGTGGCCATCAGAACGAGATTATAGGTATCGCTCGGCCGCACACTTCGCCCGCGGTCCTTGATCGGCGTCACCCCTTCGACGGCCGAGTGTGACGGCGGCGTCACGGCCAACATCGCCCCGGCGACGTTATATGTGGCGGAGTTGGCCCAGAACCTCGCGCGCTCACAGACGTCCGCCCCAGCCGAGCCGGTGCTGCCCGCCCGGATCTGGTTTCCCTACCGCAGCGGGTTCAACCGCGCCATCCGGCTGGTCGGGATGGCGATGCTGCTCGGCTCTGCGCTGGGGCTGCTGGGGGCGGTTGCCGGCCTGCCGCTCAACCTCCTGAGCATGCTCGCCGCCCTCCTCCTGAGCCTGGGCTTGATCGGGTTCAGCGTCCGCCCCAGCCTGCGCAAGCCAAGGTTTTAGGGCTCGGCCAGCCGCAGGATCGCCGCGGTCAGGACCTTAAGCCCCACCACAAGGCAGCCCTCATCGATTCGAAAATCCGCCGTGTGATGGACCACGGCCGGACCATCCGGCGCCCCGCCCAACAAGAAGAAGCAGCCCGGCCGCTGCTCGAGGAAGTACGCGACGTCCTCTCCCACCATCAGCGGCTCGAACGGGATGACGCCTTGCGGGCCGACCACCTGCCGGGCAACCTCGTCGACAAGCCGCGCGATCTGCTCGTTGTTGACAACCGGCGGCGCGCCCGACTGTAGCGTAAACCTGGCCCTGCCACGCATTGCCTGGGCCACCCCCTGGGCGAGTTCCTCGATCCGCCTGAGCAGCTCCTGGCGCAGAACGGAGTCGAAGGTGCGCAAGGTTCCCTCGATCGTCACATCGCTGGCGATGATGTTGTGCGCGGTCCCGCCACGAATCGTGCCCAGGGTCAGCACCACGGGCGCGATCGGCGCGGTTTCCCGGCTGACCAGAGTCTGAAGCGCGGTGACGACGGCAGCCGCGATCACCACCGGATCGACGCCGCGATGCGGCTCTGCGCCGTGCCCGCCCTTCCCCTCGATCCGCAGGGTGAACCAGTCCGCGCTCGCCATCATCGGGCCGCTTCGGATCGACAGACTGCCGCTGGGGAGCCCGGCCCAGACATGGAGGCCCACCACGCGGTCGATCCCCTCGAGCGCACCGGCCTCCACCATCGGTCGGGCCCCGCCCGCGACCTCCTCCGCCGGCTGAAATGCAAATCGGACCGTGCCGGCCAACTGCTCCCGCCCGGCGGCCAGCACCTGGGCGGCGGTCAGGGCGATGGCCATGTGCACGTCATGGCCGCAGGCATGCATCACGCCGTCGTGGGTGGACTTGAAGGGGAGGCTGGAGTCTTCGCGCAGCGGCAGGCCGTCCATGTCGGCTCGTACCAGCACATGCCTGCCGTCGCGGCCGCCAGAGAGTGTGGCCAGCACCCCTGTGGTGGCGACGCCTCGCTCGACGGCATAGCCCCAGCTTTCGAGGTGGTCCGCGATCATCCCCGAGGTCTGGACTTCCTGGAAGGCAAGCTCGGGGTGCGCATGAAACCAGCGCCGCCGCTCCAGCAGGTCAGCCGCGTGGCGCTTGACCTCGGTCCCCAGATCGAGCGGCATCGACTTATTCTGGCAAACTGAATTTGCATGCCCCGATCCCTGACGGAATACCAGCGAAAGCGCGACTTCGCAAAGACGCCGGAGCCGAAAGGGACACCGGAGCCGAGCGGCAAGAATCGATTCGTGGTCCAGAAGCACTGGGCGACCCGGTTGCATTACGACTTCCGGCTCGAGATGGAGGGGGTGCTGGTCAGCTGGGCGATTCCGAAAGGACCCACCCTCAACCCCGCCGAGCGGAGGCTGGCCGCCCACGTCGAGGATCACCCGGTGGGCTACTTTGACTTCGAGGGACTGATCCCGAAGGGCGAGTACGGCGGCGGCACCGTGATGGTCTGGGATTGGGGGACCTACGATCTCGAGGAGTCGACCCCGGCGGAATCGCTGCGCCGGGGCGAGGTCAAATTCCGGCTGAACGGTGAGCGGTTGAAGGGCCGCTACGCGCTGGTGCGCACCCGCTCCGAGAAGGACTGGCTGCTCATCAAGAAGAAGGATGAGGCCGCCCAGGCGGACTTCAACATCGAGACGCTCGCGACCTCGGTGAAGACCGGGCGCACCAGGGAAGAGATCGAGCAGGGCAAGGACGCTGTCTGGTCCAGCCGGCGCGAGCCCGGGCAGGGCGGTTTGATCGACCTGGCCACGGCGGAAAAGGGCCCCATGCCCAAGAGCCTGGATCCGATGAAGGCGCAACTGGTCGATGAGGCTTTCGACGACGATCGCTGGCTTTTCGAGGTCAAGTGGGACGGTATCCGCCTGGTCAGCTTCATCGCCGATGGCAGGTTGACACTGCAGACGCGCGCGGGTCGGGTGGTCGACCAGGAGTATCCGCAGCTGCAGGCGATCACCCGGTCGGTCAACCTCAAACAGGCGGTCCTGGACGGCGAGGTGGTGGCACTGGACGACGAGGGCCGGCCTTCCTTCCAGCTGCTCCAGAACCGCGGACGCGAGCCTGTCCAGCTCCAGTACGTCGTCTTCGACATCGTCTACGCGGACGGCCAGAAACTCTTCAAGGTGCCGCTTGACGACCGCAAGCGTCTGCTCCACGACGCCATCAAGGAAACATCGCTGCTCAAGTACTCCGACCACGTGGTCGGTGAGGGGAAGGCGTTTTTTCGGGCGGCCAAGGCTAAGCGGCTGGAGGGCATCGTCGCCAAGCTCCGCGACAGCCCCTATCTACCGGGTGTGCGGAGCAGCAGCTGGCTCAAGATCAAGACCGTCGCCCAGCAGGAAGTCGTGATTGGGGGATTCACCGCGCCCCGGGCGAGCCGAAAGTATTTCGGGGCGATCCTGGTGGGCGTCTACGACGATGAAGGCAACTTCGTGTACGTCGGGCACACGGGCGGCGGCTTCGATGAGAAGACCCTGCGCCAGGTCTATGAGTTGATGAACCCGTTGATCACGAAGAACCCTCCTTTCAGCGGAAAGCCTCCGCGCACAAACGAGAAGCCCACCTGGGTACGCCCCGAGCTCGTCTGCGAGGTCAAGTTCTCTGAATGGACGCGCGACGGCGTGATGCGCCAACCAGTGTTCCTCGGCCTGCGCGACGACGTCGACCCCAGGGCGGTCCGTCGGGAAAAGCCGGCCGCGGCCGACCGCGGGCGACGCAGCGCGGAACGAGCCGCCGTCACCACAACGGCAGCCAGGACCAGGAAGACTGCCTCCAGGACTACCGTCATCCGGCGCGCGGCTCCGACCCGCCGCACAAGTACCCAGGCCGACGTGCCCGACACGCCGCTCAGCCGGGCTGCCGCAGCGATTTCCAAAAAGCTCGGCACCAATGTGCGGGGCGCGACCGCAACCGAGCTGGCCGCGCTCGATGCCATCAAGAAGGACGGCCACTGGGAGATCGGCGGGCGCAGCGTTCACCTGACCAACCTCGACAAGCTGCTGTTTCCCGAAGACCGGTACTCGAAGCGTGACCTGATCCGGTATTACTGCGAGGTGGCCCCAGTCCTGATCCCCCACTACAGCCACCGCCCGCTGTCCATGAACCCGCATCCCGACGGGATCCATGGCAAGAGCTTCTGGCAAAAGGACAAGCCGGACTGGGCGCCGGATTGGATTCCGACCTTCAAGTACGAGGATCGAAAGAATGTCAAGGACTGGATCCTGGTCGAGGAGGTGGGGACCCTCGCCTGGCTGGCCAACCACGCGGTGATCGACATGCATCCCTGGTATTCGCGTTTCGACAAACCCGAGTATCCCGACTGGTCGGTGGTGGACCTGGATCCGGCCGAGGGCGCCACCTTCAGGGACGTGGTCGCCGTGGCCCGGGTGGTCAAGACGGCCCTGGATCACCTGGGGTTGAAGGCGCTCGCCAAGACCACCGGCCAGAGCGGGCTGCACGTGTACATCCCCATCGAGCGGCGCTACACCCTCGCCGAGAGCCGTGGCTTCGTGGAGAAGCTTGCGCACATGATCGCCGAGTTGATGCCCGACAAGGTCACAGAGGTGTGGGAGGTAAAGCGCCGCACCGGGAAGATCCGTATCGACTACACCCAGAACGTGATCAACAAGACGCTGGCGGGCCCGTATTCTGTCCGGCCCACGGTCCATGCCCCGGTATCTGCCCCCATCGCCTGGGATGAGCTCGACGATCCGAAGCTGCGTCCCGACCGGTGGACCATCAGGACCATCGGAGACCGCCTGCTTGAAACCGGCGACCTCTTCCACGAGGCGCTCACCATCAGGCAGCGGCTGCCGGAGCTCTGATGGCGGACCGGATGACGCTCGACGAGGCCCAGGAGCGAATCGACGCCTGGCTCCAGAAAAGGGGCGGGTACTGGTCGCCCCTGTCCCAATATGCGCGACTGGCCGAGGAGGTCGGTGAGCTCGGACGCGAGCTCAACCATCAGTTTGGGGACAAGCCTCGCACCGGAAAGGATGGCCGCGGTGCGATTGCTGATGAGCTCGGTGACGTTCTCTTCATCGTCATTGCCCTTGCCAATGATCTGAATGTCAACCTCGACGACGCTCTGCGGCAGACCTTAAAGAAGTACGAACGCCGTCCCTGAACTGCCGGCCACCGGGCGGCTTCACCGATTATCCACAGGAGTTATGCACGCCCTGTTAGCTCACGGTGGAAAACTAGCCCAACAAATGTTCCGAATGGACAAAGAAAAAAAGCGAGGGTATTTTTATCCTCTGTCTTTTGCGGGCGAGGTCGAAGCGAGGGGAAGGAAAACTTAAGAAAACGTGACGGCGAATCAATGCGCTTTCCACAGCTTCTTGACAGCGTCGCAGGGCAGAGCTACAATTCGGCAAACCTCTATATTTGGTAGTCACACGAGCAGTCGAGCCCAATATCTGGGGGAGGTGCCAGCCAAGGCGCGATAGGTAAAGGGGGATGTTTCCGGCGGCGGCAGACAGCCGGACGAGCGCGCCCTGCACCCGCGTTCGCAAGTGAGCTAGGGGGAGACAATGCTCAGAAACACGCTCAGGATGATCAACCAGCAAGACCAGTGGTTCAATCAGTTGCGGCGCGAAGAGTCGGCGCGCCGCACCCTCCGATACTCGCTCTATCAGGCGCTCGAGCAAGTCGAACGGCTTCTCGAGACCGACATGATGGAAGTCCCGATGGAGATGCAGGCGCGTCTCCGCCAGATCGTCGACGCCGTCGACCCGCAGCTGGCCTACCGCATCGACCAGGCAGGTCCCAGCGCCCTCGACATCCAGGACATCATTTTTGAAGCTCAGGATCGGCTGATCAAACAGATACGCAGCTGACCCGACCTCATCTCGATCGCCTCGCCTCCTGCAGAGTCGCCTGGGAGAAATCCCAGGCGGCGCTGCGTTCGGGCTTAAATTAGGACCGTTAAAGGAGGGGAGAATGGCCGACCTGCAGATCTGGGATCTTTGGGAGCCGGGCCCCGGCGCCACCGGGCTGTCCTTCGCACGCTCCCGGGTAGATAGCAAGGACACCGGTGACCGGGTGCTGGTACACGCCGCGCCGAAAAAGCTCGAGGTCATGGTCCGCGACATGCAGGGGAACGTGCTTGCCCAGGGCCGCGACCTGGAGCGCAAGCAGCCCGGACCGATGAGCTACCTGGTACGAACCGGCCGAAGCATCACGCTGGAGGATGTCTGGCCGACGTCCGCGGACCTCGGCCGGGTGGTGCTGCTACCTGGCGGCGAGGCGGGCATCCTCAAGGCCTGGTGGAACGCCGAGGACCACAGCGAATGGCGCTGGCAGGTGGAGTTCTACAACCACCGGTAGCCCCTAATTCATGGGGTCGAAACCACGATGGTTCGGGCGAATACGCGCGTGTCTCCCGCCCGCATGCTGTCCCCAAAACAGTTTCCTGCTTCCCCCGGATCGGCATCTGCAACGTCGGCCGAGGCCGTCCAGGTCTGCCTCGCCAGGTGATTTCCTGGGGCGAGTGGTGGATGAAGGAATTCAAAGTCGACAAAATAGAACGTGCAGCCATCCGAGGTCACGTTCGTCTTCTCGACCGCGAAAACAGACTGTGGAACACCGTCAAGCGTCATCGTCACCGACACGCTATTTTCAAACTGAGCGCGGAGATCCGGACTGGCCGCTGCCCAGCCACCGCCAACGGTGATCCAGGTCCCTACCCCGACCTGGGCGGGAAAATTCCGCAAGATCCGGATGTGATCGAGATGCGGGAAGTTTCCGTCATCGAGGTCGCGGCCGGCCGTGGCGGACGCAGGCGCCATCAGGACGAGACCCGAAACCGCCAGCAGGACACTGATAACCCGTTTCATCCCAACCCTCCTCTTTGAGTCGCCGTCATGGCTCATCGTCCGGGCGCCAGGTTTGCGCGTCAATTGGCCATTCGGCGTATTCTTCTGCCGGAGAGAGGGAGACCGGGTGGAACGGCTCAGCCCGTCTGACCTGGGCCGGACGCTGAGCTTCGTCCGCGAAATCGCCGCGGTCGATCAGCTGTCCGAGTTTCCGGTGCGCGTGCTCGACGGCCTGAAACGCCTGATCCCGTGCGACCTGATCGGCTACAACGAAATCAATCCCTCCGAGAGCCGGGCGGTTATGGTGCTGGATCCTCCTTCGCTCAACAGGTCCGGTATGGAGGGACAAAAGGCGTTCGAGAGGCTGGCCGGGCAGCATCCGGTCCTCCAGTATCACGCCCGTACCGGTGATGGCCGGGCGCTGAAGATTTCAGATTTCTTGAGTCGCGACCAGTTCCACCGTCTGGACCTTTATGGGGAGTCGTTCCGATTGATCGGCGCGGAGGATCAGCTCGCCGTCGCTCTGCCGTCGCGACCGCCGCTTGTGATCGGCCTGGCATTCAACCGAAGCCGGCGGAGCTTTTCGGAGCGAGATCGCCGGGTCCTGGACCTGGTGCGACCGCACCTCGTTTATGCGCACCGAAATGCCGAGCTGCGGAGCCAACTCAGCGAGATGGTCGCCCTGCTCGAACGGCTGCTGGAGGCTGGAAATCGCGCCGTCGTCCTGATCGATCAGAGCCGCCGCATTCGACAGTCCAGCGGTCGGGCGGCAGCGCTGCTTGTGGCGTACCTCGGATCCGAGATCAGCCCGGGGGACTTCCTGCCCCCCACGATTGACGCCTGGGTCAAATGGTGCGGACGGCTCGAAGGCCTGGAGCATGGCCATGCGCAAAGCCAGCCGCTGGTCATCTACGGCGAACATGGCCGGCTGGTCATCCGGTTTCTGCCTCGTGGGGAGATCGGCGCATACGATGCTCTCCTGCTGGAGCAGGTCGCCTCTGCGGATCAGGTCAGGCGGCTAAAACGCCTGTCCGTGCGCGAGAACGAGGTCCTCGGCTGGGTGGCGCGCGGTAAGACAAATCCGCAAATTGCACGGATCCTTTCCGTGAGCGCGGGCACCGTCCAGAAGCACCTCGAGCATATCTACGACAAGCTCGGCGTCAGAACTCGCGCCGCCGCCGCGGTCGCGCTGGCTGGATTCTCAGCTCTGGACGAAATATGAGCGGCAGGCCAGATCGATCAGCTCTTTGTCCAGCCGGGGCGGACGCTGCAGGAAGTAGGCCACCTCGTCGAGTTGCTGCAGGATGTCGCGCGGCTGGCAGCCGCGGAAGGGTCGCTTGAACGGTTTGTAGAAGCGCTCGAGCAGGTAGTTGTAGCCCTCCTCGTTGAAGAGCACCTCGTACTCCTTGCACGCACGCTCGAAGATCTGCCGGAACTCCTCCGGATTGGGATCCGGGACGTGGATCTTGTAGCGGACCCGGCGCAGGAAGGCCTCATCCACCAGGGAACCCGGCTCCAGGTTGGTGCTGAAAACCACCATCGCTTCGAAGGGCGCGCCCACGGCCATGCCGGCGCCGGCCAGCGTCAGGTAGTCGATCCGCTTTTCCAGCGCCACGATCAACCGGTTCAAGAGAGCCCGGGGCGACGAGTCCTGCCGGCCGAAGTCATCCAGCAGGAAGATCCCGCCGTTGGCCTTGAGGTGTACGGGTGCCTCGTAGTACCGCATCAGCGGGTCGAACGACGGCGAGAGGGCGGCCGTGGTCAGCTCGCCGCCGACCTTGACGAAGGGCCGCTTGATCTGGACCCAGCGGGTATCCAGTCCGGGCACCGGCTCGCGCTTCACCCGTTGGTGGTGGAGGGGATCGAACAGACGCATGATCTGTCCCTCGATGTCGACCGCGTAAGGAACATAGATCGGCTCGCCCAGCAGGTCGGCGCAGGCCTCGGCGATACTGGTCTTACCGTTGCCGGGCGCCCCATAGAGGAAGAGCGGCGCCCGCGCGTTTACCGGCGGGCCCAGCTGGATGAGCAGGTCCGGGTTGAGGGTCAGGTGCTGGAGCGCCCGGGTGAGCCAGGCAGCGGTGACGTCGGCCTGGCTGACCTGCGCCCGGACCGACTCCTCGTACTGGAGGAAGGGCACCGGCGCCGGTCCCACATAGTGGTCCCGCGCCAGGATGTCTCGGGCCCGGACCCGGCCCGGATCATTGATCAGGTAGCCCAGGGACTCGCCGAAGTCGCGGTTGGCGCTCGGCCCGGCCATCCGGCCGATGGTCTGGCACCAGCCCTGCTCCACCAGGCTCTGCACCGCCGGCATCACCGTCTGGTAGGGAAGGCAGACGCTGGCTGCCCAATCCTTGGCGGCCAGCGGCGACTTGAAATAAAGGTGCTTGAGAAGCAGGTCGGCCAGCCGGGCCACCGGCAGGCCCGAATCTTCGATCCGGGTGGGGGCGGCCGGAATGAACTCGGGCAGGCTGGGTTCCGGGGTGGGCTGCACAGCGAACGACTGGGGCCCCACCGGCATCGAAGGCCGGTTGATCACGGCTAGAGCAACCTGCGGCTCAAGGCCTTTCTTGCTTCGCCCAGCTTCCGCCGGCCGCCCCCCGCGATGGTCGGGCCTACGGGTTCAGCGCCGGCCTGGGTCCGAAATACCGCTCCACCGACAGGCCGTGGCTCTCCAGCTCGGCCCGAGCCAGCAGCTCGAACCGCCGGCTGTACCAGTCCTCGGCCGGGTTGCGCGAGTACTGGAGAAGGCGCTGGTAGGGCATGGTGTAGATCGCCCGTCCGGCCAGGATCTCCAGCATCTGCGCGGTTAACTCGGGCCGGGCCAGGGCTCGCCGGAGGGTGGTGTGCACACCCCGCATGTCTCCGATCAGGCGGAGCCGCCGCGGAAGAAAGATCAGCATGGCGAGCGCGACCGGAACCGCAGCCACCATCACCCCCAGGATCAGGGCCAGTGTGTGGATGCCGTGCGAGCCCGCCTG
>VBDY01000225.1 GCA_005882775.1 Chloroflexota bacterium | reverse complement strand
AAGTTGTGAACCTGGAGGTTGCGGGCCAGCAAACGGGCCATCCCGGTGCCTTCGTAGAGCGACGGCCGCCGGCGGACCATGTTGCGGGCGGCGCGCCACCAGACCATGTCCAGGCTCCCCCGCGTCACCTGGCGCCAGACGGTGTCCAGCTTCTCCACCCACCCCAGCTCGGGGCGGTGGGCCAACCAGGCGGCATTCCAGGCCCCGATCGACACCCCGACTACGAAATCCGGGCGGATTCCCGCGGCGAGCAGGGCCCGCAGCATCCCCACCTGCAGGGCGCCGCGCGCTCCCCCACCGGAGAGCGCGAAGGCCGTCCTCTCCTTCCTCCAGCGGATCACTGATTCCAGTTTAGGCCGTGGGTATGCCTTGCTATACTGCGAATGACTCGCGCGCTTCTGCTCACACCCTGACGAACAACGAGTTCCAATACTAAAAGGTGGTGCCCACTGGTTTGCCTGATTTTGAGCTCCCTGAAGACCCGCAGAATGGAACCTCGGTCATGGAGGATTACCTCAACCAGGAGGAGGTTTCCAGTAAGCGCCTAGCCCACGGCGACATCATCGACGGGGTGGTGGTGCGGGTCGATCCAGACGAGGTTCTGGTCGATGTCGGCTCAAAGTCGGAAGGGGTGATCTCCAGCCGCGAGCTGGGTACGCGCGAGGCCGGCACACCCGACCTGCAGTCGGGCGACCGGATCAAGGTCTTCGTCCTTCAGCCGGAGAACGAGGATGGCAACGTGGTCCTCTCCCTGCGTCGGGCTCGGGCTGAGTCCGTCTGGATCAAGGCCCAGGAGAAGCAGGTGACGGGCGACCTGATGGAAGCGGAGGTCCGTGAGCAGAACAAGGGCGGGCTGATTGTCAACGTCCTGGGTCTGCGCGGTTTCCTTCCCACCTCGCAGGTGTCCCGCTCGTACAGTGCCAACCTGCAGGAGCTGGTCGGCCAGCGGATCGGCGTCAAGATCCTCGAGGTGAATCGCAAGCGCAATCGCCTGATCGTCTCGCAGAAGGCCGCCTACGATGAGGACCGTGCCCGCCAGCGCTCAGAGCTATTCGAGCGGCTCAAGGTCGGCGACGAGGTCCGCGGCAAGGTCTCGGGCCTCACCTCCTACGGCGCCTTCGTCAACCTGGGTGCGGCGGATGGCCTGATCCATATCTCGGAGCTCTCCTGGGACCGGGTGGCCAACGTCGGAGACGTCCTCCAGGTGGGCCAGGAGGTCGGGGTCAAGGTGATCAAGCTGGACCCGGACATGTCGAGGATCTCCCTCAGCCTGCGCCAGCTGGGCCAGGATCCCTGGGACCACATCGAGAAGCGATTCCCACCAGGCGCCGTCATCGAGGGAGAGGTCACCAAGACGAAGAAGTACGGCGCGTTCCTCCAGATCGGCGACGGCATCGAGGGCCTCTTGCACATATCGGAGCTGTCCTGGGACCACGTCGAGCGGACCGAGGATGTGGTTCAGGTTGGCCAGCGGCTGCGGGTCAAGGTCCTGCTCGCGGACCGGCCGCGCCGGCGGATAAGCCTCTCCCTCAAGCAGGTCGACGAGCCGGGCTTCCGGCCGCCGGTGGATGACGCTGAAGCCCATGACTATCCCGGAGAGATCGAGCGCCAGCCCGAGCACGAGCCGGTCCTGGCCGAGGTCAGCGCCGCTCCACCCGAGGGTTAGGCCCACACTCTGGCCCGGAACTGCCTCTATTGCGCGCGTTACGGCGCGCGCTTTGTGCCGTCGGCTCGGGCCTAGATCGGCCCTCGCCTCCGGGTTAACAACTCTCTAACGTTTTGCCCTGGTTCGGAGCGGCAAGCCGATTCGGTGTACACTGCGCCAAATACAGTTGTTAATTCAAGCGCTGGCGGGCCCGCCGGCCCACGCGAGCGGCGCTTTAGTGCCAGGCGAGCGTTTGAGGCGTCCTGTCAGAGAATTTGATTTGCGGCGATATACTTCGACCGTATCGGGGTATCGTATAAGTAGCCGATTGCATTGATGCGGAGGATCCTGTTTGTACCCCTTTGAACGATTTACGGAGCGAGCGAAGAAAGTCCTGACCCTGGCCCAGGAAGAGGCCGAGCGCTCGCATCACTCTTATATCGGCACCGAGCATCTACTGCTTGGCCTGCTGCGCGAGGGTGAGGGCCTGGCGGCCAAGGTGCTCAACAACCTTGGCGTGGAAATCAACAAGGTGCGAGCCACCATCGAGTCGGTGCTGGGCCGCAA
>VBDY01000072.1:7177-12050 GCA_005882775.1 Chloroflexota bacterium | reverse complement strand
AGGGGATCGACAAGCCCAGCCAGCTGGCCGACCTATCGGGTTACTCGCCGGACCTGTCGCTCGAACGAAAAGTCGAGGTCCTGACCACGCTCGACGTTGAGGAACGCCTTCGCAAGTTGATCGAGTGGACCCGCGAGATCCTGGCCGAGGCCTCGCTCAAGGACAAGATCCGCAACGACGTGCAGGAAGGCATGGACAAGCGACAGCGGGAGTTCCTGCTCCGCCAGCAGCTCGATGCCATCAAGAAAGAGCTCGGCGAGGACGGCGGCGACGTCGTGGCTGAGTACCGGCGCCGGATCGATGAGGCGGGAATGCCCGACGCGGTCCGCAAGGAGGTCGAGCGCGAGCTCGGCCGTCTCGAGCGCACCAGCGAACAGAATCCGGAGATGGGCTGGATACGCACCTACGTGGATTGGATGCTCGACATGCCCTGGAACCAGCGGACCGAGGATCGGTTCGACGTGGTCGAGGCTCGTCGCATCCTCGATCAGGATCACACCGGCTTGGACGACGTAAAGGACCGGATCATCGAATTTCTGGCCGTGCGCAAGCGGCGGGACGCCCGTGGCATGGGTGCTGTCGGCGGCCGAGGCTCCGGAGCGATCATCACCCTGGTCGGGCCGCCCGGGGTCGGCAAGACCTCCCTTGGCGAGTCTGTGGCTCGGGCGCTCGGACGCAAATTCGCGAGGATCTCGCTCGGCGGCATCCGTGACGAGGCCGACATCCGCGGCTTTCGCCGGACGTACGTAGGAGCGCTGCCGGGCCGGATTGCGCTTGCCCTCAAGGAAGCCGGTACCCGGAACCCCGTGATCATGCTGGACGAGGTCGACAAGGTCGGCCAGGACTGGCGTGGCGATCCATCGTCGGCCCTGCTCGAAGTGCTCGATCCGGCGCAGAATCACTCATTCCGTGACCACTACCTGGACGTCGAGCTGGACCTTTCCGAGGTTCTTTTCATCCCGACCGCCAACGTCGTGGACACCATCCCGGCGCCGTTATTGGACCGGATGGAGATCGTCCGGTTGGACGGCTACACCGAGGAGGAGAAGCTTTCCATTGCCCGCGACCACCTGCTCGGCCGCCAGCTCGAGCGGAACGGGCTCACCCCGGAAGAGGTGAGCGTCTCGGAGGCTGCCATTCGCCGGGTCATTACCGAGCACACACTCGAGGCCGGCGTCCGCAACCTGGAACGCGCCCTCGGCCGCCTCCTGCGAAAGGCCGCGACGAAGATCGAAGCCGGAGAGGTCACTCCGCCGGTTCATGTCGACGGCGACGATGTCCGAACCTACCTGGGTAGAGCCCGCTTCCACCCGGAGGCCGCGGAGCGGACCGAGGTACCAGGCGTCGCGACCGGGCTGGCCGTGACCGGCACCGGCGGCGAGGTGCTATTCGTTGAGGCTGCTTTGATGGACGGAGCCAAAGGTCTGACCCTGACCGGACAGCTTGGCGACGTGATGAAGGAGTCGGCCCAGATTGGACTCTCCTATGTCCGCTCGCACGCCCTGGAGCTGGGCCTTGAGCCGGGCTTCGAGGAAAAGGCCTTTCACGTTCACGTGCCTGCGGGCGCTGTTCCCAAGGACGGCCCATCGGCGGGTGTGACCATGGTGACGGCGCTGGTCAGCCTCCTTACCGGACGCCCCGTCCGCAGCAGCGTGGGGATGACCGGTGAGGTCACGCTACAGGGGCGAGTGCTACCAATCGGCGGCGTCAAGCAGAAGCTGCTTGCGGCGCACCGGGCCGGGCTGACTGAGATCATCCTGCCGCACCGCAACGAGGCGGACCTCGATGACCTGCCGGAGAGCGTGCGCCGGGCGATGACGATTCACCTCGTCAAGGATGTGCGCGAGGTGCTCGACTACGCGCTCGAGCCGAAGGCCGCGCCTCTCGCGAAAGCGGCTTAGACCGCCTGACGCAACTCCCTGATCAGCGGCGAGCTGATCAGGATGTCGGCGGTGGCGATGTTCGTCGCCAGCGGAACGTTGCGCACGTTGCAGATGCGCAGCAGAGTCTGGATGTCGGGGTCGTGCGGGTGGCTGTCGAGCGGATCCACGATGAAGAGCACCGCATCGACCTCGCCCTGGACTACCCGGCTGGCAATCTGCACGTCACCGCCCTCCGGCCCCGGGCTCACCCGTTCGACCGCCAGCCCGACCTTGTTTTCGAGCAGGTCGGCGGTGGCACCGGTACCGATCAGGTCGTAGTCGCTGAGCCGGTCACGGTTGAAGGTGGCGAAGGCGACCAGGTCGGCCTTCTTGCCGTCGTGGGCGATGATCGCCAGGCGAGGACGGGGGCTAGTCATTGGCATTCGACAAGGGTACAGGCCTCCAGCAAACAAGTCATTAGCAAAAGGGAACAAATCACTTAGAAATCGGCAAAAATCCGGTCGGGACACGAGGGCCGATTCAGGCCCGAGCCGACGGCCCAAAGCGCGCGCCGTATCGCGCGCAATAGAGGCGTAAAAACACCCCGCGACGAATGTCGCGGGGTGCTGTTGTGAATCGCTTTAGGCGACTCGGACGCTCTTGGCGCGCGGTCCCTTCGGGCTGGGTTCAACCTCGAACTGGACCGTCTCACCACCGATCAGGCGGTCGAAATCGGTATCGACACCGCTGCGGTGGAAGAAATAGTCACGCCCGTCCTCTGCGGTGATAAAACCGAATCCCCGCTCGGACACGAGCTTCTTGATAGTTCCTGTGGCCATGTGATGGCTCCTCCTTTTCCCGAACGAGTAGGCCTCACGCACGGGCCTGTTCGAGAGAGAGCCACGGCGAGCGCATCCACGTGGACGCTTCCATCAGTGTACCCAATTCACCCTGCGCGAAACCCCAGGCCGGTTGACAGCTTCCTGCCAGCAGCGCTATAACCTCATGTCGCATCATGGAAACCACCGGTGAATGTCGTCCTTTTCGTATTCCTGACCACCTTCCTGGCGTCGGCAGTCGAGGCCATCGAGATGGTGACGATCGTGGTCGGAGTTGGCGCCACCCGGGGCTGGCGATCAACCGTGATCGGGGCGGCGGCCGGGTTCGCCGTGCTGGCCGCCATTGTGCTGATCCTGGGGGCCGCTCTCAGCGTGATCCCGATCGGCGGGGTACGGTTGGTGGTTGGGACCCTGCTCCTGATCTTTGGCCTGCAGTGGCTCCGCAAGGGCATCGTGCGCGTGGCTGCCCATGGCTTTGCCGGGATTCGGGAGGCGCACCTCGATGAGGGCGCCGAGTGGACCAGGCCGGAGATGGACTGGACCGCGTTCGTGGTCGCCTTCAAGGGAGTCCTTCTAGAGGGCCTCGAGGTTGCCTTCGTAGTCGTCTCCTTCGGCGCCAGCGCCAACCAGCTGGGCGTGGCCGTCGTGGGCGGCGTGAGCGCAGTGGTCTTGATCGGCGGCATCGGCCTCGGCATTCACCGGCTGGTGGTCCGGATCCCGCGTAGCGTGCTCCAGCTTGTGGTGGGTGTGCTGCTGACCACCTTCGGTTCCTTCTGGGCGCTCGAGGGGATGGGGATCGACTGGCCACTCGGCGATGGGGCCATCATCGGGCTGCTGATCTTGTACGGGGTGACCGCCCTGAGCTACATAGCGCTGGAGCGCCGCCGGGTGCTCGGGCTGAGCCCGGGGACATGATCATGGACCGCGTGGTCTCCGGTGTGATCGGCTTCGGTCGATTCTGGTACGAGTTCATCATTGGCGACGACTGGACGATAGCCGCCACCGTGGTCGTGGGGCTGGTGGTCACGGCAATCCTGAAATCCAGCGGCATTGTCGCCTGGTGGCTGGTCCCGGTGCTGGTAGTTGCAATCGTCGGCGTCAGCCTCCGCCGGGAAAGCCGGACACACCACTGAGGAGGGAAGCGATGAGCACCGCTGTGGCCACCAGCCAGTTCGGGGTCGTCGGGCTGGCCGTGATGGGTCAGAACCTGGCCCGAAACCTTGCCGGCAAGCGAATCCCTGTGTCCGTCTACAACCGCACAGTTGCGCGGACGGACGAGTTCGTCTCGTCGCACGGCAGCGAGGGACCGATCCAGGGGGCCCATTCGGTCGAGGAGTTCGTCACGCAGCTGGCGCGGCCCAGGGCCATCCTGATGATGGTCAAGGCGGGCCCGCCGGTCGATGAGACGATTGCCCACCTGCTACCTCACCTGGAAGCCAAAGACATCCTGATCGACGGCGGAAACTCGTACTTCACCGATACGGTCCGGCGCGCCCGAGAGGTCGAGTCGCGCGGGATCGAGTACGTCGGCACCGGCATCTCCGGCGGCGAGGAGGGAGCCCTGAACGGACCGAGCATCATGCCCGGAGGCTCGGCGGAGGCATACCAGCACCTGGAGCCTATCCTCACCCGGATCAGTGCGCATGTTGATGGCGAGCCATGCTGCACGTACATCGGGCCCGGTGGCGCCGGCCACTACGTGAAGATGGTGCACAACGGGATCGAGTACGCGGACATCCAGCTGATTGCAGAGGCGTACGACCTGCTTCGCCAGGCGCTCTCTCTTTCAGCTCCTGAAATGGCCGAGATCTTCTCGAAGTGGAATGCCGGGGACCTGGACTCCTACCTGATCCAGATCACGTCCCAGGTCCTGGCGAAGCGCGATCGAGCCACCGGCCGCCCGCTGGTGGATGTCATCCTGGACGAGGCAGCCCAGAAGGGCACCGGAAAATGGGCCTCCCAGTCGGCTCTCGACCTCGGCATCCCGGTGACCGCAATTACGGAGGCCGTCTTCGCGCGGATGCTGTCGGCGCTGAAGGCAGACCGGATGGTCGCGTCGCGCGTGCTTCCAGGCCCTACCAGGCCGTTCGGAACAGACGAGCAAGCAGCAGCCCTGGTCGAGGATGTGCGCGGCGCATTGTATGCGTCAAAGGTGGTCGCCTATGCACAGGG
>VBDY01000072.1:0-7142 GCA_005882775.1 Chloroflexota bacterium | reverse complement strand
CCTGAACCGCATCACCGACGCCTACGCTGCGCAGACCGACCTCAAAAACCTGTTGCTCGCTCCGTACTTCCGGGACGCCATGGCACAGGCCCAGGACGCCTGGCGCCGGGTGATCCGGGTTGCGGTCGACTCCGGCATCCCGGTGCCGGCGTTCTCGTCGGCTCTCGCTTACTACGATGGCTATCGCCGCGAGCGTTTGCCCGCAAACCTGGTTCAGGGATTGCGAGATTACTTCGGAGCGCATACTTACCGGCGGCTCGACCGAGAGGGATCATTCCACACCCGGTGGAGCCAGGACGGCGAGGAAGTGCCGGCCGGCTAGTCTTCCTGCGCGACCTGGTCGAGCTCTTTGAGATCGCTGGGCGCGAGTTCCAGCTCGGCGGCGGCGACGTTCTCTTCGAGGTGGGCGACCTTCGAGGTCCCCGGGATCAGCAGCATCACCGGCGAGTGGTGGAGCAACCAGGCGAGGGCCACCTGACCCGGGGTCGCGCCAACCCGGTCGGCGATCTCCCGTACTGGCCCTCCGGCTCGGGTCAGCTCGCCGATCTCCAATGGATTCCAGGGAATGAAGGGGAGGTCCTGGGCTGAGCAAGCCACCAGGACCGGCTCAGACGTACGATCGGAGAGGCTGTAGCGGTTCTGCACCGAGACGATGGGCGTGAGCCGCTGGGCCCGCGCCAGCTGGCCGGTGTCGACGTTGGACAGCCCAATATGACGGATCTTTCCCTCGTCTTTCAACTGAACCAGCGCGCCGATCGACTCTTCAAATGGGACCTTCGGGTCGGGGCGGTGGAACTGGTAGACATCGATCTCGTCGACGCGCAGCCGCTTCAGACTTCCCTCACATGCCTGGCGCAGGTGATCAGGTCGTCCATTGGGCACCCACTGACCCGGGCCCGGGCGGACGAGCCCTCCCTTGGTCGCGATCACCAGGTCGTCGGGATAGGGATAGAGGGTCTCGGCGATCAGGCGCTCGCTGACCTCGGGACCGTACGAGTCGGCGGTGTCGATCAGGTTGATCCCGAGCTCGAGTGCGCGGCGCAACACGCGCTGGCACTCGGCCCGGTCGGGGTGCTCTCCCCAGACGCCTTGTCCGGTGAGGCGCATCGCGCCAAACCCCATCCGGTTGACCGGAAGGTCGCCACCGATCGCGATCCTGCCGGCCGCCGCAGCTGTCGCCTGGGTGCTCTGCTCAGCCATCATGCAACTCCTGTCCCTGCCCGGTCCATGACTTCACCATACGCTTCGAGCGCTAGCCCGGATCGCCGAGTCCTGCCGCTAGATCCGGCCGTCAGGCAGGGCGAGACACCGCGGCTGCCGGGCTCAGGCCGGCGACTGCCGGAACGACTCGCTCGCCCATGATCTCGAGCGGCTTGATCCGGTGCACATTCGCCACGGATCCGATTGCCCTCTGGATGCCCATCCCGTTGAGCCAGTGCAGCCGGCCGATCAATTGCTCGACCTTCTCGCCATTCTCGCCGACGTCGAACTGGAACTGGCAGGTCTTCTCGATCTCGTCATAGTCACGGCCCTCGGCCTTGCAGTGCTCCCGTAACACCTCGAGCTTGCGAGGTAGCTCTGGCGTGGGAAACAGGTTGCAGGCGTCGGCGTATCGCGCGACCAGGCGCAGGGTCTTCTTCTCGCCCATGCCTCCCACCATGATCGGGGGATGTGGACGGCTCAGGCTTTGCGGCGAATTGAGAGGTCTCTCCAGTTGATAGTGGCGGCCGCGAAACGGCTTCTCGTCGCCCGACCACATCTGCCGGCAGATCTGCAGCGTCTCTTCCAGGCGCTCAAACCGCTCGGCGATGGGAGGGAACGGGATACCGAGGCCGCGGCTCTCCACCTCGTTCCAGGCCGCCCCCAGTCCGAGAAAAGCCCGGCCGCCGGAAAGCACATCCAGCGTGGTCACCGTCTTGACCAGGACTCCCGGGTGGCGGTAGACGACGCCGGTCACCACCGTGCCCAACTGCGCTCGGGTGGTGTGGCCGGCCAGGAAGGCGAGGGCCGCATACCCCTCGAGCATTTCGCGCTCGGGCGGCCCGATCATTCCAATCTGGAAGAAATGATCCATGACCGAGATAGACGTGAATCCCCCCTGGTCAGCGGTCTTTCCGATCTGCGCCAGGGTATCGCGGAGCCGAGCGGGACCTCCCGGCCACGTGAAATCGGGGACGTGCAGCCCTAATTTCATGGCTCCTCCGATTTTAGAGTCCGGGTCGACCTGCGAGCGCGTCGTGAATCACACTTCCGACGACTGCGCACACGATGCCCAGCCCCACCCCGATCACCAGGTACGCCGCCGGATCCAGGCCATGGACCAGCCCGTAGAGCCCGGCCAGCATCAGTACCGCGGCCGACAACGTCCAGAGACCGCGCGACACCTACAGCCTCACAAACGCCTCAAACGCTCGCATCGCACTAGACGTCTCAAACGCTCGCGTGGCACGCCTCGCGCCGCTCGCGTGGGGCGACGCCCCGAGCGCGGCTCGCGTGGGCCGGCGGGCCCGTCGCGCCCCGTTTAGCCCCCAGCGCCGGCGCCTCGTCCAATCCCGGCGCCTGCCGGGACGATCGTGACGACGTTCGCCTTGATCGAGCCATCCGACTGGCGCGTCCCCTGGATGGTGACGGTCTGGTTTTCCTGCAGGTCTGAAGCCGTCCCATTGGCGGTCTTGTGCACGATCAGGCTGCTGTCAAAGGTGACCTTTTCGTCGGTATTGCATCGCGCGTTGTGGACCGTGAAGCCGGTGGTCGAGAGGTTGGTCACCGTTCCGGTGGCTCCACGACCGGCGGCCTGACCCGAGGCGCTGGGTGCGGGGCTGGGCGTGGCGCCGGGGCTGGGGCAAGCTCCAAGCCCGGTGAAATTACGCCCATTACCGGTGGTTGTGTTGTTCGAGGCCAGGGCGGTCGTAGTGTGCCCCTGGCCTATCTTGTAGCCGCCGTAGAAGCCGCCCAGCAGGGTGACCGCCGCCACCAGGATCGCGATCGGAAGCTTGATCATCGGGAAAGGACCTCCTTACTCATAACGCAGCGCCACGATGGGATTGAGGCGCGCCGCACGATTCGCGGGATAGATGCCAAAGAAGAGACCGATGCCGACCGAAACCCCGAATGCGAGCAGCACCGACGGCGCGGAAACGACGGGGGTCGGCAAGGATGACACCACCGCCGGCATTCCGGCGGAGACCAGGGTCCCCACCAGGATCCCAAGCGCCCCGCCCAAACCGCTGAGGAACATCGATTCGATCAGAAACTGCACAAGGATGTCCCGGCGTCGGGCGCCAATCGCCTTGCGGATGCCGATCTCCCGGGTCCGCT
The DNA here is from genome assembly GCA_005882775.1 of Chloroflexota bacterium. Lineage (GTDB taxonomy): Bacteria > Chloroflexota > Dormibacteria > CF-121 > CF-121 > VBDY01. The sequence goes on along the minus strand of VBDY01000072.1, from coordinate 3,824 downwards.
CGGTAACCGTCACCAGCATGATGTTCATGATCCCGATGCCGCCCACGACCAGCGAGATGCCGGCGATGGCGCCCAGCATCAGGGTCAGGATGCCGGTGGTCTGAGTGGCGCTGGCCAGGACGTCCTGCTGCGTCTGGATCTGAAAATCGGCCTGCGTCGGGTCCGAGATCTTGTGCTGATCGAGCAGGATCTGGGTGATCTCGGTGTTCGCCGCGCTGGTGACGTCGGCGCTGGCCGCCTCGGCGAAGATTTGCTGAACATTGCGATTGCGTCCACCAAGCAGATACGACCAGGCGCTCGTGATCGGGACCACGACGGTGTCATCCTGGTTGCTGAATCCCGACCCGCCTTTGGCAGCCAGCACCCCAACCACCCGGAAGGTCTGGCGGTTGATCTTGATCGACTGGCCGACCGGATCCTGGCCGTTGAATAGATTGGTGACAACGGTCTGGCCGACCACAGCGACCCGTCGCTCGGCCTGGACGTCGGCGGCGGTAAAGAACTGCCCGGACGATAGCTGGTAGTTGCGGACCTCCGGGAAGTCCTGGGAGGTGCCGACCAGGCTGCTGTTCCAGTTCTGATTGCTGTAGGTGAGCTGCGCCCGGCCACCGGTGCTCGGGATGGCGGTGACCACGTCGGGGGCAGCCTGCTTGTTCTGGAGCGCGGTCACGTCGGCCAGGCTGAGGGTCGAGCCGCTTCCGAATCCCTGCGAGACTCCCCCCGCTGCACGTGCGTTGCTGGAGGAGATGATCAGAAGGTTGGAGCCAAGTCCCTGGATCTGTTGCTGGACCGCCGCCGAGGCGCCGCTGCCGACGGCGACCAGCACGATTACGGCGGCAACTCCGATCAAGATGCCGAGCATGGTCAGGGCGGAGCGCAGCCGGTTGGCGGTCAGCCCGCCCACAGCCAGGCGGAGGCCTTCCAGAAAACTCACGAGTGACTCACCTGGTGTTGAACCGCGACTCCGCGCTCGTCGCTGACCACGAGACCGTCGCGCAGCCGGATGACCCGCGACGCGAATCGGGCGATGTCGGCCTCGTGAGTGATCAGTACGATCGTGTGTCCCTCCTGGTTCAACTCCTTGAGCAGGCCCATGATCTCCATACTCGACTCGGTATCCAGGTTGCCGGTGGGCTCGTCGGCGAGGAGGATGGCGGGATCCGTGACCAGGGCTCGCGCGATGGCGACCCGCTGCTGCTGTCCGCCCGACAGCTCCATGGGCTGGTGGTTGGCGCGCTCCAGCAGGCCGACGGCGTCAAGAGCCCTAAGGGCTCGGGCGTGGCGCCCGTTGCTGTCCCCCGCGTAGATCAGGGGCATCTCCACGTTGTGGACCGCGGTAGCGCGTGGAATCAGGTTGAAGGACTGGAAGATGAAGCCGATCTTGCGGTTACGGATCAGCGCCAGGTCGTCATCCGAGAGTGAGGCGACCTCGACTCCGTCGAGCACGTAGCGGCCGTCCGTAGGGGTGTCGAGGCATCCGATCAGGTTCATCAAGGTGCTCTTGCCGGACCCAGACGGCCCCATGATGGCGACGAACTCGCCCTCTTCGACCAGGACGTTGATTCCTCGCAGTGCCTGGACCTCTACCGAGCCGGTGCGGTAGACCTTGGTCACTCCCTCCAGGGAGATCACCCGCCAGCTCCTCGCCCGCCTCCGAGGAACAGCCCTCCGCCGCCCGTCCGCGTGGTGGTGCCGGCGCCGGTGGTGGTCCGCAGGCTGGGCAGGACCACCCGCTCGCCCTCATTGAGACCGCCTGTGATCTCGGTGTTGGTGTCGCCGACCAGGCCTTCGGTGACCTCGCGACTGACCTGCTGGCCGTTGGCGTAAACCAGGACACTCGGTGTCCCGCCGGTGTTCTGGATCGCCGAGTTCGGAACGTAGAGGACGTTCAGCTGCTGGCTGACCGTCACAGTGGCGTTGGCCGTCATGCCCGCCTTGAGCCGGGGGTCGGACCGGTTCAGGACGACGGTTGCGTAGTAGTTGACGACATTGGACACCACCGTCGCGCCGGGCGCCACCTGCAGCACCGTGGCGCTGATGGTCAGGTTGGGGATGGCGTCGAAGGTGACCGACGCCGGCTGCTGCGCCTGCAGCTTGGCCGCATCGGTTTCGGCGAATGGCACGACGGACACAAAGCTGCTGGTGTCCTGGATCACCATGAAGGCGCTACTGCCCCCCGAACCCGAGGCGCTCGACGTGGAGGGCGCTGGGGCCAGGCTTCCGGGCGCCTCAGCGGTCGTGCCGCCCCCGGTTCCGACGTACTCGCCGGGCACGCCGTTGATGCTGATCACCACGCCGTTGGCTGGGGCCGTCAGCGTGGTTTGACTCACGGCTTGCTGCGCCGACGTAACCTGGGCCTGAGCCGAGGCCACCTGCGCCTGGGCCGACGAAACCGCCTGCGACTTGACCTGCGATTGGATGGCCAGGTTGTCGGATGCCGAGTTGATCTGCTGCTGGGCCTGATGAATGCGCGAATTGCCGCTCACCTGATCCGTCTTCTGACGCTGCTGGTCGGAGGCCAGCTGCGCCTTGTCTGCCGAGCACTGGGCTCCCGCCGGACAGTCCGCGCTCACCTTGGCTTGATCGTTGGCCACTGCCGTCGCATCGGCCTGGTTTGTCTGGTTGACCGAGGCCACGGTGTCGTTGTAGTTCTGCTGGGCCGCCGAGAGCTGATGCTGGAGTTGAAGCCGCTGGGCGGCGGTCAGTGGAGCGTTAGCGGACTGCAAGCCAGCCTGAGCGGACTGCAGGCTTGCCTGTGCCTGGGCGAGGCTTGCCTGGGCCGCCGACGGATCGATCCTGGCGAGCAGCTGGCCCGCCTTGACCGTCTGGCCTACCCGGACATCGACCTCCGTCAGTTGACCCGCCGTTCGGAAACCCAGGTTGTACTGGGCCGACGGGACCAGGCTGCCGGTCCCGCTGACCTGCGATTGGACTGTCCCTCTGGTGACCGTCGCCAGCCGTGGGGTTGTCGCGGTCTGGGCCGAGGAGAAGATGGTGTCGCGCAGGATCAGCCCCAAAAGCAGGACCCCGGCCAGCCCTAACCCGGCGATCCAGGCTCGCGAGCCTGAGAGAAATGACCATCGCCGGCGGACCATCGGGAGCGGCTTGAGCTGCTTCACGTCACCCTCTTTCTGTTTTTGTGTCGACGCGCTACGGAGTTCCTTGAAAATTCCCCAGGGTGACCTTGACGGTGATGTGTTGCCCACCGCGGGTGATGGAAAGCGTCACCTGGTCGCCGACCTTCTTGGTGTCGAGGTAGGCGGTCAGTTGTTCCACCGTCGTGACGGCATGGCCGTCGATGGCGGTGATGATGTCGTCGCTCGCGTCGGGATTACCGGATGCATGGAGGCCTGCCTTTTCAGCGGGGCCGCCGGCGACCACATCCACTACCAGGACCCCCGACTGCTCGCTCAATCCGAGCGAAGAGGCGGAGCCAGGGGTGATGCTCTGGGCGCTGATGCCCAGCCACGGATGCTGAATGGCAATCCCCTTTTCGAGCTGCGGGATCAGGCCCTTTGCGGTATTTATCGGCACCGCGAAACCGATGCCCACGTTGCCCTGGATGGGGCTCTGGATCGACTCGTTGACGCCGATCACCGCCCCGGCCGCGTTGAGCAGCGGTCCCCCTGAATTGCCCGGATTGATGGCGGCGTCCGTCTGGATCATCCCGCTCAAGGCGCGACCGTTGGGAGCCGTCGCGCTCCGGTTCAGCCCGGAGATGATGCCGGCGGTCAGGCTCTCCGAGAGCCCGAAGGGTGTGCCGATGGCAAGCGCGGTGTCACCCACCTGCACGGCATCGGAGTTGCCCAGGCTGAGCGGGTGAA
>VBDY01000071.1 GCA_005882775.1 Chloroflexota bacterium | reverse complement strand
AACTGGAGTTCCATGAACGCGGATCCGGCATCTTGGGGCGAGCCCAGCCCGGTGTTGGTATCGCTGTCTGGCGTGCACGGTTTCTGGGGATATGACTTCGGGTCGCACATGGGCAGCCCGAACCAGGGCGCGATCGAGAGCTCTGCATAGTGTGAGACCGAGCCGGAGGGAGTCGGGGTGGCGGCCGGGTCCTTGCCCAGCTGCATGTAGTAGGTCATGTGGTTGGCGCTTCCCGGCGCTGAGGAGATGAACTTGACGCTCGGCTCGTCGTGGCCGATGTACTTGCCGTTGTCGTAGGCTCGCTCCGCGCCACCGGCCTCTTTGAAATAGGGATCCGTGCAGAGCGACCGCATGGTGACCTTGAGCGAGTGGTAGACCGAGCTGTAGCCGTTGCAGTCGACCATATTGGTGGGGTTGGGGCTCACCTCATCGGTGGTGGCTGCCCCCACGGGCGCTGTCGCGGTTAGCGGGAAGGCGATCACGGCGGCGAGCGAGACAAGCCGAACAAGGCGGAAGAACCGATCCCTCACCTGATTCCCTCCTGGTTCCTCATGCGCAACGGTCTGCTGTCGAACGCTTTCGAAGCGATCATAGCGCGGCACAGAGCCCGGAGGTTTTTGGGCGAGCTAGGATGAATCGATGCTAGGTTTCCAGATCCCCAACTTCACCTATCCGGGCGTTCCCAACGATCGCCTCTTCGAGCGGGTGGTCGAGCTGGCAACCGCGGCCGAGCGGGCGGGCTTCGACTCGGTCTACGTGATGGACCACTTCTATCAGATCCGTGGCATAGGTCCCCGGACCGACCCCATGCTCGAGTGCTACACGGCGCTTGGCGGGATCGCCGCCCGGACAAAAACCGTCAGAGTCGGCGCCCTGGTCACAGGGGTGACCTATCGCAACCCGGCCTTCCTGGCCAAGGTTGTGACCACCCTCGACGTCGTCTCATCCGGTCGGGCCATCCTCGGCATCGGCGGCGCCTGGAACGAGGAGGAGCACAAGGGTTACGGTTGGGATTTCCCACCGGTCAAAGAGCGGCTCGACCGGCTGGAGGAAGCGCTCCAGATCTGCCGCGCCATGTTCACCGAGGAGGCGCCCAGCTTTGCCGGCCGCTACTACCGGATCGAGAAGGCGCTCAACGTCCCGCGCCCCATCCAGCCCCAGGGCCCGCCGATCATGATCGGCGGCGGGGGAGAGCGCCGAACCCTCAAGCTGGTCGCCCAGTACGCGGACATCTCCAACGTCTTTGGCGACGCGGCCACGGCCCGCCGCAAGGTCGAGATCCTGGGCGAGCATTGCCACTCCCTTGGCCGCGACCTGAAGTCGATCGTGAAGACGCGACTGGGCGGCCTGCTCATTCGCGAGACCCAGGCTGAGGCGGAGCGTGCGTTCGCCGAGTACCTGAAACGCGTACCCAATGCCGAGTGGGCCAGGAACAGCATGCTCGTGGGTGGCCCGGAGCGCGTCCGGGAGCAGGTGGAGTATTTCCTCGACGCCGGCCTCGACGGTCTGATTTTCAACATGCCGCACACCGAGGACCCGGCCTGGATTCAGCTGGCCGGCGAGACCCTCTCGAGCCGGCTGAGGGCGGCCGCCTGGCCGCCCTCGGCTACCGTTCCGGTTTAGAAGCAGGCGTCCGCCGGGACGCCCTTGACCACCTGGTTAAAGACCGTCTTGTCGATCGACGAATAGTCGGACTCCATCGGGCCGGTGGCGCCAGAGATCGTGCCCTGCGCGCCGGCGGTCGCATGATCGTTGTCGTAGTGGGCGGTGGTCTGGAAGCTTCCGCAGCTCTGGACGCCATTGTCGTGCGAATGGCTGACTACGCCCTTGTAGGTCCACAAGATGCTCAGCGTCGTAGGCGACCCGCCGCCACCACCGCCGCCGTCGCCGCCCTTAGCCGTAACTCCGTTGACGGCTGAGACGTTCATCGGCGCCCCCGGGCAATTCGACGCGGCCGGAACCGTGGTCGAAAGCGAGGCACTGGACAGGTCGGAGGCCACCACGAAGTCGGTGTCGGCGATCATCCAGCATCCCCAGGTATATCCGCCGCCCGCGGTGAACCCAAAGAGAGTCAGCATGGTGCCGCTCTGCTGGGCAAGCCGCGTCCCAGACTTTGGCTTGAACGTATGGAGCCCGCGGTCGACGCTGACGTAGGCGAAGTCGCCGCCACCGCCGCCCTTACCGGGCGGGGTCACGGTGGTGCCTGGACCGTAGAGGCTGGCGTACGCCGAGACATCGGTCTGGCGATAGTTTCCGGGAGCCGGTGGCCACCCGCCGTAGCCGGCGACGGCGGATGAGGCGAGCGCGATCGAGACGAGTCCGGTCAGGCCCGCGATGGGCAGAAGTCGGATGTTCATGCTATGTGTCCTTGTTGCCCCGACGGCCTTTGGCCACAGGGCGAAGTGTTTTACCTGGACGAAAGCGTCAACGACGGGTACACAGCAAAAACGACTTCCTCCCTTCCGCTGGGTGTGTCTTTCCCCGTACTAGCAACGGGCCGGAGCGCCGATCGGTTACAGCTGCAGGCTCTTGATCGCGTGCGCGTACGCGGGCTCGTCCTCGCGGAAGGCGTCCGCATTCACCCCGCGCTCGATGGATGCTAGATAGGCGACCCACTGGAGAGGCACCACGTTGGCGATCGGGGCCAGCACCTCGGGTAGTCGGTGGATGGCAATGCTGGCGTGCGGCCCATCGAGCTGGTCGGCCGCGGATCCCACCACAACTACATTGGTGGCGATGGTGGTCAGCGCCCGTCCGATTTCCACTGTGCGGTCGAGGCCGGGGCCCGGCTCCGCCATCACGAACGCGGTCTGACGCGCTTCGACGCTGATCAGCGGCCCGTGGAGAAAATTCTCGAGCTGGTGTCCCTCGGCCTGGACATGCGCGGCCTCGCGCAGCTTGAGGGCCCCCTCGCTCGCGGTTGCCCAGGCCGGGCCGCCGCCAAGGAAGTGCGATGGCAGGCTCAGATCGAGGTCGGCGATCGCGTCCTCGCATCGGTTGCGCGCCGAGACTCCGGCCGCAACCGTCTCCGGCAACAGCGGCAGGGTCGCTTCCCAGAGCGGAACGCCGTGGCCGATCGACCGGGCGATCGCCACCGCCAGCTGTGCCAACCGGACCATGGTGCCCACGTGGCTCGCGGTGTGGACGGCGGACTGTTCCTGCGGGGCGGTCGTCAACGCGCCCGCGCCCTGCAGGGGTGATCCCTCGCCGGTGATCACCACCCAGCGCTTGGACCTCTCGCGGAAGCCATCGAGGGCGGCCGCCGTGAACTGTTTTACACCCCGGTGGCTAATGGCCACCAGCGCGTCGTCGTCGTCCAGGGCCGGGCCGTACTGCGCAAATTCGAAGGCCGGCATGGCGAGCGCGTCGATCCCCGCGCTGCGGAATAGATGTTCACCGATCTGCGCCCCGTGATAGCTGGTCCCGGTGCCCACCAGGTACACGCGCCGGGCGCCTCGCAGCCGCGCGGCGGCATCGGCCACCGGGTGTTTGTCTGCGAGGAGACGCTCGACCAGCGCGGGCTGCGACTCGATCGTGTTCAACAGGTGCTGGCTAGGCGCGACTGCCATTGCGTCAGGCTAACCGCTAGACGCTGCCGCGGCGGGCATTACGTGAGAAGGAGGCCGGCGACGCGGCCGGCCTCCCTCTGAGCGCGATCCCGATCAGAAGGCCGCCGCCGTTGCCGAAAGGGGAACGACGACCGCCACGACGCCGAGCAGGGCGATCACGGCGCCGGCTACCGCCAGTGCGATGTACACGCGATGCCTCATTGGCACGTCCTCAATGCCAGGTTTGGCTTGGCGTATAGGGACGGACCCGATGTCTGGCAAGCGGTGTAGACCTGGTCCCATTTCCGCTGGTTGCTATCGGCGTTCGAGCCCGAGGCATCGGCCAGCAGGGTTGGGTCCTCGCGCTGGTCGGTCCACGCGTAGGTGACAAAGCCGGCCCCGTCGATAAACACGATGTTGTCGTCTAGCAGGCTGCGGTTCCCTTTCTGGTCGCCGCTGCAATAGATCCCCAGGTTGCAGACGTCCCCGTAGTGGATGATCACCTTGGGATCCGACACGCGCACCTCGCTGAAGGAGGGCGAGGTGGTGGTGGCGTTCGTGCTTTCGGCGACGAACACCTGCCATGCCGTGCTCGGCGGCTCGGGCATCGCCTTTCCCTGGCAGGAGGTCATGGGAGGAACCTGGGTCGGGCAGGTGTCCCCGGCCTGATACGGGCGGTCGACGTAGGACGTCGCTACATATCCGATGGCCACCCGGCCCGCGTCACCCGCGGCCACTGTGGGGAAGAAGTGGGTGCCGGTCTGATGGTTCACACGGAAGGGAAGTCCCGAGCCATCGGCTTTGCCGTTCCAGGTCGTGCCACCGTCCATCGAGACCTCGAGGTAGACGTCGTAGGCTGCGTGAAGCGTGTCGATGTAGTCGACGAAGGCGACATACGCATTCCCCGCGCGATCGATGGCGACCGGTGTGAACAGCTCCGAGACATCGGCGCAGGTGGCCGTGCTCACCCCGCTAACGGGTGCCGTCTGCGGGCACTTCGGGTCGTTCACCGGTCCGATGTAGACCGGTGATTGATGCCATGTGGCTGCGGGCCCGGCGTCCGCGTTGTCCGACCAGGCGGAGTAAATCCGATAGAAGGGCGCGAGCTGGGTGATGTTGCATCCCGACGTTGCGTTGGTCTGCGGATCGGCGGTCGACCAGACCGAATAGACGCGACCTGCGTGCGGTGAGCCAGGAGGGGCGACCGCGATCCCGCCCGGGATCGAGTTGCACGCGGTCTGGACATTGGACGACGATTCGGGAGCGCCGCACTTCAGTTCATCCACTCCGCTCGTCGCGTTGAAGGCGACCGAGCAGGGAACCACCCAGACGGTCGAGGCGACGAAGTCGTGGTACTGGAGATAGACGCGGGTGTGGAGGAAGTTGGTGTCGGGGCTGTAGGCCGCGATCCACGGCCGGTCCACGGCCAGTGGCTGAGCCGAGGGGTTGAAGGGCAGCTGCGCCACGTTGAAAGCGGTCTGCCAGGTGGCGCCGCCGTCGCGGGTGTAGTCGATGTCCGCCTGCAGGTTCTGGGTCAGGTGCGACAGGAAGACCGCGCCCGAGCGATCGGCGGCCATGGTCACGTCGCCGAGATCCCCGTCCGGCTTGGCATTGTCGTAGGCGGTGAAACCGGTCTCTGACCAGTTGCTCGCCCTGGTCGCCCGGCTCAGGCGGGAGGGCGCCTGGAAGGAGACGTAGCGGGCGTTGTCGGCGCCGGTGACGCCGGCCGGTTCATTCCAGCCGCTGCCGCCCTGGACGCTCGCCTTGCTGTTGGCCGAGAAACCTGGGGGCATGGCCGCCGCCGCCGGAACTGTCGAGACCAGCGCCAGCGCCAGGGTGACAACGATCGGAACGGTCGTACGCCATCTCATTTGCCAGCACCTCCGATGTGGGCTCGCCCCTCTCCACTAACGGGTTGCCAGCGCTGTCAGCTTTACCCCAGCCGCCATTGTGCCAAAGTCGAGGTTGAGTTGTCACCGTTCTGAACGGCGGAGTCGCTATCCCCGGTTCAGGATCAGGCTGGCGACCAGCGCCACGGACAGCAGGCTGATCAGCACCGTGATTGTCCAGCCGGCGCCCAGCAGCGCCGGGCCGCTGCGCAGTTTTCCGAGCAGCCTTCGGTCCCGGCTCATCAGGATCACGAAGACCAGGATGATGGGGAGGAGCAGGCCGTCGAAGACCTGCGAAAGGTACATGACCCCGATCAACGGCAATCCGGGAATCAGGATGAAGAGGGCTGCGAACCCGATGAAGAAGGCGAGGAAACCGTAAAAAGCGGGGGCCTGACGCCAGGTTCGGTCGAGCCCGGATTCCCAACCGAACGCCTCGGTGATCGCGTAGGCGCTGGTCAGCGGCACCGTTCCCAGGCCCAGCAGCGAGGCGGTTAGCAGGCCGAGCGCGAATAGCACCTCGGAGAAGTGACCCGCAATCGGTCCCAGTGCCTTGGCGGCGTCGGCGGCGCTCGTGATGCTGGTCTGTCCATGCGCCCAGAGGGTGGCCGCGCAGGCGACCACGATGAAGCCGGCCACCAGGTTTGTCAGGAAGGCACCAGCGCCGACGTCTAGCCGGGACATGGGAAGGTCCTCGGGGCCCAGGTGCTTATCGGCGGCGTATGACTGGATGAACGCCTGGCCCCAGGGCGTGATGGTGGTGCCGACCGTGCCCATCACGGCGAGCAGGTAGGCGGCAGTCAGGGTGCCGTGCGGGACCACGGTTCGAAAAGCTGCCTGTCCCCAGTCGGGTCGGGCCAGGAAGGCGGAGATCGCATATGCGAACGCGGTGGCGACGCCGACGGCGAGGAAGACGAACTGGATCTTGCGGAAGTTCGCCCGCGACAGCAGGAAAATGACCAGCAGCGCGGCGAGTGCGGAGCTGATGGCAATCGGCACTCCGAAGATGGCCAGCGCCGCGCCGATGCCGGCGAACTCGGCCACTGTATCTCCCAGGTTGGCCAGCAGCATCACGCCAAGTGCGAAGACGGCTCGCTTCACGCCGTACTGCTGGCGGATCAGCCCGCCAAACCCCTGGCCGGTCGCAAGCCCCAGCCGTGCCCCCATCTCCTGGGTGATGCCGAGTGCGATCATGCTGGCCAGCACCACCCACATCAGGTCGTAGCCGAACTGCGCGCCGACGATCGAGTAGGTGGTGATCCCGCCCGCATCGTTATCGGCGAAGCCGCTGATCAGCCCCGGGCCGAGGGCCGCGAGTAGAGCAAGCCGCGGCAGACGCACCCGCAGCAGACGCCAGGCGCGTAAGCGGACTCGACGATCCGTGAGAAGGTCCCGCTGGCGGCGCCGCCTGATCATCTTCACCTCCTAGGACGGCGGGTGAAGCTGAACCCTAACACGACCAGCGGCGCCGGCCCCTGCGCCGCTCGCGGTCAGGACCGAGAGGATGCGGGGATGAGCCTGGGCAACACCTCGTGCTCGTAGAAACGGAAGAAGCCTTCCTGGTCCGGACCGACTTGATGCACATAGACGTGCTCGTACCCGGCGTCGGCATATTTACGGATCGCATCCAGGTGCATCTGTGGATCGGGTCCGCACGTGATCTGCTGGGACACCTGGTCCTCGGTCACATCCTTCACCGCCTGCTCGAAGGTCCGGGGAAGAGGAAGCTCCTGGCTCAGCTCTCCGTGAGCGGCGATCACCGGCCACCATTCGCGTGCCGTTCGGTTTGCCTCGGCCTCGGTCTTGGCCCAGCACACTTTGAGCCCGCCGTAGGTCGGTTTCGCCGCGCCGCCCGACGCCTTGAACGCGGCGATGTTTTCCGGCGCGGGGGCCGTGCCGATCAGGCCGTCCGCGATCCGGCCGGCCAGCTTCGCGGCCGCCTCACCGGAAGCCGCGATAAAGATGTCCGGACTCTTGTCGGGCAGGCTGTAAACGCGGGCATTTTCGACCGTGTAGTGGCGGCCGTGGTGATTCTTCATTCCGCCCTGCCAGAGCAGCCTGATCACCTGGACCGCCTCCTCGAGCATCTCGCGACGCACGTGGGCGGCGGGCCATCGCTGGCCGGTGATGTGCTCGTTGAGATTCTCTCCGGTCCCGAGGCCGAGGAAAAATCGGCCCTTGAAGAGCTGCGCCGTTGTGGCCGCCGCCTGGGCGATGATCGCCGGGTGGATCCGGATGGTGGGACAGGTGACGGCTGTCCCGATCCGCACTCGTTCCGTTACCTGCGAGATGGCCCCGAGCACACCCCAGACAAACGGGCTGTTGCCCTGGCGGTCCGTCCAGGGGTGGTAGTGGTCGGAGATCATCGCGAAGGGGAAACCTGCTTCCTCCGCCCGGCGGGCGAGCTTGACCAGGTCCGCGGATCCGTGCTCCTCGCTCGAAAGCGCGCAGCCAAGCTCGACCATGACGGCTAGGAGCTTCGGCCCGTCTTTCCGCCTTTCATCAACTCGCGCCAACCCCTCGCCTCGACCTCGACGCCATGCCTGCGTGCCGCCGTCCTGATCCGCCGCCAGGCCGCATCACGCTCGGCATCGCTTACCCCCTCGACCTGGTCGAACCGGGCGATCGCATTGCGCACATGCCGGGCGTCGTTGAGCGGCTCCTTGCGTTCCTTCGGAAACGCGAATGTCTCCGCTTGCATCCGGTTTTGCTGACGGGTGCTGAGGCCGGGGGTCTTCTTTGGAACCCGGGCTCCCCGGGCCCGAGCGCTCTGGACCGAGCGCGCTTTTTTGATATTGCGTCGGGCAGCCGTCTTCTGCTTCTGGGTAGCCATCTCGAACCTCCTTATATCGTGGCTATAACTAATTATGCCAGCTTCGCCCGCGTCGGCACAATCGATCGAGACCGTGCCCACCGTCCATTTCCTGGTACAGACCCCGCTGCCGCCGGCTGCCGTGCTGGCCGCGCTCACAGATTTCAGCGAGCTACGCGCGAAGCTCTGGCCCAACATCGACCAGCAGCATTACAAGCTGCACGCGCAGGGACCGGGATGGGCGGAAGTGACCGAGGGCAATTCGGTTGCTGGTGGCATCTGGGAGCGCAACCGTTACGAGTGGGATGCCGCCGGTGGACGACTCACCATCGTTACCCAGGAGTCAAACACCTGGGCTCCGGGCAGCCGCTGGGAGTATCACCTGCGGCCGGCGGCGTCAGGTGGAACCAGTATTGATGTGACCGCAGTCCGGAACGGCCATGGCCTGAAAGGTGGTTTGGTGGGGACCGCGCTTTCGATATTTGGAACGCGCAAGCTTCGCTCCGACATGGAGAAAGTCCTGGCAGGCGTCGAGCACGGTCGCTAGTCGTCCCGCCCGGTTGCTAGGAGGCTGCCTGGTCCACGGAGCGATCGGTTGATTGGCTCGAGGGCCTGACCCGCCTTATCTTTCGCTGTTTGCCTGTCTTCAGCGGCTTGCCCAGCAGGTCGCGGCCGGTCGCCATCTGGTTTTCGATCAGCCGGCGGACGATCCAAGCCGCCGCCACCCCGTACTCGCGCCGGTGGGTCTTGAGGAAATCCTGGTGGGCACGATCCAGCTGGACCGTGATCCGCGGTCCGCGGCTGGGCCGGTTGCCGTCTACTGCCATTGGCTGCTCATCGATGCCGCCTGCTGACACATGCCATCACTTTCAGCCAGTTTAGCAGCCGCCTAAAGGGCCCGGTTAGTTGGGACCGCCGTGTTCCAGACCGGTCAGCTCGGCCTTCGCGGCGCCCTGGCGCGCGACCAGCCGCATCTCCTTGCCTCGGACAAAGACGCGGTCCACCTGGATGGCCTCCCAA
>VBDY01000070.1 GCA_005882775.1 Chloroflexota bacterium | reverse complement strand
TCACCACCGAAGGCACCATCTACCCGCTGCTGAGCAGGCTACGCCGGGATGGCCTGGTGAAGACTCAATGGCGCGAATCAGCGGACGGACCGCCCCGTCGCTATTACGAGCTGACCTCGGAGGGCAGGCGCGCGCTGACCGGGTTCAGGAGCGAGTGGTTGAGCTTTCGCAGCGCGGTCGACGGAATCCTCGGGAAGGGAGATAAGTGATGGGCGCCCCGCATGCTGACCAGTTGATATCGGGCTATCTAGCGCGGTTGAAAGAGGAGACCGCCGGGCTGCCACAGGCCAACCGGCGCGAACTGCTCGCTGATGTGTCCAGTCATGTCGAGGAAGCGCGGCGTCAGCTGACGGACGAGACGGACGCTGACATCCTCAACATTCTCGATCGCCTGGGCGAGCCCAGCGCCGTAGCCGCGGACGCTGCCGAGCGCTTCGGGATCTCAAGGGCGCCAGCCGTCCAGCCGGAAGTGATCCGGCCGGGTATCGTCGAGATCGGCGCCCTGGTATTGACGCCGCTGCTCTGGCCCATTGGGGTTATCTTGCTATGGGCCTCACCTGCCTGGAACACCCGCGATAAGCTGATCGGGACGCTGGTTCCGCCAGGTGGCTACTGGGGAATTGGAATCTTTGCGGCGATGTTCGCCACCGCGCAGAGCTGCAACGGGTCGTTCTCGATCAGGACCTGTGCCGCCGGCGGGCCCGGGTGGTTGCCGATAGTACCGCGGGTGGCTGCGCTTTTCGTATTCCTCCTACCCCTTGTGTCGATGGCGTATCTCTCCATTCGGCTGCGTGCGCGCAGCTCGCTCCAACGGACCTAGATGCGGCAGCTCTCAGTCGTTGTGAGCGCTGTTACCGTGGCCGTGTCCGTTGGTCTTTAAAGCGTTGGCCTGAGCCCTGGCCGCCGCCAGTTCATTCCGGGCCTGGTTGACCACGCTGTCCATGTTCGCGACCACCGTGTTGATGCCGGCCCCTGAAAGCCGGGCGGAGAGGGAGGACTGCTCCATCTCGAGCAGCGCTTGCTCGTCCTGCTGAACCAGGTGGTTGAATGCCGGGTGCGCCGGCCCGCGCAGGTCTGATGCCTGCTGCCGCAGGTGCTCCAGCGCGTCGTGGTCGCGTTGATAGGCGGCCTTGATGGCGGTCCGGTCCGGCTCGATCACGCTGTTGGCGACTGCCTGAAGGGCGGTCGGGAGCGGGCTCGACGCTGGCAGACTCACGCGCGGCACCGCCGGAAACTGCAGGTGGGGCAGCGCCGGAAGTTGCGTGCGCGTGTCCTGGGCAGCATGCGCGACAAGGCCGCTGGTGAACGCCAGGGCCATCACTATCGACAGCAGCCGGTTCGTCATCGCTACCCCGGGCCCAGCGCCGTGGCCTTACGATTTCCCTAGCGTCACCGGTTGTGCGAGCGTCGTCGCCCTGCCGCGGATTCATGCGCAATCAATTCACTCGCCACCTACGGTCGCGGGCGTAGCCCATCGGCTGATCAGCCGATGCGCGTCTGCCAGGGGTCGGTGCTCAGCACCAGGGTCACCGGGCCGTCGTTGACCAGGCTGAGCTTCATCTGGGCGCCGAAGCTGCCGCTTCGAACCCGGGCACCGCTGGCCTGCAGCCGGTCGATGAACCGGGCGATCAGCGGCTTTCCCTGCTCTGGCCGCGCGGCTCGCAGAAAGCTCGGCCGGTTCTGGCCGCGCGCATCGGCAAACAGAGTGAACTGTGGGACGACCAGCAACTCCGCGCGGACCTGCTGGGCGTCGAGGTTGAATTTGCCCGCCTCGTCGCTGAAGACGCGCAGCTTCAGGATTTTCTGAGCAAGCTTGTCGGCATCGGCTTCGGTGTCGGTGTCTGCCACGCCGAGCAGGATCGCGTAGCCGGGGCCGATCGTCTCGCGGCCGCCTTCCCACTCGCACGCCGCCTCAGACACCCGCTGCAAGACGGCTCGCACCGGTCCGTTCCTATGCCGGCGGGTTCGCGCCCGTTCGCTCGGCGCCGTGTTCGAGCCATTCTGCGATATTGCGAAAAACCTGCTCCTGCTCGGGCTCGTTGAAGATCTCGTGGTAGAGGCCCGGGTAAATCTTTAGCGCTCGCCCCGGTGCGGTGGCCGTGGCAAAGAACCGGCGCGAGCCCGCCGGGTCGCTCAGCTGGTCGTCGGCGCCGTGCAGCAGCAGGAAGGGCACCTTTATCTCGGCCGCGCGCCTTATGAATTCTTCGCCCCTCTCGAACGTGACCCGGTTTGCCATCGGTGTGATCCGATCGTGGACGAGTGGGTCGCTGCGGTAACGAGCGACCACCTCCGGGTCGTGGCTCAGCGCGCCGGCGTCGAGCCCCGTACGAAAGCTCGCCCTTGGAGCAATCAGGGGTGCCACCCCGGCTAGCGCGCGTTTCCATCCAGGCACCCGCGCATTTACCCGGAGCACCGGTGCGCTGAAGACCGCCCGGTCTATCCGGTCGGGGTGCGCCATCGCATAGGCAATCGCGATCAGCCCACCCATCGAGTGGCCGATCAGCACGACCGGGCCCCCGGCTTCGCTGTGAGCACGGGCGACGAGCAGGTCGAGGTCGGCGACGAACGCGTCCATGCTGTCGGTGTGACCTCGCGGGCCCCCGCTGTAGCCATGACCCCGGTGGTCGATCGCGTATACACGGGCACCCCGGGCGCTGAACCAGAGCGCGAATTTCGTATAGCGGCCGCTGTGCTCGCCCAGCCCATGGGCCACCACGAAGGTCCAGCGGTGACCAACGGATGGATCCTGCCAGCGCCTGACGTAAAGGTCCAGGCCGTCCGCAGAGCGCAGGGTCTCGGTCGTCTCCTGGGCGATCATCGGTCGAGCCGGCGCAATCCCCGGTAGATACGCATCGCCTCGGCCTCAGCTTCCAGGAAGGAAGGCGCAAAGTCGCGCATCCCCTGCAGGCTGAATCCCCACATCCCCGGCTTGTCGCGCCGGAAGTATGAGTTGGGCCGGTAGGTCGGCGGGTAGAAGGTGATCGCGCCGCCGTTCAACCGCTTGATCACCGGGCGGGCCGCCAGGACATCTTCGATCGGCATCCCGGACGGGAGCCTGCCCTGGTGGATGTCGAGGTAGCGGAGCTTGGCGATCGGGTTCTCCTCGTCCTTGAGCTGCGCCCGCGCGTGGAAGCGCTGGGTGCAGTCGTTGAGGAAATACAGCGTCGCCAGCGCGTCGGTCTCATCGCCCAACAGCCGCAGAAAGCCGGCGCCGGTCAGGCTTTGGCCCTCCTCGTTGCTGGCGTGCCGGAAGTATTCCATACCGAACAGGTCGGCAGTGTTGGCTGTCGCCAGCCAGAACTGGTCCCCGCGCCAGTCGCGACTCTTGCTGAACAGCATTGAATCCCGCTCCAGCTCGGCGAGCCGGGCAGGGACGACATCGTGGAGTCGGTAAAAAAGTACCCGGCGCATGACAGGATGAGGACTCAGTGAGCGTCGGCTGCCGACGCGCCCTTCATTCTAAGAAGTCGCACGCTGTGCGGCGGCAGCTGCAGGCGCATCCCTTGCGCTTTCACTCCAAGGGCGCGGCCGCCCCGCCGCGATGACCAGAGGTCGGTCACGACAAACGGTCCCTCGTGCCCGGCAACCTCTGAGAACAGCACCCGGTAAGGACGCGGCTGGTCGCTCCAGTTGTAGACGGCTGCGATGAACGAGCCGTCTTTGTCCCGTCGAACCCACAGCGGCGGGAGCTCCTGTGGAAACGCGTACCAGTGGTCGCGGGCCTCCAGTTCAGGGGCGGAGAAGAGGTGGACCGGCTCGGCCGCCGGGCCGCCCACCAGCTCGAGCACGTTGGGATTCCGCAAGAGGTTGAGCCGGTCGGGCGGTAGGGTCTCCAGGTCGTCGCTGTACATGAAGACGCCGCCGGAGAGCGCCCCCACCGTGATCATCACCCGGGCCTCGTCTTCGGTCAGCTGGGGCGACGCCATCACCACGTCCGGGTCGACCAGGAAGAGGTTCTGGTTCAGAAAGACCCGGGCCGCCTGGTTGCGCGCCATGGAGAGGACCAGGCCAAACCCGATCATGGGAGTTCCGGCGACTCCGTCGGTCATTTGGGGTGACGCCACGTCACCGCCGATCCGGCTGCCGTGTACCAGCCCGGCGAGTGGCATCAGCGGAGCGCCGGATGCGAGTACGAAGGCCGTCTCCGGCTTGCCGGGTGGATTGACCGCCTCGAAGATGCGCCGCAACCCCGAGCGGAGTGCCTGCACGCCCGTGACCTGTGGGTCATAGCGGCGGGATTCGTAGGCCGCCGCGTAAAGGAAGTCGATCTTGAAATAGGTGAAGCCTTCTTTGCGGAGCCCGCCGAACAGCGAGCCCAGAAACTCGAGCACCTGTGGGCGTGTGCTGTCCAGGACGTGATAGGGGCGATCCAGCCGGGGGTCGGTGAGGCGTTTCCCCGCCGCGTCCTGGAGCAGCCAATCCGGGTGCGTCCTGGCGAGCTCCGAGTCGGCCGCCGCGTGAAAGGGAGCCAGCCAGATCCCGGCTTCCAACCGCCGCTTGCGCAGGGCGCTCGCCAGCGAGCGCAGCCCTTGCGAGAAGTATTCATTTGTGACCCAATCCCCCCAGCGTTGCCAGCGAGGCATCCAGCCGTCGTCGAGCTGGATCACCGGGCGATGCGAGTCGCGCAGGGTCTTTGCCAGCTGCGGAATTCGCGTGTTGAGCGCGGCCGCGTTCCGCCGGACGTCCGCGTCGGTCACGGCGAGTCCAAGCTGGTACCAGCTGCACCAGCCGCGCGGAGCCGCCGGCCAGCTGCGGCTGCCGGAGGCACGGCCGGCGAGCTGAAGAGCGCGGCTGAGGGTGGCCGTACCGTCCTCTCCGTACAGAAGCAAGATCGGATCGGACACCAGTCCATCGCCGGCGGGCACCTCGAGCGCGAGATCCTCCGGCATTCCGCTGCGCTGCTCGGGCTGGGACAGCGGGGCTCCCTGCTGATCGGCGTGGAAGGTGGTGATCGCGGTGGGGAGTGTGCCCTTGCTCTTCTGGTCGCGGTGGTAATACCAGCTGAAGACGGTGGCAAACCGGCTGGCCTTGAGCGTCTGGGCGACAAACATTGCGTCGCGGTCGCGACCGTAGATGGCGGCCGTCCATGCGGAGTAGGTGATGGATGCGTGCTCGGTGTCTTTCACGGCCTCGTCGAGGGGGTGGATTCCGGCGTAGTCCCAGGACTGGTATCCGTTCACTAGCACCGTGGCTCGCCAGGGCTCGTCGCCGACGTACAGGGCGCCGCCGCCTGACGGGTCGATCTGCAACGGTCGCCAGCCGTTGAAGATGATCGGCTCGGGGCCCAGGTTGGTCAGCTCACACTCGATCACCAATCCGCCCTCATGCGACGTGAGCCGGGCGGTGACCCGCGCCTCGCCCGCTTGCCAGCGAAGCGCGAAAACATCCTCGGCGGGTTGGGGCGTCTGCGTGCTGGCGTGCCACTGGCCGTTGAGCTTGACGGCGCAGGACGCGTGCCGCAGGAGGGTGCGTTCTCCGGCGAACACGGTGAAGGTACCGGCCGCCTGGTCGGCGAGCGTCTTCAGTTCCAGGGCAGAGGTCAGTCTAGCGTGAGTCGCGGAGCCCGCTGCCGGCGGACCCGGCCGAAGGGCTTGCGCCCTTCCAGCGCCTGGATGAACAGATAGATGTGGCGAGCGGCCTGAGCATCAAGCCCGCCGAGCCAGATGGGATGCACCTTTACCTTCGCAGCCAACAGATCCCGGACTTCGCGGGCCTCCTCGTTTCGACGGTCGGTGAGGTCCTGCACCGGCCTTTCCCCTTTGAGTGATGCCCCGCCGTGAATTCCCGCGGTGCTCTCCAATCGGTCCCCTCTTCACGCGGAGTGACTTCCCCCCGAAAGTCGCGATTATTATATGCGGGCCTCTAAGAAAAGCAACGACATTTAGCGGCCCAATTTGGTCTTAGCGACGCCGGATTAGCGCGCAGCGTCGAGTTCTTCGGTCTCCGTGGGTGCAGCGACATCCCAGCGTCGGGCCACCTGCTGTGCTCGATAGAGGCTCGCGTAGAGCCCTGGCTCGTCAACCAGGTCGTCGTGACGGCCGCGCTGCACGACCCGGCCCTGGTCCAGGACCACGATCTCGCGTGCTTGCCGGATGGTTGAAAGTCGGTGGGCGATCACGAGCACCGTGCGGTCGGCGATCAGGCGGGCCAGCGCCGCCTGGATCAGGTGCTCGGCCTCCGGGTCTACGGCTGAGGTCGCTTCGTCCAGGATCAGCACGGGCGCATCCTTTAATAAGGCGCGCGCGATCGAGATCCTCTGCTTCTGGCCGCCTGAGAGTCGCACCCCGCGCTCACCGATGATGGTGGCATAGCCCTCCGGCAGGTCGACCACGAAGTCGTGGGCGTGCGCTGCTCGAGCCGCCGCCTCCAGCTCAGCCAACGTGGCGTTTGGCTTTCCCAACCGGATGTTGGCCGCTACGGTGTCGTTGAACAGGAAGACGTCCTGCAGCACCAGCGCTATCGACTCGTGCACGAAGTCCATGGGCAGGTCGCGCAGGTCGATCCCTCCCAGCCGCACCGCGCCCTGTTGCGGGTCCCAGAACCGCGCGATCAGGTTGGCGACCGTCGTCTTGCCCGCGCCGCTGGGGCCCACCAGCGCCACCACCGAGCCCTCGTGGAGGTCGATCGAGACGTCATGCAGGACCGGCCGCCCCGGGTCGTACGCGAAGGTAACTGCGTCGAGCGCGATGTCGTATCGCGGGTCCTTAGGAACGGTAGCTCCGCGCTTGTCGGCGACCGAGATCGGCGTTTCCAGCAGCCCAAAGACCCGCTCCGACGCGGCCTCCGCCGTGCGCAGCCCTTCTAGCTCGCGATTCAGGTCGGTCACCGGCCGGTAGAGCTGGGCGCTCAGGAAGAGAAAGACCACCAGGTCGGGGGTGCTCAACGAGCCGTTGATCGCCATCGTCCCTCCGACCACCAGCACGAGCGCGGTCGGAATCGTCGCCAGCCACTCGGCGCCCGAGAAGAACCAGGTGTGGAGGCGGTTGACGCGGATCGCCGTGCGCGAGAGCGTCTCGCTCTGCTCGTCGATCTCCCGGGCCGCGGTCTTGGTCGCCGCAAACGCCTTGAGGACTCCGACTCCCTGGACGTGGTCGATGATCATTCCGTTGAGCCTGCCCAGCGCCTCGCGGTTCAGCGCGAAGCCGCGGTAGACCGGGCCGCGGAAGAACAGGATGGCGCCAACGATGAAGGGGATTGGCAGCAGGGTCACCAGCGCCAGGCGCCAGTTCAAGAACAGCATGACGATCCCGACGATCACGGGGATGGTCGCTGTCACGATCAGCTGCGGCATGGCGTGGGCGGTGAAGAACTCGATCGCCTCCACGTCGTGGATCGCCTTGGCGCCGATCGTGCCCGACTGCTGGCGTCCGAAAAAGTCCATGGAAAGCTGCTGCAGATGGCGGTAGCAACGGTTGCGGAGGTCGTGCAGGACCCAGTAGGCGCCGTTATGGGCGAGCGATCCCTCCAGGTAGCGCATCACGGCCATAACGGTGATCACCAATGCCATCAGTCCACCAAAGCGCCATAGCGCGCCCGCGTCGGCCGGCCGGTGCCCGATCGTCACCAGCAGCTGCCGGATCAACAGCGATGGAATCACCGACAGGGCCGTAAACGCGACCCCAGCCAGCGTTGCTCCAAGCAAGAGCGCGCGGTGACCACGGGTGATCAGAAACATGCGTCCAAGAAAGGTCATAAGGCACCATGGTAAACACCCTGCCCACGGCTAAGGCGTCGGCAAACCCGATTCAGTCGGCCTGGTCGCGCGACGGGTCAATGTCCGCGGGACTGGACGATCAGTTCGTCCATCCAGGGCGGGGCCATGATGTGAACAGGTAGGCGATTGGGCCCAGCCAGGAGCAGGAAGTCGCCGCGCTGGGCAGTCTCAAGAAAGGCAACCTGCCGATCGGTCAGGCTAAATGCCTTTTGAAGCTTAGCCGCCTCGGAATGCATCTGCGACCCTAGCAAGAGGATGCTAGGGTTTGTGATGAGGACTGCGCCGTCCTTTGTCTCGAAAAAATCCCCTGGATTCTGGCTGACGAGAATCAGGCTGCCACCATACTTCCTGATCCGGCGGGCGAGGCGCACAAGAAATCTCCGAATCGGCTCATGCTCAAGCAGGAGTCCCGCCTCGTCGATCAGGAGATGCCGGGGGCGCCGCTCTCTCCGCAGGGAGGCCCAGAGCCAATTGGCAAGGAGCAACGAGGCAGGCGGAATCAATTCCTCTTTCAAATCCCGCAAGTTGAAACCAACGATATCGGCGGCGAGGTCGACGTTCGTCGGGGCACTGAAAAGTCGACCCAAGTCGCCGCTCACCCAGCGTCCCAGAATTGTGGTGACGCGTGATTGGGGATGGGCGCGCTGAAAGAGGTGGAAGACGTCGCCGAGGACCGGAACCGGAGTCGGTCGAGCTATGAGTTGTCGAACGGCCGCTTCTAACTGCGCGCGTTCGACCTCGTCCAGCTTTCCACACATCAGGGCCACCAGGTCGAGTACATCGTTGATCTGGTCGGGAACGTCCTCCGCATTGCCGGCAAAGAGCGGATCGAGGACATTGATCGCGTGAGCGGACCCCGCGGCAAGGTGCAGATAGGTGCCCTCAAGCGCACGCACCATCCGGCCATACTCTGCTTCAGGATCGAGCAGGATCGCCCCAATGCCGCGGGTGTGCCCACTAAGAACCACCGAGGCGGCCGCATAGCTCTTGCCGGCGCCGGAGTGGGCGAGGACGGCAATGTTCGCATTTGGAAAACGGGTCTCATCGAACGGGTCGAACACGCAAAGGCCGCCGGTTTCCTTGTTATATCCCCAGTAGTGGCCCTCGGGATCCGCCAGGTCCTCTTGCAACCACGGAAGTAGGGTCGCGAGCGCACTGGTATGGAGGATCTGCTCACGACCGAGCAAGTCCAGGCCAAGGGGCCACGAGGACAGCAGCCCGTTGCGCATCTCGAAAAAGGGCTGAACCGCGCGGATCATCATTCGCCTGCAGCTCGCCTGAAGAGCCTCAACCTGGGAGCGCAGATCCGCCGGATCGGCGCCGCCAACCGTGGCGTAGAAGCTGACCGCGA
>VBDY01000069.1 GCA_005882775.1 Chloroflexota bacterium | reverse complement strand
GTCGGACGGCTGCTGCTATTCCTCTGGCAGAACGGGCTGTTGCGCTCTGGGAAGAGGTGGGCCATCGCGGGTTTCTTCCAGAAGCTGAGCGGAGGCTGGCAGAGGCCCTGCTGGATTTGGCGGACTATGCCGGTGCCGAGCGGCATGCCCTGCGAGCTGTCGAGACCCGTTTAGCGGACGACTGGTATACCGTCGCGAGCACGACGATGGCGCTCGGGCGCGTTCGCGACGCGCAAGGTCGCGGAGATGAAGCAGAGGTGCTGTTAAAAGAGGCGATTACAGTTATCGAACGGGGCGACTACAGGACGCAGTACTGGCTCTTCTACCTTCCGATGGGTGAGTTCTATCTGCGACGCGGGCGCGTTGCCGAGGGCGAACGCTGGGTGGAGAAAGCCAGGGAGACCGCGAGGCTGATATCGCCGCGGTCACCCGTACTGAAGGTGATCGAAGACCGAGCGAAGCGAGCTCAGGCAGCGGCCACCGGTTAGAGCACGGCAGGCGCGCTGGGAACCACAAAGCCCAATTCCAGCAGGACCCGCATGCTGCGAACAGCCCCGGCTGTAAATGATGCGAGTGCCGCACCCGTAATCCCCTTCGAGGCTGCGACCTCGCTTACGATCTCGCCGAGCGGGCGGCGTCCGTCGAGCCGCGACAGCAGGAGTGCGGTCGGCGCGTCGATTTTCCCCCGGTAGGCAAGGCCGGCATGGAGGGCGAGCGCCATCTCTTCCGCCTGCCAGCGGCCGTCGCGGCAAACGAGAGCTTGCTGCAAGGATTGATCCTCGACGAGGCCGTAGGCGCCCGCCAGAAAGTCCTGGTCGCCGTCCAGGCTCTGCAGATAGTCCTGGCTCCGGAACAAGCGAAGGAGATGCTCGGATGAGGGGCGGACTGGGTCGGGCAGCTCCTCCGCACGGATCCAATTGGTCTTCCCCGACCGCCGCCGCAAAATGACCGCGCCCACACCAAGGGCCTCGATGTTCAGTCGGCGGTAGTACGCCGTCCAGCGATCCAGCGCCTCCCGGTACTGCACGAAGTTGTCCCCCAACAGTGGCCGGTTGGAGTCGGCCGCGTAGGTCAGGGGGTCGACGGTGCGATAGCGCAACAGCCAGGCGTCACATCCGGTCCCCGCCACCCAACCGCGCAGCGGCTCCGACCAGGCCTGGTCTGGCGGGGAGATCCAGCTCAACTCGACCTGGGCGAAGCCTCCTTCATTGAGGAAGCCAGGAACTTCGCTGACGATCTGGCGGCAGAGGGTGTCGCCGGAGAGGCCGCTGTCGCGGTAGATCGTCTCGACGGCCGGGGAGATGATGTAGGGCGGATTGCACACGATCAGGTCAAAGGATTGCCCCCGCACTGGGTCGAACAGGCTGCCCTGACGCCACTCAACGTTCGAAACCCCGTTGAGCTGCGCGTTGAATGCTGCGAAGTTGAGCGCCCGGGGGTTGATATCGGCCCCGATGACATGCTGGCTGTGTCTGGCCGCGAGCAAGGCCTGCAGGCCGCACCCGGTACCGAGATCGAGGGTCGCGTCGACGCGCCGGCGCAGCGTGAGGTTGGCGAGGAGCTCCGTCGACGGGCTCGTGCCGTACACGTAATCGGGAGCCTCCGGTGCTTCCCCGGGAAGCCGCTTTCGGTCGCATGCGAGCACCATGCCCTGGTACGGAAAAAGTTCGACCGTTGGCCTGAACCCTGCGGCGGTTGACTCGAGCAAGCCGAGCTGTTCGAATCGGCCGAGAGCCAGTTCGCCCAGGACTCGACCGGCTTGATCGTGATCGACCGTCAGACCCAGCAGGAACAGCCCGATCAGGGTCGAGAGCTGGTTGTCTGGAGTCAGCCGTTTTTCGTGGACGGGAATTTCAGCTGGAGAGAGTGTCACCGTATCGAGGCCGAGCAAATGGGTGATGCCCCCGACGGTGTAGTCCGCACCCGCCAGGAAAGATCGCAGCTCGGCTATTGCCCCGGCGTCATCGAGCGCAAGCATCAGCCCGCCGCGGCTCCGGCGGACCGCCCGGCGATCCGTCCCGAGAAGAGACAGCCGCCGAGGAATGTCCCCTCCAGGGATCGGTAGCCATGCATGCCTCCGCCGCCGAAGCCTGCGACTTCGCCCGCCGCGTACAGACCGGGCAGCGGTTCGCCGTCCGCGCGGAGGACGCGGCCGGATAGGTCCGTCTCTAGGCCGCCCAGAGTCTTGCGGGTGAGGACGCGCAGACGCACGGCGATCAACGGTGCCGCAGCCGGATCCAGCAGCCTGTGCGGTTTCGCCACCCGGATCATGCGATCGCCCAGGTAGCGCCGCGCCCCGCGGATGGCGACCATCTGCAGGTCCTTGCTGGCGGGGTTCGCTACCTCGCGGTCACGGGCGGTGACCTCAGCCTCGACCGTCGCGACATCGAGCAGCGGCTCGTCGGTCAGCGCGTTCATTCCGCGGACCAGGTCGCTGAGGTTGTTCGCGACCACGAAGTCGGCACCGTGCTGTTTGAAGGCCTCCACCGGCGCCGGTGCTGAGCTGCCGAGCGCGCGCCGCAAGAGCATACAGATGTCTTTGTTAGTCAGGTCGGGATTCTGCTCCGACCCTGACAGGGCGAACTCGCGGCGCAGGATCCTCTGCGTCAGCACGAACCAGGAGTGGTCGTAGCCGGTCTGCCGCAGGTACTGCAGGGTGCCGAGCGTGTCGAAACCCGGGAAGAGCGGGACCGGCAGCCGGTTTCCTCGCCCATCCAGCCATAGCGATGACGGACCGGGGAGGATCCGGATGGCGTGGCGGGGCCAGATTGGGTTCCAGTTCTCGATGCCTTCGACGTAGTGCCACATCCGGTCCCGGTTTATCACATGACCGCCCGCTGCCTCCGTGATCCCGAGCATGCGGCCGTCGACGTGCGCCGGTACGCCGCTGAGCATGTGCGCCGGCGGTTTGCCGAGACGCTCCGGCCAGCCGGCGCGGACCAGGTCGTGGTTGCCGCCGATCCCACCCGAGGTGACGATCACCGCTTGCCCTCGTAGCGTGAATTCGCCGGTCTCAACCCGCGAGCTCGGCCGGCCCCGTTCGATATCGCCTGGCTCCAGCAGCGATCCGCGGACACCATCGACGGCGCCGCCTGTCATCGTCAGGGCGTCCGCCCGGTGCCGGAACTTGAGCGAGACCTGTCCGCGGTCCGCGGCCTCGCGCACCCGGCGCTCGAATGGCGCCACCACGCCGGGGCCGGTACCCCAGACCAGGTGGAATCGAGGCACCGAGTTTCCCTGGTCGGTCGCGCCGTAGCCACCTCGCTCGGCCCACCCCACGATGGGAAAAAACCGGACGCCCATCTTATGCAACCAGGCGCGCTTCTCGCCTGACGCGAACGCGAGGTAGGCGTCGGCCCATTTCCGCGGCCACGCGTCTTCCGGCCGGTCGAACCCCGCCGTGCCCATCCAATCCCGGCGGGCGAGCTCATACGAATCGTGCACGCGCAGCCGGCGCTGCTCGGGCGAGTTCACCAGGAACAACCCACCGAAGGACCAGAACGCCTGCCCGCCGAGGAACGGGGCGGGTTCCTGCTCGACCAGGATCACCCGGCGGCCGGCGTCGACGAGCTCGCTCGCGGCAACCAGTCCGGCGAGCCCCGCTCCGACCACGATCACGTCCGCATCGCGGACTACGGCTGCGACAGTCCCTCCGCCTCAACCTGGAAAATCTCGACCGCATCTGTCAGACCGGGTAGGAGCCTTGGACCCAGGCTGCGGAAGGCAATGCTCGCCGGCGCGGATTCTTCCAGCGCCGCCCGCGTCTCGGCCGAGATGAAGATCTGGCCTCCACGCGCCGCCGCGCAGACCCGAGCCGCGGTGTGCACGGCCAGGCCGATGTAACCGACATCGGTGAGGGTGGGGCGGCCGGTGTGGATCCCGACCCGGACGCGGACCTCATTGCCGTCGGGCCAGGCGCGAGTGCTGAGCGCTCGCTGGACGCTCACCGCTGCCACGACCGCGTCGACGGGGCGTTCGAACACGGCGAAGAACTCGTCGGCGCGGGCATCGATCTCACGGCCGCCCGCCCGGGACACGGCTTCGCGAAGCAGGCTGCGGATCTGGTTGAGGAGCTCGCCATAACCATCTCCAATCCGATGCAGGAGCGCGCTCGAGCCCTCGATATCGGTCATCAGCAGGGTGACGAACCCGACCGGGAGCGCGGCCGCATCCGTGGCGGTCGCCTGGACCTGGTCGTACACCCGGTCGCTTTCCACCAGGAATCGCACCGCGGACAGCACCGTCTCGGTCAGGGCGGGATCGTTTAGAACGGCTGGGGTGTGCACAAGCGCCGTCATCGGCCGGCTGCGGCGTTCGAGATAGGTGACGACCCGCGCGTCCCCATCCGCGGGGAGGGCCGACGGCTTGCCCGTCCCGTCCAGGTAGGCACCGGATGCGTCCGACCAGTGGAGGACTGTGAGGCTCGGGTCCTTGAGGACGATCCGCAAACGCTCTTCGAGACCGCCCGGCGTTCCGGTCCGGCCGAGCTCAATGACCAGGCGCCCTGCTGCTCCCTGCTTCTGCTCGTACCGAAGCTGGCCGGTGATGAAGCCGACCGGCACGATGCCGTATTTCTTGGCGGCGTTCAGCAGCCGCAGCCGAGCCCGCTCGCGGGCGGCGTCATTCTCGAAGAGGACCTGGTTGAACCTGGCGAGGGCATTCCGGACGTGCGCCTCGTCGTTGATGGGCAGGCGGCGCTGGCCTCGAGAGTCGATGTAGGCGAAGGCGCTGTCGGGGAGGCTTGTCCGCTGGGTGCCATCGAGCTGGGCCATCACCCAACAATAGCGCTAGCGTGGCTGCAATCTCCTCACGTTGACACCCCAGCCGGTGGTGTGTTATATCCGCCATGTCCGCTACCACGTTTGGTGGTGGCACCATAGTCAGCCGGCTGGGCGAGCAGGCCAGCGTTCGGGAAGGGGTGTTGCATGTTGCGCGTGCGCATTTCTGTAATGGCGATGGCTGCGATTGCACTCGTCTTGGTGGTGGGAGCTGCGCCAGCGCAGTAGCAGTGAGGCAATGGTCGTCGCTAGTTGGGAGATGGAGGTCTAAATGAACAGCGCGATGCAAAAGCGGACAATCAGGTTGGCGTTATCCGCATTGCTGACCGGTGCGGCCCTGATTCTGCCGACCGGCGGGCCTGCTCTCGCCGCCGCCGGCGGTGGGTTCGGCTTCACGAACTTCGAACTGGCGGCAACTCCACCCCAGCCGAAAGGCACCGTCTGTCCGAACACAGCGGGAACTTGCACAAACCTTGCGGCCGAGCCCGCCATTCGCGCTGACGGAGCTGGGAATTTCTACGGCTCATCCGAGAACGGGTTGGGTGGAGGAACTGACGCCTGGAAATCCACCGACGGCGGCAGGCACTACGCCACGCTGAATTGCCCGAACTGCGGTTCCAGTGCGAACAACACGGGGTTTGCCCCCGGCGGTGGCGATACTGACCTGGCGACCGCACCCGCGAAAAACAGTGCCGGTTTTTACAACGTCTATGTCGCCAGCCTGACCCTGGCAAACGTCGACGTCAGCACGAGCCTGGACGGGGGCAATACCTGGTCCTTGAATCCGGTGAGCGCAACCATCGGCGGCGATGACCGTGAGTGGATCGCGGCGGACGGCGCGTCCAAGGTATGCATCTCATACCACGACGTACTCACCTTCAACATCGACGTGAACTGCAGCACAGACGCGGGCCTGACCTTCACCCAGCTAGGGAGCGCCATCGACAGCTCGCACGCCTATCTTCTGCAGAACAATGGGAGCGGTAACCTGGCCATCGATCCCTCAAATCACATCATCTACCAGGTCTTTGACGGGATCGGGAATGAGAACGGCGACGTGGTCTGTAACCAGACTGCAGATTGCTTGCACGTCGTCTGGGTGGCCGTTTCAACGGACGGCGGCCGGACATTTACCGATCACAAGATTTACGACAACCCGAACATCCATGTGAGCTACAACCACCAGTTTGTGAACGTGAGCATCGATAAGGCGGGCAACGTCTACGCAGTATTCACCGATAACCACAACCTGTTCTATAGCTTCTCCACGAGCCACGGGACGACCTGGTCAGGGCCGTTCCAGGTCAACAAGAGTCCCGCCAAGACGGCGATTTTCCCCTGGAGCGTCGCGGGCAGCGCGGGTCACCTCGACATCGTGTACTACGGGACTACCTACTTCCAGGCCGGCACCGTCCCGGACAACTATCCATCGAGCGCAGCCTGGTACGTCTACTATGCCCAGAGCCTTAATGCGCTCACCCAGCACACGTTCTCGCAGGCCCAGGCCTCGCCGATCGTCCATTTCGGCGGTGTATGTGAAAGCGGGGTAGCGTGCAGCGGAAACAGAGACCTGTTCGATGACTTCGGAGTGTCGGCCAGCCCGACCACAGGTCTTGCCTCAATCATTTACAGCGATGACCAGTACACGAACGATCCGAATAATCCGCCACAGTCTGGTTGCACGCCTGCCCGGAACAACACCATCAGCTGCGATCACACAAGCATTGCCACTCAGACTGCCGGACCGGGGATCTAGCCCTCGGGGGTTGATGCCGTAGCGTCGTAGTAAAGGGAGGCCGCCGTCCGGCCTCCCTTTGAGCGTCTAACAGAAACCCGTTTCCTCACCCCTCAGGATGGGAGCTTAGAGTCGCCGAGTCCCGTACCAGCCCCAGCCGCCACTGAGCAGCGCCAGGACGATCAGGATGATCCCGATGAGGGTCCAGCCAAGCACGATCGCGATGATCCCCAGGACCAGGAGCAATCCGCCTCCGCCGTAGTACACGCGTTCACCTCCTTACTCTCCCCAACACAGGCGAGGGGACGTTCAATCAGTAGGCTCGGGAACGACTCCATCCTCGGCCCATGCCGAAGAGACGCAACACCATGAGCAGGATCAGCCCTCCGAAGAAGGCGATGATGATCTGGCTGATGATCGGGTGGCCGGAGATGACGAAGTGGACATTGAAGTAGTTGGCCAGCAGGTTCGCGCCGATCCCGCCGATGATCCCGATCACCATATCGCCGAAGATCCCCATGCCGTGGCCCAGCATCACGTGGCTCGCCAGGAACCCGGCGACCAGGCCCACGACTGCCCAAACCAGGACGGTTTGCCAATCGAGATGAATCGTTATCACATTTGGTGTCATAGGCCAATGGTGGCACAGGCCCGCCGATTTGGGCCAGTCCCCACGTTCAGAAACGACCAGGGCGTGACTAGCTGTGAAGCTGGCCGGTCAGGATTGGCGTGCTGGTGGGCTGGGGTTGCTCGCCTGGTTCGATCGTGATCGCCAGCTGATCGAACCCTGAGACGTCGGCCGGGATCTGGAGGCCCAGGCTCCCGTTGGCCTGCGAGCCGACACCCTCGTCGACCGCCCGCCCGCCCTTGATCAGCCACGCCTCGTAGACCTGACCGGCGCTGAGTCGCGGCAACCCGGTGACGGTGAGGACCGCCTGCTTTCGGTCCTTGAAATAGACCAGATGCGCTTGGGCCCCCGGTGCTAGCGAAGCTTGGCCGGCGAACGTGTATGCGACCTGTTGTGTCTGGCTCAGCTGGTAGCCGAACACACCGCCGATCCCCAGTGCGAGCAGTAGCGCCGCCGCGATCGCGACGTATGCCGGTCGTGGTGCCCACCGCGGCGTGCGGGGGACTCGCCGGATGGGCACCGCCACAGGCGCCACTCCCTGATCCGCGTTCACCGCCTTCACGATCCGCGCCCGGAGCTCGGCCGGGGGCGCGACATCGCCAGCGGTCAGGGCCAGGAGCGACTGAGCCTGGCGAAGTTCGGCGGCCGCGGCGGCATGCTCCCGGCACGAGGCGAGGTGCTCCTCCATCCGGCTGACCTCATCGCCATCCAGGGCACCGAGGGCGTAGGCGCCCAGGAGTTCCTCGGCCTCGCGGTGGTCCATAGTCACGCCGTCACCCCGCGCGCCTGGAGGAAGCTGCGCATCTTCTCGAGTCCGATCCGCATCCGGCCCTTGACCGTACCCAGCGGGACGTTCATCTGCCGGGCGATCTCCGTGTGCGAGTAACCGCCGAAGTAAGCGAGCTCGAGCGTGCGCCGCTGGGCCTCTGGAAGGTGCTGGAAGCCTTCGCGGATCTGGGCTCGCTCGAGGTC
This sequence comes from Chloroflexota bacterium, assembly GCA_005882775.1. Lineage (GTDB taxonomy): Bacteria > Chloroflexota > Dormibacteria > CF-121 > CF-121 > VBDY01. The sequence continues at coordinate 8,538 of VBDY01000069.1, read as the reverse complement.
CAGCGACACGGCTTCCCAGGCGTCGGGCAGGTCGGCGGCCCGCTGGGCGCTATCGAGCTGCGTTTCCAGCCGTCTTTTGCTCGCCCCTCGCAACCGGTCGATGGCGCGGTTGTGGACGATCGCGAGCAGCCAGTTTCGGATACTGCCGCGCGAGGCGTCGAAGGACCGTGGGTTTCGCCAGAGGTCGAGGAAGGCATCCTGCACCGCCTCCTCGGCAGCATTCCGATCGTTCAAGATCCGAAAGGCGAGGGCGAACGCGAGCCGCCCGTACCGGTCGTACAGGGCCTCAACTGCGGTGGCGTCCTTACGCTCGAGCCGGGCAGCCATATCAACACTCTCGTCTTTGAGTTCCCCGCTCATCCCCGCTCACATGTATACGTCAATCGGTTGCCAGCAGATCAGTTGATCCAATCCGCCCGCCCGCGCGTATAGACGGGCAGACAACCACTCTTGACATCACGTAGAGGAGGGATCTAACCGATGGCCGACCACCTAGACGCGTTTGACCCGGCGGAGACGCTGCTTCAGGACGTGAACCCCGTGGACGTGCCGGACCTGCACCTGCATTCGCCCGGCATGGATCCCAGGGTCGACATCACCGACATCTATGCCTTCCAGAAGCCGGGCGATCCGACCAAATCGATCCTGATCATGAACGTCAATCCGGTCGCACCCGCTCTGGCACACGCCTTTCGACCCGACGCGATCTACGAGCTGAACGTCGACACAAACGGCGATGCCGTCGCCGACATCGCTTTCCGCATACGATTTTCAGAGCCCCAGGGAGGCGCGCAGACGGCGACCGTTCACCGGGCTGCCGGCGGGCTCGCGGCAGGGATCAACGACGCCGGAGCGGCGATCATCGCCGGGGCTCCTGTGTCCTTCGGCTCCGATGCCCAGGTCACCGACCAGAATGGTTACCGGTTCTTCGCCGGACTGCGCAGTGACCCGTTCTTCTTCGACCTGCTCGGGTTCCTCCAGGGCTTGAACTTCACCGGCAGCGACTTCTTTGCCGGTCTCAATGTCTTCGGGATCGCCCTGGAGGTACCGAACACGGCGCTTGGCTCAAACCCGAATATCGGCATCTGGGGTCTGACACTGGCGCGCAATTCCATCATCGACCAGATGGGGCGGCCGGCGATCAACACCGTATTCAACAAGGGGGCCGACAAGAACACCTTCAACAAGACTCCCCCCAACCAGCAGCGCGGTCTCTTCCTCGACAAGTTCGTGGCTGTCCTGCATGCTCTTGATCCCAGTCGGTCGAATGATGCCAATGTCGGGCTAGCGAAGGTCCTGCTCCCCGACGTCCTGACCTACGACTTCAACAGCTCAGTCGGGTTTCTGAACGGGCGCAAGCTGGCGGACGACGTCATTGATGCGGAACTGCAGCTCCTGACCGGCAACCCGGCGGCCGGCGACGGCGTTGGCCCGCACTCGGATTACCTACCCGTCTTCCCCTATCTGGGGAAGCCGCACTAGGAGGAGATGGGGAAATGAATCGGATCGACCGACGCAAGTTCCTGAAGATGGCCGGCGCGAGTTCCGCTCTCGCCGCCGCGGCGACCCTTCCCGCAGCGGGGTGGCTCCTCTGGAAAAAAGACGTCCTGGAGTTCAGAGCCGTGACTGGGCTGCCCCAGCCGCCCCTTCCTGGGTACGCCTCCTACGTGATCCGTGGCAAGGTGGACCTGAATGCCGGATCGGGGACGATCACCAAGGCGCTTTACGCCGGTCCGCCCGACGGCATGAGCTCCATCGCCTGGCCGGGCTTGTCCCGAGAGGTTCGCGTCACGGGGGTTCAGCGCTCGGGCGATGTCGTCCAGATCACCGGGCTCGTCGAAGACCCTTCGCAGCTCCAGAAAGGAGAGAGCCCGAACGTCGACATCATCGTGAATCGGGTAGAGGGCACAGCGCGAGCTCAGTTCTTCGGCATGCCAGTCACGATGACGCTGAAGTAGCAAAGAGCCTCCGGGCAACCGGGGGCTCGTGCTTTTACACTGCCCGAAGCGCATCCGTCGGAGACAGGCGGGCGGCGCGGAGGGCAGGGTAGAGGCCGGCGGCAGCGCCGATCACGACCGCGGCCAACAGCGCCGCCCAGAGCGCGATCGGCGGGATCAGCACAGACCAAACCTGGGCCGTCGCGTGTGCTGCCGTGGCTCCGAGTCCGAGGAGGACGCCGAGCAGACCACCCAACGTCGAAAGTAGCAGCGACTCCGCCAGGAACTGGGCGGCGATGTGTGTGCGGGTCGCGCCCAGCGCGCGACGGAGCCCGATCTCAGAGCGACGCTCGAGCACCGAGATGAACATCACGTTGGCGATGCCGACGCCGCCGACCAGGAGGGCGATCGCTCCCAGGCCCAGGATCAGGGTGGTCGATGAGCTCTGCACGGCGAGGCGGGCGGCGAGCGCGTCCGAAGGTCGACTGACCGCCACCTGGTCAGGGTTCTGCGGGTTCGCGGTGGGTGCCAGCAGGGCATCGACCGCGGTCACCTGGTCCGTTTGCACGCGGACGTAGATCCGGGTCGGATATCCGTTGAAACCGAGCGCCGACTCGGCGATCGGCCAGCCGACCAGCACGGACTGGTCGATCTCGGGAGCGAGCGTCAGCCGCTCGAGGATCCCGATCACGGTGAACCACCGGCCGCCTATCCAGACCCGGGTGGGCCGGTCGAGCCGGTCGATGCCCAGGTACTCCGCCGCGCCGAAGCCGAGCACGGCCGCGGGATATCGAGCGCTCGCCGCATTGAGAAAGGTCCCGTGCAGGACGGTCCCGTCGAGCGCGCCGAGGAGGCCTGTGTCAGTGGCACGCACGCCGATGCCCCCGGTCTCGAAGCTCGGCACCAGGTCCGTGCGAAAAACCGGCTGGCTGAGCAGGGCGGTGGCGGAAACGTGTTGCACCGCGGGGATGTGCCCGATCATGGCCGTGGCCGAGACGGGCAGGTTGGCCTCACCCCCGTTGAACTGGCGGCCGTTCTGCACGGTCAAAAGGTTGGTGCCGAGCCGGTCGATCTGGGCCAGCAGGTCGCTCTGGCTCGATTGGGTGATACCGAGCACGCCGACGATGGCCGAGATGCCGATGCAGATCCCCAGTGCCGACAGCGCGGTGCGCAGGCGCCGGATCCGCAGCCCGAGGCTGGCCAGGCTGATCAGGTCGCCGGTCTTCAACCGAGATGCGTCAGCCATGCTCGATCCGACCGTCGTGTAACTCGATCCGCCGTCCCATGGCGCTCGCGAGCTCGTGGTTGTGGGTGATGACCACGATGGTGGTGCCCTCCCGGTTCAGATCCCGGAGCAGCTCGATGATGCCGGCGCCGGAAGCGCTGTCGAGGTTGCCGGTTGGCTCGTCCGCCAGTACCAGTGCCGGGCGGCCGACGACCGCACGCGCGATGGCTGTCCGCTGGCGTTCGCCACCCGAGAGCTGCGCGGGTCGGTGGGTGAGTCTATGGCTGAGTGCGACCCGCTCCAGCGCGCTGGCGGCCAGCCGGCGCCGGGCCCGCCCGTCCACCCCGCGATAGAGCAGAGCGCCGGCGACGTTGTCGAGGACGCTCAGCCCGTCAATCAGGAAAAACTGCTGGAAGACGAACCCGAGCCGTCCGGCGCGAAAGCCTGACAGCTGGCCGTCGCTCATGTCGGTGGTGTCAACCCCGGCGACACGCACCAGGCCCGAGCTTGGGCGATCGAGCGTCCCCATGATGTGCAGGAGGGTCGTCTTGCCGGAGCCGGACGGTCCCACCACCGCCATCAGCTCGCCCGCCTCGACGCGCAGGCTGACGCCGCGGAGCGACTCTACCGGCGGATTTCCGGGATAGCGCCGAACGACGTCGCGGAGCTCGAGGACTGCGTCCGTCACGTCCTGGGGACCTCGACCCACATGCCTTCGCGCAGGTCCGGCCCGCTCACCTCGACCATCCCGCGGTCGTCGAACAATCCCGTGGTGACCGCGACCGGTCGCCGCACCGTTCCGTCGACGACCTCGACCGCGTAGCTCCCGCCTGGTTGTGCGAGCAGCGCCATCACCGGCACGGCGAGCACGCCCCGATGGGTGTCGTCGGTGATGTTTACGTTCACGGGTGCCTGGTCCAGGCTGCCGCCCGCGTTCGGGTCGGCCAGGCTGATGGTGAGCGTCAGGGTCGAACGCTGAGGACCGCTGCTCGATCCGCCATTGTCGCTGGCCTGCGCCACCGCCACGGTGCCGATTGCCGTGATGGTCCCGGCCGCGTTCGTTTTCCCGTCTGGCATGGTGACCAGCACCGGGTCGCCGCGCTTGACCAGCGATTCGCGGGTCACATCCAGGGCGAGCAGCACCGTGTGCTGGGTAGAAGTGGCCTCGATCAGGGGCGCTCCCGGCTGGGCGAACATGCCGGCGGTCACGTGGACGGTGCCGATCCGGATCGCGCTCGGCATATAGATAATGTCGCTCAGGTTCACCGCGCCGGTCTGGGCGACCCCGAGGGAGGCCTGCCAGCGGCGCACGGCTGCGGCGGTCACCCGGTCGAAATGGGTGTCGATGCGCAGCCCGGAGCTCACGAAGCCCAGGGCGCTCAGGTTCATCTGCAGCGCGCGGATGTCTGGCCCGTCGGCGACGCCTACCGCCAGGTGACGCCAGGCCGGATCGCCGTAGAAGAGCGATATCGGTCGGTTATCGACCCGGTACAGCACCTGCCCGCGTGCGATGACCGCGCCGGGCGCCGGCAGGCTGGTGAGGACGCCCAGCCCTGCCTGGTTGATCACCGTGTACGACCCGGCATAGGTCAGGGTGCCGGCCATCTGCAGTCGCGACACGATGTCGGTGCGGACCACCGCCACGGTTGTGGTCGGTACGGCTCCGATCGGGGCGGTCCCCTGGGGCCCGCAGGCAGCGAGCCCCAACGCAGTCACGACCGTAGCCGCCAGCAATAGATGCCTAGCCATGGGTCACGCTGATGCCGCCGGAGGGATTGAAGGCTTTGCACGCGTCCCACGCCGTCTTGACCCGATCCCAGATCGGACCCGACTTCTGGCCGGCGTTGAGATCCGGCGGCAGGGGAAAGTCACCATTGGCGTTGGGGTCCGGCCAATCGGTCAGACCCTGCGTGCGCATGCACTGCGCGAACTTGATCTCCATCGCGATGTCGACCGGTGCCGAGCTGTTCCGAACGGAGGCCGGAAGCCGGTTATAGATGGACTGGCAGGCTTGCTGGGTTGCCTGCGAGGCCGAGCTGATGTTCCGCGGAAAATGGGCCTGGCCCTGCGAGTCGATCGACGGGTCGGGCAGGGTCGGGTAGCCATGCGTTCGGGCACAGACCACCAGCTCGTGCCAGATCTGAGCCGGCGTCTCGGCCTGTGAAGGAGCCGGGCCGCAGGCCGCCAGGGCGCCGATAGATAACACGGTCAGCGTGATCGCCTTGAGGTAATGGGTTTTCATAGCGGCGCCAGCGTATGGCCGGTGACCCCTCCAGGGGATCACTGGCGGCGGTGAATCCGGCTCACGATATCCGGGGAGGCGCGATCCCTCTCCAGGGGGACGAAATCGTCCGGAAGCCCGCGTACAATCGCGGCACGAACCCGGGTTTTGCGCTTCCCGCTCGACTCAAAGCTCCAGGCCTGCAGGCCCGGATGACGGTCTCCTATGTGCTGGTCACCGCCGCGGCGGTGGTCCTGGTCGAGGCGCTGGCGATCGGCTTCGTCCTGCCCAACCTGCTTTCCGCGCTCGATCTCCAGAATCGGGTGACCGCGACCGCCAAGGACTACACCGCCGAGATCGTCACCACCAGCACGTCGCCGGACGCGATCATCCTGCCCGCGGGTTTTGTGCTCGGTCACTCGGGCTCGACCGGCGAGCCCGGTAAGGTGCAGTCGCTCGATTCGGGTGTCCTGATTCCGCAGATCACCGGGACGCTTCCGGACCGCGCCCCGATGGCGCTAACCCTGGTCCTGGCGCCGGATGGACGCATCCTTTCCAGCAGCTATCCGGGGAGGTTCCCGGTCGGTGCCTCCGCATACAGCTTGATTCCGAACCTCGACCTTGGCCGAGCCGGTGTCGGCGGGCAGACTTCTACCCTGGGAGATGGTCGGGTCGCCTCGGCGATCGAGCCCATCTTCCTGACTGCTCTGCGAGCCAAGGGCGCAAGCCCTGACACCAAAACCACATTTGCCAAGCCCCAGGCCCAGGGTTATGTATACGTCCAGGCGCCTCTCCAGACCACGCTCGGCACGACACTCGCCACCGCGGGCCCGTTGCTGCAAAGCGGACTTCTGCTCCTCCTCCTCACCCTTCCCGTTGGCGCGCTGTTCGGATTGCTCACCACCCGAGGGCTGGTGCGAAGGCTTCGCCGACTCGAATCCACCACGCTCGCGTTCGCTGAAGGCGACTTGAGCCGGAGGGTTGTGCCGTCGGGCTCCGACGAAGTCGGCCAGCTCGAGGACCACTTCAACCAGATGGCCGAGCGGTTGACCGCCGCCATCGCCCGGGAGCGCTCACTCGCGGAGGACAACGCCCGGCTGGCCGAGCGCTCGCGCATCTCGCGAGAGCTGCACGATTCCATCTCGCAGGACCTGTTCTCTATCAACCTGATCCAGCGCGGTCTCGAAAAGGCGACGCCGGCGGACTCGCCGCTGCAGCCGCAACTGGGGACGATGGGGGAGACCGTCTCTACCGCCCTCCAGGAGATGCGCGCACTCCTGCTCGAGCTGCGGCCCAACGGGCTCGGTGAGAAGGGACTTGCGGCAAGCCTCGAGCAGCTCTGCGCGAACTACGAGTCGCGCGCTGCGATCGTGGTCAAGCGGCAGATCCAGCCCGTGGACCTGGCGCCGGCTGCCGAGGACGCCGTCTACAGGGTCGCCCAGGAGGCGCTGGCGAATGCGGTCAAGCACGCCCAGGCGCACCATCTCGAGCTGACCCTGCGGCAGCAGGACGGGAGCGTCGACCTGATGGTGGTAGACGATGGACGAGGGTTCGATCCAGACCATCCCGAGCAGCCCGGGCTCGGATTGAAACTGATGCGCGAGCGCATGGATGAGCTCGGCGGCAGGCTGACCATCACTAGCATCGTCGGAAAGGGAACCCAGGTGGTCGCCGCGGTTCCCCTCACGGCCGAGGCTAAGGCTCGGTCGTGATCCGCGTGCTCGTGGTCGATGACCACAAGGTGGTGCGGCAGGGCCTGCGCTTTCTGCTCGAGCAGGAGGCTGACATCGAGGTGGTGGGGGAGTGCGCCGATGGCGCCGAGGCGATCGATGCGGTGCGCGAGCTGGTCCCCAACGTGGTGCTCCTCGACCTCTTGATGCCGGGAGTCGACGGGATCGAGGCGCTACGGAAGATGAAGATCATCAGCCCGACCACTCAGGTGGTCATCCTCACCTCCCACCAGGGCGACGACAAGGTGTTCGACGCGATCAAGTCCGGGGCAATCTCCTACCTGCTCAAGACCTCCGGCGTCAACGCGGTGGTCGACTCGGTCCACGCCGCGGCCCGGGGGGAGGGCATGCTCGACCCGGCGGTGGCGGGGAAGGTGCTCGAGGAGATGCGCCACAAGGGCCGCCACCCCATGGACCAGCTCTCTCCCCGCGAGCTGGAGGTGCTCGCCGCCCTCGCCCGCGGCCGCTCCAACAAGGAGATAGCGCGTGACCTGTCGATCGGCGAGGAGACGGTCAAGACGCACGTCTCCAACATCCTCTCCAAGCTCCACCTGGCCGACCGGACGCAGGCTGCGATCTACGGCCTGCAGCAGCGGCTGGTCCCGCTCGACGAGGCCCTCGAAACCTAACGATCTTGTCTGCGACTCCCTCCCCCTCTGGGGAAGGTTAGTGCGTGAAACTCCCTCCCCCTCTGGGGGAGGGTCGGGGAGGGGGTAGAATTGTGCCCGCTCGATGAGGGCACCATCGCTCCGCTGGCTCGGCTTTCGGCGAACGCAGCGCCCGAGCTCCCAGGTGCGCCAGCTGGTGAACATCACCGCCGTTATCCGCTGGGTCGGTCTGGTCGCTGCCGGCATCATTGGCGTGGTCGCGCCGCCTCGAGCGTCCCTGGCCTTCGTGCTTCTGATCCTGGCGGTGGCTACCTACAACACCTGGACCATGCTCGCCGCCCGCCGCGTCGCCGACACGTCGATCCTGCAGGTGGCGCGGGTGGCGACGGTCCTGGACGAGATAGGGTGCGTGGTGTTCCTCGCGATTTTCACCGGCCTTCCCGGTGGGAGCCAGAGTGCGTTCTATGTACCGATCCTTATCGAAGCCGTGACCGTCGACGGCGTCGAGGGAGCCATCGTCGCGGTCCTGGTCTTTGTCGTCGGGATCGGCGCCATCCAGGGAGCCGGGGCGGTCTTTGCCAACCACGCATTCAGTTGGCCCATCGTGCTGGTATGGGGGCTGATCATGGTGGTGATCGCCGCCGCTCTCTCGGCCGTGGACCAGCTTTCGGTCACGTCCTCGGCCGAGCCGGCCACCGGGACTGAACCCGCGCCGCCCCTGCCCCTGCGTCCGGCGGTCCGGCTGTCACCTCGAGAGCAGGAGGTCCTGCGGTTGATCTCGGAGGGCAACTCGAATGCCATGATCGCCGAACGCCTT
>VBDY01000068.1 GCA_005882775.1 Chloroflexota bacterium | reverse complement strand
CCCGACCCGGCCTCGATCGCATTCAGGATGCGCCGGTGAGCCTCCAGCGAGCGGGGCGGGCGGCCGGGCTCGCTGAGCGACTCCACCCGGGTCTCCTGGATGGCCTCGGCCATGGCATCGATCAGGTGCAGGAGTACCTGGTTGCGGGCCGCGGAGGCAATCGCATGGTGAAAGGCCGCATCCCCCTCCGTGCCCAGGCCCCTGGACTTGATCTCCTTCTCCATTGTCCGCAGCGCCCCATGCATCGCGGTCAGGTCTTCCTTGGTTCGCCGGCCCGCGGCCAGCTCGGCCAGCTTGACCTCCAGCGCTTCGCGTGCCTCCAGCACCTCGGGCAGCCGGCGGCGTCGCTCGATCAACTTCGGCAGAGATTCGCCGAAGCCGCGCGTCCGGCGGAGGAAGATCCCCTCACCGTGACGGACGTCCACAAATCCCTGGGCCTGCAGGACGACCATCGCCTGCCGGACCGACGTCCGGCTGACGCGCAGCCGGCGAGCCAGTTCCCGCTCGGGAGGAAATCGGTCGCCAGGCGCCATGCGCGACTCCCCGACAAACTGGCCTAGCCGCTCGCCGAGGTCCTCGTACAGGCGGCTGCGCTCCAGCGGGCGCAGCGCGGTGATGGCTGTCACCCCCATGGCTCCGAGTCTATCAGGCTCAGAGGTCTGGTGGTCCTACCATTGACATCCAAAACCCGCTGAACTAATCTCTCGAGATGGAGCCGGCGCCCGCCCGGGCACGGCCTGAGGAGGTAGCGATGGTGGGTACAGCTCGGCGTCGTCTGACGGGCGTGGCTGCGGCGGCGCTCCTTCTGGCCGCCTGCGGCTCGACCAGTTCTGGTACCGGTGGCAAACAGCCCACCGGACCGGTCTCCATGGGCGTGCTCTCCTGCTTCACCGGAAGCCTCGCCAGCCTCGGCCAGGCGATGCTCCAGGGGTCCCAGGTGGCACAGAAAGCGATCAACGACGCGGGCGGCATCCTGGGGAAACAGCTCAACCTTTCCCACGCCGACACCCAGTGCGACGAAGCCGACTCGGTGCCGGCCGTGCGCAAGCTCCTCGCCGACAGCAATGTGGTGGGGATCATCGGACCGGAGACTCAGGAGATCAACGCCGTCTCGCCCATCGTCACGGCGTCCAAGATCCCCGATCAGTTCCAGGGCGGCAGCACCGCCTTCGACCACAACGCGAAAGTCTATCTCTGGCGAGACAGCCCCTCCGACTCGCAGCTCGGGGTGGCGATGGCCCTCTACGCTTACAAGAAGGGCTACCGCAGCGCCGGCCTCCTCTTCTATTCGGACATCGCCGCCCAGACCTTCTCCGATCCGATCACCGCGACCTGGCAGAAGCTCGGCGGGACCATCGCCATCCGCATCACCGACCTGGCCCCGGGCCAGACGTCGTACCGGACCCAGGTCCAGCGCGTGATCGCCGCCCACCCGGACGTGATCTTCACCCAGACCGACGCCCCGACGGCCGGCGTTCTCTTCAGCAATTTCAAATCATTCAACAACCTGGCCATCCCCTTCGTCGGGACCGACGTCACGGGTGGCGATGACTACCTGAAGGCCATCACCTACCCGGTGGCCAACGCACACCTGATCTCGGTCTACGGGACGTCGGTGAGCGGCGCGGCGGCCGATGAGTTCATGAAGATTTTCACCGCCATGTTCCCGGGCCCGAACCAACCCCTGGCCAACGCAAACTACGCTTACGACGCGGTGATCAGCCAGGCGCTCGCCGTCGACAAGGCCAACAGCATCGACGGGACCGACATCAACAACGCCATGACCCAGGTCACCAACCCACCGGGGACAGCGTGCTACACGTACAAGACATGCCTGGATCTACTGAAGGCGGGCACCAAAATCAACTACGAGGGCGCCAGTGGCGACCTGAACTACAACAACTACCACAACGTCTTCGGACCCTACGGTGCCTGGCAGGAAACGCTGGCCGGTCAGCAGCAGCTGGTCCAGACCATGACGGCGGCGGAACTGGGAGCGGCGACGCCGTAGAGTAGCTGACGGCAACCAGTTCGATTCCGGCAATGCCGGGAGGTTAAGCCGTACACCAGGCGCTCCTGACCCTCGGGTTCGGCCTTGTGACCGCCGCCATCCTTTCCCTGTCGGCGGTTGCCTTCACGCTCGAGTACGCCGTCACCAACGTGGCCAACCTCTCGCACGGGGAGATCCTCACGGTGGGCGCCTACGCCGCCCTTGTCGTCCACCAGCGGACCGGGAGCGCGCTGGCTGCCGCGCTGGCCGCGGCGGCGGCCGGCGGGCTGCTCGCCCTGGCCATGCACGCGGCCGTCGTCGACCGTTTCATCCGGCGCGGCACGCCCACCCTGGTGATCTTCATCGCCACCCTGGGCCTCTCCTTTGTCATCCAGAACCTGCTTGTCATCCGCTTCGGCGCGGCCAACGTCGCCTACACCATCCCGTCAGGTGCGCCCTTTGAGCTCGGACCATTCCTCTGGACCGCCGTCGACCTGGAGATCATCGTCTCCGCCCTGGCCATCACCGCCGTGCTCTACCTGATCATCTCGCACACCAAGTTCGGCAAAGCCCTGCGGGCCGTTTCCCAGAACCGCGAGCTGGCACGGGTCAGCGGGATCAACGCAGACGTGGTCGCTTCGGCCACCTGGTTCCTCGCCGGATTGGTCGCAGGTTATGCGGGTTTCATCCTGGCCGAGAGCGTCGGCACGTTCAACCCCAGCTTCGGCTTCGGCTTCTTCCTGATCACCCTGACGGCCGCGGTCGCCGGGGGCCTTGGCCGGGCGTTCAGCACCATGGTGGGGGCCATCATCGTGGGGATCGCCCTCGAATTCGTCGGAGGCTACGTCAGCGCGGGATACAACCTGGCCTTTGCCTTCGCCATCCTGGCCGTGGTCATCCTGGTCCGGCCCCGCGGCCTGTTCGTCAATGCCCGACGGAGTGTCTTCGAATGACCCAGTACCTGGTCTCGGTCCTCACCGAGGGCGCCATCTTCGGCATCATGGCGCTGGGGTTGAACGTGATCTGGGGCTGGTCGGGCGACTTCGACCTCGCCTATTACGGTTACGTCGCGCTGGGCGCCTACATGACCCTGGTCCTTACCATCGGCCGGCAGCCCCCGCCAGTCCAGTACATCCTTGGACTCGAGCTGCCCTACCCGGTGGCTGTCCTGCTGGCGGTTGCCTCCGCTATGGCCCTGGCGCTGGTCATCGGGCTGATCGCCCTGCGCCACCTGCGGGGCATCTATTTCTCGATCGTGACCCTGGGCGCGGTGTACGTGCTCTACGCCATGGCTGGCCAGTTCGTGCCGCTGTTCAACGGGTACCAGGGGCTGTCCGGCCTGATCAACCCGATGGCGGACGCGCTGGGGATCGACTTCAACAGCTATCAGTACTTCTTTCTCGGTCTCGCCATCGCCGTCTTCCTCCTCGTTTACTTCTTCATGTCGCGCGTGTCGAGTAGCCGCTTCGGCCTGGCCCTGCGGTCGCTGCGGGAGGACGAGCGAGCGGCGGCGGCCTTCGGAAGAGACATCTACCGTCTGAAGCTCAAGGCCTACGTCCTTGGCGCAGGGCTTGGCGGGTTGGGCGGCGCCCTTTTTGCCGCCTATCTCAGCGCCTTCAATACTTCCGCATGGGCGCCCCTCGAGACCGTCGTTCTCTATGCCGCCATCCTGGTCGGCGGGCGCGGGAACATCCGGGGCGTGGTGTTGGGAGTGCTTATCGTCTACGTGCTGATCGAGGAGTCGACCCGCTTTCTGCCGGAGATCCCGGGACATCCCGGCATCGTGCTCGCGCTCCGGCCGATCGTGATTGGAGCGGCGCTCGTCCTTTTCCTACGTTTCAGGCCGCAGGGTCTACTACCCGAGCGCCACTACGTGGACCGGGTCCAGCCTGCGGCGGCTGAGGCCAACGCCCCATGACGGCAGCCGGTCCGGTAGCGCTGGATGTGCGCGGGCTCAGCAAGCACTTCGGTGGAGTTCGCGCGGTCGACGACTGCTCGTTCATCGCACCGAAGGGCAAGGTGACCGGGTTGATCGGCCCCAACGGAGCCGGCAAGAGCACCGCCATCGACCTGATCTCGGGATTCAAATTGCCCGACGCCGGCTCGGTCGTGTTCGAAGGCAAGGCGCTCCAAGGCCTTTCACCCCACCGGATCTCGCGCCTCGGCCTGATCCGTACCTTCCAGACCCCCCGCGAGTGGCGAGAGCTGACCGTGCTCGAGAACGTGGTCCTGGCTCGGTGGGATGAAAGCCGAGAGACATTCTGGCGCGGCGTCCTCGGTCTGCGACAGGCCGGGCGCGAAGCGACACTTTCCGAGCTGTCCGAGGCACGCGGAATCCTGCAGGAGTTCGGCCTGATCGCCCTGCGCAACGAGCGCGCCGGCAACCTGAGCGGCGGTCAGAAGCGGCTGGTCGAGTTTGCCCGGATCCGGATGGCGAAGCCGCAGCTGGTCATCCTCGATGAGCCGATGGGAGGGGTGAACCCGGTCCTCGGCGAGCGAATGGCGCTCGCCATCGAAGGCTTCATCACGGCCGGCACGTCCGTGATCGTGGTCGAGCACAACCTGCCATTCATCGAACGCGTGACCGACCACGTGGTGGTCATGTCGCAGGGTTCGGTGATCGCGAACGGGCCGTTCGAGTCGCTGCGGAGCAACCAGGCGGTGGTCGACGCCTACCTCGGAGAGATGCCAACCTATGAACAGCCAGGCGCCTGAGCCAGTAGCGGCCCTCGCAGTCGAGGGTCTGACCGCGGGCTACGGCGGTCCGCCGGTGATCGAGAACGTCAGCATCCGCGCCCGGCTGGGCGAGATCACCGCGATCGTCGGGCCCAACGGGGCCGGCAAGTCGACGCTGCTGAAGGCGATCGCCGGATTGATCCGGCCTACCGCCGGTCGGGTCTTCGTCGAAGGCTCCGAGGTGACCGGGCAGCCCGCGGAGAGGCTCGTACGCAGAGGACTGGCTTATGTCCCACAGGTGGCCAACGTCTTCCCCGACCTCACCATCCGCGAGAACCTGGAGATGGGCGGCTACAGCCGTAAGGCGGGTGTGCGCGAACGGATCGAGCAGCTCTTCAAGCTCTTTCCAGATCTCAAAGGCTCAGCGCACCGTCAGGCCAACACACTTAGCGGTGGACAGCGGACCATGCTTGCCCTGGCTCGCGGCCTGATGGTGGATCCAGCGGTGCTGATCCTGGACGAGCCGAGCGCAGGACTGGCGCCACGATTCCAGGGGGCGATCTGGGAGCGCATCGAGGAGATCCGGGCAACCAACGTTGCCGTCCTCGTCATCGAGCAGAACACCCGGGAGACCCTGCGCCACGCGCAATGGGCCTACGTGCTGGTGCTCGGGCAGAACCGGCTGGAGGGCCCGGGGCACGACCTGCTCAACGATGATGAGGTCGTGGACCTCTACGTCGGACGCCTCTCCTGAGTCCGCTGCTTTTTCTCGTCTGGGCGTTGGTCGGCGTGGGCGTCGGTGCTTATGGCACCCTGGTCGGCGCTGGAGGCGGCTTCGCCCTGGTCCCAATCCTTCTGCTGGTTTATCCGCAGCAATCTCCGGCCCAGCTGACCGCGGTATCGCTGGCCGTGGTCTTCGCCAACGTGACCTCGGGCTCGATCAGTTATTTCCGGCTGCGGCGCATCGACTATTTCACCGGACTGGTCCTGGCCCCGGCAACTATCCCCGGGGCGGTCATTGGGGCGCTCGTCGTCGGCGCCATCCCGCGGGCTGCGTTCGACATTGTCATGGGCGGTGCGCTCGTGCTCGTCGCAGGATTCCTGCTGCTCAAGCCCAGTGGAAACATTCCTGTTGGCCTCGGCGGTCGATTTGCCGTCTCGCGGACTCTCACCGACTCGGACGGCAATCGCTACAGCTACCGGTTCAACCTCGGGTTGGCGCTGGCGGCCAGCTTCGGGATCGGATTTGTGTCCAGCCTCCTGGGCATCGGCGGGGGGATCATCCAGGTCCCCATCCTGACTACGTTCTTCGCCTTTCCCGCGCACATCGCGTCCGCGACCGCGCAATTTGTCCAGGTCGCCACCAGCGGTGTCGGAGCGATGACCCATGTTTTTCATCGGGACTACGCGGGGTTTGTGGGGTTGACCGTGGCCCTGGCGGTGGGAGTGATCGTCGGGGCGCAGGTGGGGGCCGCCCTCTCCCGCCGTGTATCGGGGGGCGTGATCATCCGGCTGCTGGCTGTCTCGCTTGGCCTGGTCGGGATCCGGCTCCTTCTCCTTCGGACCTAACCCATTTCCCTCCCCTTTTGGGGGAGGGTCAGGGTGGGGGCAGCACAAGCTCACCCGAACCTGGTCGTTACACCCCGGTGACGATCCGGCGGATTCAGAGTCCCCTGGCCTGGAAGATCGTGCTGCCCTTCGCGCTCCTCACCCTGGCCATGGGCGCGGCCGGCACCCTCGCCGCCACCGGCGAGCTCAGCGCCCGGAACCAGGCCTCGTTCGACCGTCAGCAGATCCACGACGGCTTCGTCGTCCAATCCGAGGTCGACACCGGCGATACCAGCCGGCGAGCCATCCTCCGCCTGCTCGACTCGGTGGGGCTGAGCAGCGCCTGGAACAATCCCCAGATGCTCCAGCTCCGGCTCGAGCGGGCGCTGGCGATCCACCCCGACACCATCGTCGAAACGGTCGACCCCCTGGGTCGTGAGATCGTGGGCGTGGTCGGCCACGGAGCGGCGGCGGACTCGGTATCAAAGATGCGAGACCTTGGCGGCTGGCCCGGCCTCCAGTACATGCTCAGCGGCGGCCAGGACTTGATCGACCTGGTCACCCCCGCGCCCCGACCCGCTGTCTTCTCCGGAGCCATCGTGCGCAGCCCGGGCGGGACCCTCCTGGGCGCAGTGCTGGTAGGCGATTACCTGAACGACCGCGCGGCTGCGATAAAAGGGACCGTCCACGACGACATCACGTTCTATGACACGCACGGGCAGGTCCTGACCACGACCGCCGGAGTGGTTCCCGACCAGTGGACCAACCTGGCCCTCGACCAGGCAACCCGCGGGCGCGTCACACCGACAGCGGTCGTACAGCTGCAGCGGACCGCGCCCGGCCCGGGCACCGAGCTGCTCTCGCCCTGGTCGACGCCTTCGACCAGCCTTGGTTATGTCGGGGTGCTGGCCTCGAGCGCGAGCCTGGCGGCCGACACGGCGCAGCTCCGGCTGCTGCTGGTGGCGCTCTTTCTCGGCGGTGTTGCACTCACCCTCCTGATCGGCGTCTGGACCGCAAGGCGGATCACCCGGCCGGTGCACAACCTGGTGGAAGCGACCCGCCTGGTCAGTGCCGGTGACCTGGACCACCAGGCGCCCGTGCTCAGCCACGACGAGGTCGGCGAGCTGACCGAATCGTTCAACCAGATGACCAGAAGCCTCAAGGAGAAGAGCGACCAGGTGCGCACCGCCATGGCCGCGCTCCAGGACACCTACCTGATGACGATCGAGGCGCTGGCGGCCGCGGTCGAGGCCCGCGACCCCTACACTCACGGCCACACCCGCCGGGTCGGCGACTACGCGCAGATCATGGCGGAAACCATGGGGCTCGACCCCATCGAGATCCACGCCCTCAAGCGAGCCTGCGTCCTACACGACATCGGCAAGATCGGCATCGAAGATG
>VBDY01000147.1 GCA_005882775.1 Chloroflexota bacterium | reverse complement strand
CTCGGGCGCCGGACCGCCACTGGCGGTTCTTCCAGACCCCATGCGCCACCTGGCCGATTTCCTGCCGCTCGATTATGCGGTGCGGGTGCTGCAGGACCCCTGGTTTGGACGCGGGATATCGGGAAAGGACCTGGCGATCCTGGCCGGAATTGCCATGGTGGCCACGGCTGGGTCAGTCGTCCTCTTCCGGCGACGCTGAGTTGCCGCCGGATGAGTGCGCGTCGCGCCTAGTCGCCGTCGGGTAGCGATCGCAACCTCCGTTTGTAGGGCAAGGCAACCCGGCAACTGAGGGGCGATTACGGGAATCTCGAACAGTATTGTCGAGTCGTGAGCCGACTGGGGGCCCGCGGCCGGGTGCTGGTGGCCGACGATGACCGGCTCTTTCGAGACGTGATCGCCGAATACATCCTCGGCGACCCGTCGCTCGACCTGGTAGGCATGGCAGCGGACGCCGACGAGGCAATCCGCCTGGCGGAGTTCCTCCAGCCGAACCTCGCCCTCCTCGATGGCAAAATGCCGGGTGGGGGCGGGCCCAGGGCTGCGCGCGAGATTCGCAAGCGCTCGCCGCGCACTCGAATCCTGGCTGTGTCTGGTTACGAGGATCCCGCCAGCGTGCTGGAAATGCTCAGGGCGGGTGCGGTGAGCTACGTGGTGAAGAGCACCGTACCCGGGCGCGTTCTCCCGAGCATTCACCAGGCTATCGAGGGGATCGCGATGCCGTCGGTTTGACAGGAAGGACTAATGTTCTGACGGTGCCCGCCAGGAAGAAGACACCGGATAAGAAACCGACCAGGCGCTCGCGCAAGCCTCAGACCGCCCGTGGCCCGGAGCCCAGCGAGAGTCAGCTCAGTCCGGACGACAAGGACCTGGTTGCCCTGACGCAAGAGGTCAAGCGGGCCGGAGGGACGGTGCTGGCAGGCTATCGAGACCCGTACGCGGGGTCGGCCCTGGTACTGGCGTCGCTGCCGCTGCGGAAGGTCGAGCCCACGCCCTTCCAGCGAGATCTGTCGAAGACACATGCGGATCGGCTGATGGAGGCGATCGGCGCGGCCGGGCTCTTTCTCGACCCGGTGATCGCCGCGCCGGGTGACGGCGGGTTCTGGACTCCAAACGGCAGGCACCGACTCGAGGCCGCCCGCCGGCTCGGCCTGCGCGCGATCACGGCGCTGATCGTGCCCGACGACCGGATCGCCTACCGCATCCTTGCCCTTAATACGGAGAAGGCGCACAACCTGCGCGACCGCTCGCTGGAGGTCATCCGGATGGCACGGCGGCTGGCCAAAGATCAACCGCGTTCAAAGGAATCTGAGCACGAGGTCACTTTCGAATCACCGGTCTTCCTCACGCTGGGCGGTGTCTATGCGACGCGCTCGCGGTTTGCCGGCTCCGCTTACCAGCCGATGCTCCGCCGGGTCGATCGCTTTCTGGACCAGACCCTACCGGCGGCACTCCGGCAGCGCGATCAGTGGGCGGTCAGGCTGATGGACATCGAGGATCGGGTGGCCGCCCATGTCAAGACCCTGCAGCAGCAGGGATTCAAGAGCCCTTACCTGCGCCAGCTCGTGGTCGCTCGCTGTAACCCGGTGCGCTTCGTTCCGCCGACCCGGAAGAAGGACGCGGCGCCACCGATGTCGATGGCAGAGGCGCTGACCCGGATGACCGCGAACGTGCGAAAGTTCGATCCCTCGAAAGTCCGGCCACAGGACCTGGCGCTGGTCGCGGCTGTGTCGTCTGGGTCCGACGAATAACCTGTAGCGTTCCGACTAGGTCCGCGCCACGCTCGGTTGTACCGTCCCGACGCCGACGAGGAGCAGCCAGGCGCCGGTGACCATGAAGATGAACGAGGCCATCATTCCCACCCCCACGGCGTAGAGCCCGCCGGTGTTCCCCAGAAAGAGCACGACCGCGCCCGCCTGCTCGATCAGGAGGCAGATAAAGCTGCCCAGGGTTCGCAGCAGCAGCCAGGGTTGAGCCGATGTTGCCGTGCGAAGGGCGTCCCTGATGCTGCGGTAGAGAATGGTCTCGACAACGACCAGGACGACGATAAGCTCGAGAGCCACGGCCTGGCCGCTCTGGCCACCCATCAGGACCAGGGCGCAGCGAATGAAGACGGCGGTCAGTCCGGTGAGGATGGTCCGGGCGCGATGCCGGTGGGCCGGGTCCGATGCTATCTCGTCAAGGTGCAGCGACATGGCGACGAAGACGAGGCCCGTGAGGGCCGCCGCCCCGCCGCCAACCATCATGAAATAGTCGTGCCAGACCGCCGCCTGATACATCGTCAAGAGCGTACACCTCGGAAGCTGCGCGCCTGGTGTCTATCCAGGCGCTGACCCGAAGGAGGGATCGTAGCCGGGCGATCAGGTCGCCTCGCGGCTGCGACACGGGTATGTAGGCGTCGGCCCCTGCGCTTAGGAGCCGAATGCACTCGTCGGTGCTGGGGTTGAGGCTCAGCGCCACGATCCACCGGTGACCCTGTCGCCGTAATTGCCAGCAGGTGCGGATCGGGTCGGTGTCCGTCATCCGAAGCAGGACAATGTCACCGGGCGCCGATACAGCCAGGCTGAGGCGTGCGACGATCCGGGTTGGCAGGTTGGCTTTACGCAGCTCAGCGGCGAGGGAGGGGGCGATTGATTCGAGGCCGTCGCGGACGACGATCAGCCGGGCGCTCACTGGTTCAAGCCCTTCTCGAGTGCGGGAAGCAGTTGGGTTGCCTGGTTGATCGAAATGGCGAACCCGACTCCGACGTTACCGTCGACCGGGCTCTCGATGGAGTCGTTGATGCCGATCACCTGGCCCTGGGCGTTCAAAAGCGGACCACCCGAGTCACCCGGGTTGATCGCTGCGTCGGTCTGGATGAGATGGGAGAGGCTGGCACCGCCGGAGGCCGGATTGGATCGGTTGAGGGCGGAAACCACCCCTGCGCTTAGCGACCCGGAGAGCCCGAAGGGCGCGCCAATCGCATACACGGAGTCGCCCACCTGCACGGAGTTGGAGTTGCCGAGCGTCAGCGGGTGCAGCGAGGATGCGGCTACCGAGACCTTGATCACCGCCAGGTCGGCGGTCGTGTCGATTCCGGCCAGAGTGGCCGCCACGGTCTGGCCATCACTGAAGGTCACCCGAATTTGCTGAGCCCCGGAGACCACGTGGGCGTTGGTCAGGATGTGCCCCTGGGTGTCCACCACGATTCCGGACCCGGTTCCCTGGCCGGTCTGACCGAACTGTGAGGTCACCTGGGTGGTGATCGTGACAACGCCCGGCACGGCCTGGGTGTAGAGGGCTGCCACCGAACCAGCCGACACGTTGAGGCTGGTCCCCGTCGAGGACGATGCTGTCGTTACCGTTGGTGTCTGGGCCCTCGTCAAAACAGCGGCGCCCGCGGTTCCACCCGCGATGCTCCCCAGAAGGAAGATCGACGTGATCATGGCGGCCCGCAGCACGGGTCGCTTTCGCGGTTGCTGGGGAGGCGCGGTCACGGCCGGGGCCGTCGGCGCTGGCTGGAACGGACCGTGTTGAAAGTCCTGCGCGATCATGTCCGTTTTGACCTATCCATGGTGCCTACCTCGAAGAACTCTGTTTGATTCGACATGGCCATCGTGCGCCCGGGCACCTTGCGATTCTGTGACGCGACACGTAAGTCATTTGAAAGATCCCTTTGCTGAGACTCGTCGGCGTGGACGCGACCTACCGGGGCCAAGCGCGGGCGTGGACGCGCTCGCTGCTCGCATGCGGGGTTGTCGGTCCGGCGCTTTTCGTCGCTGCCTTCCTGGTCGACGGCGCCAGCCGCTCGAGCTACAGCCAGCTCCGCGACTACGTCAGCGAGCTCAGCTTTGGAACCGGCGGATGGATCCAGACCGCCAACTTCATCATCTGCGGATGGCTCGTGCTCGCCTTCGCAGCCGGACTCAGCCGCGTCTCCGGCAACGACGTGGGCAGCGCCAGCGCTCCGGCGCTCATCAGCATGCTCGGCCTCGGGCTAATCGGCGCAGGCACCTTTGGGACCGACCCCATCGGTTCCCCTGCCACCCTGCACGGAGATCTCCACTTCCTGGCAACCATCGCGATCGCCGGAGCTCTGTCGGCCACCTGCCTGATCCTGGTGCCGGCCATCGATAACGTCTCGTCGAGCACCTGGCGGCGCATTTCAGTGCTCACCGGATTTGTCGTGCCCGCACTGTTCCTGCTCAGCAACGTTGCCCCGCCCTTCCTCCTCCCCGGGCTGGTCGAGCGGGCAGCACTTATCCTCGGTGCCGGCTGGGTGGCAACCCTCGCCAGCCGGGTTCTACGCAGAATGTAATGGAACCGAAAGAAAGCCCCAGGCATCATGAGCGTGTGACCGGTCGAGGGCTTCGAGGGTGGATCACGGGTCGGATGGTGCTTGCCGGTGCAGGCGTGGCCGCGCTACTCGGGGCCGGAGCCCTCGGCTTCGTGTATTTCGGACTCATGGGTGGAATGGCGCCCGCCCGGCTCACGCTCAGCGCTGCGACGCCCACCCCATCTACGACCACCTCGGCCTCAGCCAGCGCGTCGCCGGCTGCCGGCTCTGGAACGGGTACCTGGAAGGTGGCCAGCGGCTCAGTGGCCGGCTATCGCGTTCGCGAGCAGCTCGGGTTCGCTCCCGCGCCGAGCGACGCGGTCGGCCGGACCTCAGCCGTAAGCGGCTCGATAACCATTACCCAGTCGGTGGCTGCGTACAGCGTGGCGGCGGCTTCATTCAGCGTCGACGTCTCGACCCTGACCAGCGACCGCTCCATGCGGGATCAACGGATCCACAGCATGGGGCTCGAGAGTGATCGCTACCCGACGGCCACCTTTACCCTGACGAGCCCGATCGCGCTGCCGTCAACCGGAGCAGACGGCCAGGCGTTTCGGGTCCAGGCGGTCGGGGACCTCACGATTCATGGAACCACGAGGTCGGTCAGCATCCCGTTGGATGCGCGCGTCAACGGCACCAAGATCGAGGTCGCCGGCGCCACCACCTTCCCCTTCAGTGAGTTCGGGATGACCCCGCCCAGCATCGGAGGCTTCGTCACCGTGCAGAACAACGCGACGATGGAGTTCGACATCGTCTTCCAGCAATAACGCCTCTATTGCGCGCGATACGGCGCGCGCTTTGGGCCGGCGGGCACGGCTCGGGCCTGTATTGGCCCTCGCCTCCGGGGGCTAAGCGGCGGGTTGCTTGCGCTTCGGAAACGAGGTCTGCTCCGGGAGTTGGAGCACGTGGTAGACGCGAGCCGCCGCGCCGATCCCAAGGATCAAGAGAATGGCGGCCAGCACTATCAGGGCGACCAGAGCCAGCGGGTTGGCATCCACACTGACCAGGTAGACCACGCCTGCGACGCTCCAGAACGCCGCCACCGCAGCCGCCAGGCGGGCCCAGGCCGGCACCAGCCGGTATCGGTCGGTAGTGCCAAGCTGCAACGGAAGACGGCCCGCCCAGGACGGTTTGACCGCCCAGACCCAGGCGAGGACTGCCCAAAAGACGACATTCAGAATCGAGAAAATCCCCAGGACGATGCGAAGGAACGTCATGCAAATTGCAACGTTGCCCGGCCGCGATATCCTGCGCGTGACGCCATGACCCCCTTCGAGCAGCTCGATTTCCTGTACAGCCCCAGCTCCGACGTGCAGCGGGACATGGACTACTTCACCCGGGTGCTCGGCGGCAGGCTCGTCTTCGCCGTCGACGCTATGGGAACCCGAGTGGCAGCGATCGAGCTGGCTCCGGCCTCGCCTCTGCTGCTGCTTGCCGACCACGTCGAGGGAGAGTCTCCGATCCTTGTCTATCGGGTCAAGGATCTCCGGTCTGCGATGGCGCAGCTCGAGCAGCAGGGCTGGCAACCTGAGACGACCTTCGAGATCCCGCACGGACCGTGCTGCTCGTTTCGCACGCCCGGCGGTCAGCGGATCGCGATCTATCAGCTGACCCGCCCGGAAGCCGCCGGCCACTTCAACGGGCGGCGGGATTTTTAGACGCCGCTCGCAGGACTTCCAAGAGTCCAGTCAGGTGTAAACGGGGGCGTTTCCGGGAAAAAACCAGGTGGTGAGGATGGTGGTGGCCAACTATCTGACCAGCCGCCGGAACCTCGCTGGATCATTCCTTGCCCTGCTTGGGCTGCTGCTTGCCTTGGTGGACCCGGTCGGGCCGCAGGGCTTCATCCTGGTACCGGTCTTTTATGCCATCGGTGCCGCGCTGCTGCCGGCAAAGCGGGAGCTCAGCCGCTATGGGTTCAGCCCGAGTCGGGCGCAGCAGGCCCTGGCAGACGAGATTGGCGCGGTCAGCGGCAGGGTCCCGCCCGAAGTCATCAGCAGGGTCCAGCTGATCGAGCTCACCGTCCGAACCCAGATCCTGCCCCGGCTCGACTGTCTTCCGGTGGGCTCGCGCGAGCTCTACCTGGTGGAGCGGACCGCCTTTGAAGACCTGCCGACCGCCCTCGACGCGTATCTGCGGCTACCCCAGGGGTACGTCTCGTCCGGTCCTGGCAGCCGCGGCCGGCCCGCCATCGATGTGCTCCTTAAGGAGCTCGACGTGATGGACGCCGAGATGCGCCTGGTGGCGGCGAAGGTGCAGCGCGCCGACATGGACCGGCTGCTTGCGCACGAACGCTTCCTCCTGGACCGGTCGGCTACGCGGCCTGATTCTCCAGGGTGACCTCGATCAGGGGGCTGTATTCAACCATGGTGTCGACGTCGTTGCGCTTCCAGTTCTTAGCCACCTGAGTCAGAACCTGCCGCCGCTCACCGGGGTCTTCGATGATCCTGGCGCGCGCCGGAAGGTCTGCTCGTACCGGTCTCACAAGATGGAACGTAAGTGTCGGGTTTGATGACAGGTTGGCGATCCAGCTTCGCCGTTGCCGCGATGGCATGCCGCTGATGTAGATGCGGCCGCCGATGTTGTGAAAGACAATTTCGATTCGCCGCGGCTTGCCGGATTGCGCCCCGACCGTCGTGATGTTGATCAACCCCCCGCGTGCGAGTGCCTCTTGAATTTTTTTATCCATCAACCCCTCCTAGGCAATGCTCCGTGCAGCTTCGACAGCTTCCGGCAAAAACTGTTGCTGGTAGAGGCGGGCGTAGATGCCGCCCCGGCCCAGCAGGTCGAGGTGCCGGCCCTGTTCAACCAGGCGGCCGCGGTCGAGAACGAGGATGGTATCCGCGGCCAGGATGGTGGAGAGCCGATGAGCGATTACCAGCGACGTCCGACCGGCCAGCAGCCCGGCGAGCGCGACCTGGATCAAATGCTCGGACTCGGAGTCCAGGTTCGAGGTCGCCTCATCGAGGATCAGGATTCGGGGGTCTTTGAGGACCACCCGCGCGATCGCCACCCGCTGCTTCTCTCCGCCGCTCAGGCGATGCCCGCGCTCGCCCACGATTGTGTCGTAGCCGAGCGGGAGCGACTCGACGAATTCGTGGATGTGCGCTGCCCTGGCTGCCGCCACCATCTCGTGCTCGGTGGCATCGGGTCGGGCATAGAGAAGGTTTTCGCGGACGGTGGCATGGAACAGGAAGGTGTCCTGGAACACCATGCCGATCTGCTTTCCCAGCGATTCCAGGGTCAGATCCCGGATGTCATGGCCGTCGACCCGCACCGAGCCGATCTGCGGGTCGTAGAAGCGGGGCAGCAGGTTGGTGATGGTGGTCTTGCCAGCGCCGCTGTGGCCGACCAGGGCCACCAGCTGCCCGGGGCTCACCTCGAACGACAGGTCATCGAGTGCCGGCCGGGCACCGCCTTCATAGGAGAACGTCACGTGCTCGAACGCAACGGCTCCCAATGCCCGATCCAGCTCGCGCGCGTCGGGTTTTTCCTCGATCTCGAGCTTCAGGTCCAGGTATTCGAACAACCGCTGAAAGAGGGCCAGAGACCCGACCACATTCACCTGGAGGTTGGCAAGCGACCCCACCGGTCCGTACAGGCGGGCGAGCAGCAGGGTGGCAAAGGTGACTACCGTGCCCAGGGAAGCGCCGCCGGTGATCACGAGGTAGCCGCCGAAAAGCCAGAGGACGGCGGGGCCGGCGGTCCCAAGTACCCCCATCAGCATGAAGAACCAGCGTCCGATCATGGCCTGCCGGATGTTGAGGCCGCGCAGCTCGTGATTGAGGCGCTCGAAGCGCGCGTCCTCGCGCGACTGGGTGACGAACGCCTTTACCAGCAGGATGCCGGAGATGCCGAGCACCTCCTGCATGAAAGCGGTCATCTCGGCGAGTTTGCCCTGAGTTTGCTTGCGGGCGCTGAAGGTGGCCTTGCCCACCCTGAGGGTGGGAAGGACAAACGCCGGCAGCACCAGGAGGGCGACGATGGTCATCTTCCAGCTGAGGGTGACCATCAGGACCAGGGTGCTGGCCAGGATCACGACATTGCTCACCAGGCTGAAGATGGTGTCCGAGACCACGCTCTGGACGCCGTTTACGTCGTTGCTCAGGCGGGACATCACGTCTCCGGTTCGGGTCCGGGTGAAGAACGCGACCGACTGCCTGATCACGCGGTCGAACAGCTGGTTGCGCAGGTCGTACATGATGCTCTGGCTGATCCGGGTGCTGACGTACGACTGCAGCACGCCTACCAGTCCGCTGATCAGCGAGGACGCCACCAGGATGCCGATCAGCAGGCCGATGAAAGAGAACTGTCCGCCGCGCCCGGTCAGGTAGTCGATCAGGGTCTTGGTCACCAACGCCGGCACCAGGCCGAGGGCTGAAGTCACAGCAATACAGGCCAGCACCACCAGGGAGAGCGGCCAGTATGGGACGAAATAGGCGAAGACGCGGCGCAGCAACGGCCATTCCAGCCGGACATTTTCCGGCGGCTGGTCAAACCCTCCGCGCCACCCCCACATATGGACCATGTGAGACACGTCTTACCCGTTCAGCCGGCGCGCGAAGCAGGCACAAGGGTTCGGTACAGCTCCACGGTCCGTTCGGCCACCGCCGCCCAGCTGAACTGCTCGACCACGCGCCGCCGGCCCGCCAGACCCAGGGCACGACCGTGGGCTGGATCCTGCAGCACCAGGTTGATGGCAGCCGCCAGGTCGGCGGCGAACCGTTGCGGGTTGAGCGGTATGCCATCCGGACCCTGCTCCAGCGGTACCAGGTAGCCGGTCACGCCATGATCGACCACCTCGGGGATCCCGCCCACGTGGCTGGCAACGACCGGCGTTTCGCAGGCCATGGCTTCGACGTTGACCAGGCCGAACGGCTCGTAGATCGACGGGCAGACGAACACGGAGGCGTGGCTCAGCAGCTGGATGACCTCGACCCGAGGCAGCATCTCCTCGATCCACACGATCCCGCCTCGCTTCTCTTCGAGCCGGCTCACCTTCTGGTGGACCTCGTTCGCAAGCTCCGGGGTGTCGGCGGAGCCCGCGCAGAAGACGAGCTGCGCGGACCGGTCGATCTTGGCGGCGGCGTCGAGCAGGTGAACGATCCCCTTCTGGCGCGTGACCCTGCCTACGAACAGAACGTACGGACGCTTCGGGTCGATGCCGCGGCGCAGGACCACGTCGGTCGACGGATCCGGCCGGTACTCTTGCGGGTCGATGCCGTTGTGGATCACAGAGACCCTCCCCGGATCGATTGCGGGATAGCAGGCGAGCACATCGCGCCGCATGCCGTCGGACACGGCCACCACGGCGTCCGCGCTCTCCAGGCCGACCCGCTCGCAGAAGCTGGAGAGCCTGTAGCCGCCGCCCAGCTGCTCGGCCTTCCACGGCCGCAGCGGTTCCAGGCTATGGGTGGTGGCCACGTGCGGAATGCCGTGGAGCAGCTTCGCGAGGTGACCGGCGAGGTTGGTATACCAGGTGTGGCTGTGGACCAGGTCGGCGTCCCCGACGCCGGCGGCCATCGCCAGGTCCACCGACATCGCCTGGAGCGCGGCGGTGAAGCGCGCTTCCCCACTCAGCGCCGGCCAGGGTTTGTAGGCGGTCACCTCTTTGGCCTCGCGCGGGTTGCCAAAGCAGTGCACTCGCACGTCGATTGAGCGGGCAAGCTCCCGGGCCAGGTACTCGACGTGCACGCCGGCTCCCCCGTACACCTCGGGCGGGAATTCTCGGGTCAGGAGGGCGAGGCGCATCAACGGGCGGCTTTGGCCATGCGTGCGGTTATGGTCAGATTAGACCTTATCGCTTCCAGCACCTGCCGCTGGTGAGGAGGGACGCGCGTAGACGTCTGGCTCGGACAACCCTTTCCTTTGGGCGCGACCTACGACGGCCGGGGTACGAATTTCTCCATCTTTTCCGAAGTCGCTGAGCGGGTCGAGCTCTGCCTGTTCGACGCAGAAGGCGAAGAGACCCGCGTCGATCTGCCCGAGCAGACGGCCCACTGCTGGCACGGTTATCTACCCCGGATCCGCCCGGGCCAGCGCTACGGATTTCGGGTCCACGGCGCCTACGACCCGGTCCACGGACCGCGGTGTAACCCCGCCAAGCTGCTCCTCGATCCGTACGCGCGAGCAGTCGAGGGAGACGTCACCTGGGACCCTGCCGTTTTTCCATACCCGCTGGGACACGCCGATGGAGACGGGGCAGCCGACGACAGTGACAGCGCGCCGTTCGTCCCCCGGGCCGTGATCACCGACCCGAAGTTCAACTGGGGGCGCGACCGCCCGCCCCGCCGGCCCTGGCACGAAACCGTGATCTACGAGACGCACGTCAAGGGCCTCACCTTCTGCCACCCGGACATCCCGCCCAGGCTCCGTGGGACGTACAGCGGCCTGGCCCACCCGGTGGCCATCGAGCACCTCAGCCGCCTGGGGGTGACTGCGGTCGAGCTGATGCCGGTCCACCAGTTCGTGAACGACCACGCCCTGGCCCAACGAGGGCTGCGCAATTACTGGGGCTACAACTCGATCGGATTCTTCGCCCCCCACAACGGATACAGCTCGAGCGGGCAGCGCGGGGAGCAGGTGCTGGAGTTCAAGCAGATGGTCAAGGCGCTCCACGCCGCCGGCATCGAGGTGATCCTCGACGTCGTCTACAACCACACCGCCGAAGGCAATCAGCTCGGTCCCATGCTCTCCTTTCGCGGGATTGACAATGCCGCCTACTACCGGCTGGTGGCGCAGGATCCCCGCTACTACATGGACTACACCGGCACCGGCAACAGCCTCAACATGCGGCACCCCCAGGTCCTGCAGCTGGTCATGGACAGCCTGCGGTACTGGGTGCAGGAGATGCACGTGGACGGCTTCCGCTTCGACCTGGCTTCGGCGCTGGCCCGGGTCCTCCACGACGTGGACCGGTTGTCCGCTTTCTTCGACCTGATTCACCAGGACCCGGTGATCAGCCAGGTGAAGCTGATCGCCGAGCCGTGGGACGTGGGGGAGGGGGGTTACCAGGTGGGGAATTTCCCGGTCCTCTGGTCGGAGTGGAACGGCAAGTACCGGGATTGCGTGCGCGACTACTGGCGGAGCGAGCCGGGTACGCTGGCGGAGTTCGCCCTGCGCTTCACGGGGAGTCCCGACCTCTACGAGTCCAGCGGGCGGCGACCATCGGCGAGCATCGACTTCGTCACCGCCCACGACGGATTCACCCTGCGCGACCTGGTCTCGTACAACCAGAAACACAACGAGGCCAACGGCGAGGACAACCGGGACGGTGAGAACCACAATCGTTCCTGGAACTGCGGCGAGGAGGGCCCCACCAGCTCGCCCGAGGTGGCTGCGCTCCGGGCGCGACAGCAGCGCAATTTCCTGGCAACGATGCTCCTGTCTCAGGGGGTGCCGATGCTGCTCGGAGGCGACGAGATCGGACGGTCCCAGGGCGGCAACAACAACGCTTACTGCCAGGACAGCGAGACGTCCTGGTACGACTGGAGCCGCCTCGACCGGATCCAGCTCGAGTTCACGCGTCGCCTGATGGACTTCCGGCGCAGGCATCCCACATTTCGCCGGCGGGGCTGGTTCCAGGGCCGGCCCATCCATGGCTCGGAAACCAAGGACGTCGGCTGGTTCACGCCGCAGGGCGTCGAGATGTCCGAGCAGGATTGGGCACTGGGGGCGGCCCGATCGATGATGGTCTTCCTCAACGGTGCCGCTCTTCCAAACGATGCCCATGGCCGGCGAGTCACCGATGACAGCTTTCTCTTGCTCTTCAATGCCAACGATGAGTCGCTGACGTTCACCCTGGCCGACCGTCAGTGGGGGACCCAATGGTCGAAGGTGATCGACACAGCCGAGCCGCTGCTTGGCTTGAGCACCGAGGAATATCCGCCGGGCGCGAGCCTCAGCCTGGTCTCGCGGTCCCTGGTCGTGCTCCGCCGCCTCAGCTGAGGCGATCCCTTCCCGCTCCCTTCACCAGGCAGGAAACGGCGGGCGTCGCCCTCATACTATGTGGCGTCGATGGCGAAACGAGCACCGGTAGTGAACTCCGCAAAACCCCAGCTGGAGATGCCCGTCTCACCGCGGGTGGCCATCGAGGGCATCACCCCGGAGGTCGACGGGGGGCGCTTTCCGGCGAAGCGTGCTGTGGGAGAGACGGTGGTGGTCGAAGCCGACGTCTTTGCCGAGGGCCACGACGAGGTATCGTGCGTCCTTCGCTACCGGCAGGCCGTTGGAGGGGACTGGACGGAGGCGCCCATGTCGCCGCTCGTCAACGACCGGTGGCGCGGTGAGTTTCCGGTAACCGAGCTCGGCAGGTATCAGTACGGCGTGCAGGCCTGGGCAGACCCCTACAAGTCGTGGGCCCGTGACCTGAGTAAAAGGCTTGAGGCCGGGCAGGACGTCTCGGTCGACCGGCTCAGGGGCGCCGCAATGGTGGAAGCCACCGGTCGGCGGCTTAGAAGCGGGACGGCGTCGCGCCGGCTGCTGGAAGGGGCCAGGGCGATCCGAAGCGGGCCGATCTTCTCTCTTCCCGAGGTGGCGAAGGGGGTCCTGGATCTGATGCAGCAGCATGCCGACCGCGGGGTAGTCACAACCTCGCGTGAGCTCGAGGTCGTTGTCGAGCCGGAGCGGACGCGGTTCTCCGCCTGGTATGAACTGTTTCCGCGGTCCTGGGGGTCAGGCGGTAAGCACGGGACCTTCAAGGATGTCGAAGCCAGGCTGGAGTATGTCGCCGGGATGGGCTTCGATGTCCTGTACCTGGCTCCGATTCACCCGATCGGTCGAACCCATCGAAAGGGTCGGAATAACAGCCTCCAGGCCGGTCCTAAGGACCCCGGCAGCCCGTGGGCGATCGGGGCCCGGGAGGGTGGGCATAAGTCGATCCATCCCGAGCTCGGAACCCTGGCTGACTTCAAACACCTGGTTCAGTCCGCTCGCAAGCGTGGGTTGGAGATTGCACTCGACATCGCGCTCCAGTGTTCCCCGGATCATCCCTATCTGCGTGAGCACCCGGAATGGTTTGCCCGACGGCCGGACGGCTCGATCCAGTACGCGGAGAACCCGCCGAAGAAATACGAGGATATCTACCCTTTTGACTTCGAGACCGAGCACTGGCGCGAGCTCTGGCAGGAGCTCTTGAGCATCTTCGTGTTCTGGATGGATCAGGGGGTGCGCACCTTCCGGGTGGACAACCCGCATACCAAGCCTCTCCACTTCTGGGAGTGGCTGATCGCGGAAGTGAAACAGCGCCAGCCTGACGTGGTCTTCCTGGCCGAGGCGTTCACGCGGCCGAAGATCATGTACCGGCTGGCCAAGCTGGGCTTCAGCCAGTCCTATACCTACTTCGCGTGGCGCAACAGCAGCTGGGAGTTGCGTGAGTACTTCACCGAGCTGACCCAGACGCCCGTGCGCGAGTTTTTTCGCCCCAGCCTGTGGCCCAACACCCCGGACATCCTGACTGAGTACCTCCAGGCCGGCGGCCGACCGGCGTTCATCGCCAGGCTGGTCCTGGCTGCCACCCTGGGTGCGAGCTACGGCATCTATGGACCGGCCTTCGAGCTCTGTGAGAACCAGGCGCGCGAGCAAGGCTCCGAGGAATACCTCGATTCGGAGAAGTATCAGCTCAGAAGCTGGGACCTGGAGCGCCCCGACAGCCTGCGCGAGCTGATCACGCTGGTCAACCACATCCGCCAGGACAACCCTGCTCTCCAGGGCGACCACAGCCTGCGGTTCCATGCGATCGACAACGACCAGCTGGTCGCCTACTCAAAGAGCACCCCCGACCGGAGCAACGTAATCGTGAGCGTGGTAAACATGGATCCCCATCACACGCATTCCGGGTGGCTCACGCTCTCGCTGGCCGAGCTGGGCATCGATCCGGATCAGCCCTTTCAGGCCCACGACCTGCTCAGCGGGGCGCGATATTTCTGGCAGGGCCCGCGCAACTATGTTGAGCTCGACCCGCGTGCGATCCCGGCGCATATCCTTCAGCTTCGACGCCGGGTCAGACGGGAGCATGATTTCGAGTACTTTTTGTAGAGGCAGCTATGCGCAACGAACCTGACGGACAGATGCTCGCGGGCGATCCGCTCTGGTACCAGGACGCCATCATCTATGAGCTGCACGTCCGTTCCTTCTTTGACAGCAACGCGGATGGCTTCGGCGACTTCCCCGGGCTGATCCAGAAGCTGGATTACCTCAAGGACCTGGGAGTCACCGCACTCTGGCTGCTGCCCTTTTACCCGTCACCTCTTCGTGACGATGGCTACGACATCGCCGACTACACCGACGTCAACCGGATCTACGGGAAGCTGAGCGACGTCCGGCTCCTGGTCAAAGAGGCACACCGGCGGGGACTTCGGGTGATCACCGAGCTGGTCTGCAACCACACATCGGACCAGCATCCCTGGTTTCAGCGGGCGCGGGCGGCCCGACCGAAGAGCGCCGCGCGCGACTTCTACGTCTGGTCCGAGACCAACAAGAAGTACGAGGACGCCCGGGTCATATTCAAAGACTTCGAGGTCTCCAATTGGACCTGGGACCACACTGCCGGCGCTTATTACTGGCACCGCTTCTACAGTCACCAGCCAGACCTCAATTTCGATAACCCCAGGGTCCGGCAGGAGATCCAGCGGGTGATGGAGTTCTGGCTCAGCATGGGGATCGACGGGCTGCGGCTGGATGCCATTCCCTACCTCTACGAGCGGGAGGGCACCAACTGCGAGAACCTGCCCGAGACACACCAGTTCCTCAAGGACCTGCGCCGCCACCTGGACAGCCAGTTCCGCAACCGGATGCTGCTGGCCGAGGCGAACCAGTGGCCGGAGGACGCCGTCACCTACTTTGGCAACGGCGATGAATGCCAGATGGCTTTTCACTTCCCGCTAATGCCCCGCCTCTTCATGTCGATCCGGATGGAGGACCGCTTTCCGATCGTGGACATCCTGGCCCAGACGCCGCCGATCCCCGAGTCGGCGCAGTGGGCTCTCTTCCTCCGAAACCACGACGAGCTGACCCTGGAGATGGTCACCGACGAGGAACGCGATTACATGTATCGCGCCTACACGCAGGACCCCGAGGCGCGGATCAACCTTGGCATCCGGCGCCGGCTGGCGCCACTGCTGAGCAACAACCGACGCCGGATCGAGCTGATGAATGGCCTGCTCTTCTCCCTCCCGGGAACGCCGGTCGTCTACTACGGCGACGAGATCGGGATGGGAGACAACGTGTTCCTCGGAGATCGGAATGGGGTGCGCACACCCATGCAATGGAGCCCCGACCGTAACGCCGGCTTCTCCGAGGCCAATCGCCAGCGGCTGTTTCTCCCTGTGATCACCGACCCCGAGTACCACTACGAGACGGTGAATGTCGAAACCCAGCAGGCCAACCAGCACTCGCTGCTCTGGTGGATGAAACGGCTGATCCTGCTGCGCAAGCGCTACCGCGCATTCGGACGCGGCAGCCTGGAGTTTCTGCACCCCGAGAACCGCAAGGTGCTCGCCTTCATCCGGCGCTACCAGGACGAGCAGATCCTCTGCGTGGTCAACCTCTCGCGCTTCGTACAGGCCGCCGAGCTCGACCTCAGCGCCTGGCGCGGGTCGGTCCCGGTCGAGATGTTCGGCGAGACCGCTTTTCCGCCCATCGGCGAGCTGCCCTATTTCGTAACGCTGGGACCGCACGCCTTCTACTGGTTTTCGCTCCAGCCCCAGAAGGCAGCGGTGGCGACCACACCCAGCGCGCCCTCGGAAAGGCATCTTCCGCTGATCGAGGTGCCGGGTGGCTGGGAGCGGTTGTTCAGCCGGGAGGAGGTCGCTGCCCTGCTGCCGGTGCTCCCCGACTACATCCGGGAGCGACGCTGGTTTGGCGGAAAAGCCCGCCGGATCAAGGGAGTGGCGGTGACCGAGACCATCCCGGTGCGGGGCCAGACCCTGGCCTACCTGACCTTCATCGAGGTGAGCTATGCGGAAGGGGACCCGGAGACCTACCTGGTGCCGCTCGCCTGCAGCTCGGCGGAGGATGCGGACCGGATCCGGCAACGCGTGCCCCACGCCGCCGTAGCCTGGGTCGATGAGGGGGAGTCCAGTCCGCGCCTTCTGTATGACGCCCTCTCGGATGCGGGCTTCTGCCAGGCCCTGCTCGAATGGATCGCCGGCCGCCGGCGGGTCAGCGGATTGAGGGGCACGCTCCTGGCTTCGAACACGCGGGCGTTCCGCCAGATGGTTGGCCCCGAGGGGGCCAATCTCGAGCCCTCCGTCCTCCAGGTCGAGCAGAGCAACAACTCGGTTACCTTCGGGGAGCGGGTGATCCTGAAGGCCTTTCGGCGCCTGGGCGAGGGCCTCAACCCGGAGCTCGAGGTGGGTCGCTTCCTGACCGAAAAAACGACTTTCGCCCATGTTGCGCCCCTGGCGGGCAGTCTCGAGTACCGCCCCGAACGCGGCGAGCCGATCACGCTGGCGGTTCTCCAGGGCTACGTCCCCAACCAGGGCGACGCCTGGCAGTACACACTCGGCCAGCTGGCCGAATTCTTCCGGCGAGTCGAGGCCCTCCAGGCAACCGGCATTCCGGATCTGGGGACCGGGGTTCCGGGTTTGCCCCCGCGCGACCTGCCTCCCGCGGCGGCAGAGGCGCTTGGCAGCTATTTCGAGTCGGCCACTCTGCTCGGACGGCGCACCGGGGAAATGCACCAGGCATTGTCATCGGTCCCTTCAGACCCCGCGTTTGCGCCGGAGCGGATCTCTGTTCTCGACCAGCAGTCGATCTACCAGTCGATGCGGAGCCTCTCGGGACGCATCCTCCATCTGTTGCGGTCACAGATGCCGAAGCTGCCCGCCGATGCCCGTGAGGAGGGGCGCCGGGTACTGGAGCGCGAAGACCAGATCAACATCCAGCTGCGCGGCTACCTGAAATACCGGTCGTCGGCGCGCCGGATCCGAGTCCACGGCGACTATCACCTGGGCCAGGTTCTGTATACGGGCGCCGATTTCATCATCATCGACTTCGAAGGTGAGCCGGGTCGTCGTCTAGGTGAGCGGCGCGCGAAGCGCCCGGCCCTCCGCGACGTGGCCAGCATGATGCGCTCGTTCCACTATGCCGGCAGGATGGCTCTGCGACAGCAGCCCGGCCCGCCCGAGCTGAGTCTTGCGCTCGAGCCCTGGGTCCGTTTCTGGGTGGCAGCCGTGTCGACCGCCTTCCTGCACGCGTATCTCGAGACCGCCCGGGCCGCATCATTCATTCCCCAGTCGCCTGAGGGGCTCGACATCGAGCTGCGCACCTTCCTCCTGGAGAAGGCGCTCTACGAGCTCGGCTACGAGCTCAACAATCGACCGGACTGGGTACTGACTCCGCTGCAGGGCATCCTGGATCTGGTTCCCGCTCCGGCTCCACGGGAGGCACCCGTCAGCGGATGACGACCTCCTTGCTGACCGCGGACGACCTCCATTACTTCAATGAGGGAACCCACGCCCATCTCCACCAGAAAATGGGCGCCCACATCCAGGACAACCCGAAACAGCCCGGGACGTCGTTTGCTGTCTGGGCGCCGGACGCGCGGTCGGTCAGCGTGATCGGGGACTTCAACCGCTGGGATACTTCCGCCAACCCACTCTCACCGCGCGAGCAATCGGGGATCTGGGAAGGATTCGTCCCCGCGGTCGGCCGAGGAGCCGTCTACAAGTACCGGGTCCGGTCCCGGGTCCGCAACTACCAGGCGGACAAGGCGGATCCGTTCGCCTTCTTCGCGGAAGTGCCACCGAAGACCGCCTCGGTCATCTGGGACCTGGCTTATGAGTGGCACGACCAGGATTGGATGACTGGCCGGGCCAAGCCCAACGGCCGGGAGGTGCCCTGGGCTGTTTACGAGATGCACCTGGGGTCGTGGCGCAGGGTGCTGGAGGAAGAGAATCGCTGGCTGACTTACCGCGAGCTCGCTCCGCTGCTCGCTGCTTACGTGAAGCGGATGGGGTTCACCCACGTCGAGCTGCTGCCGGTGATGGAGCACCCTCTCTATGGCTCCTGGGGATACCAGACTACTGGCTACTTTGCCCCGACGAGTCGCTACGGCACGCCGCAGGACTTCATGTTCCTGGTCGACCATCTGCATCAGAACGGGATTGGCGTGATCCTGGACTGGGTGCCCTCGCACTTTCCCACCGATGAGCACGGGCTGCAGTATTTCGACGGCACCCATCTGTTCGAACATGCCGACCCCCGGCTCGGCCTCCACCCCGACTGGGGAAGCTCGATCTTCAACTACGGGCGCAATGAGGTGCGCAGCTTTCTACTGAGCAGCGCACTCTTCTGGCTCGACAACTACCACGTGGACGGGCTTCGGGTCGATGCGGTGGCGTCCATGCTTTACCTGGATTACTCCCGCAAACCAGGCGAGTGGATCCCCAACAAGTTTGGGGGCCGCGAAAACCTGGATGCGGTGGAGTTCCTGCGCCAGCTCAACACGGCGGCCTACGGTGAGCACGGGGACATTCAGACCGTGGCGGAGGAGTCGACCGCCTGGCCCATGGTGTCCAAACCGACCTACCTGGGCGGACTCGGGTTTGGCATGAAATGGGACATGGGCTGGATGCACGACACCCTCCACTACATGTCGCAGGACCCGGTGTATCGCAAATTCCATCACAACAACCTGACCTTCCGCATGCTCTACGCCTTCAGTGAGAGCTACATGCTCCCGCTCTCACACGACGAGGTGGTCCACGGCAAGGGATCACTGCTGGGCAAGATGCCCGGCGATACCTGGCAGAAGTTCGCCAACCTGCGCCTGCTCTTCGCCTACATGTACGCGCAGCCGGGCAAGAAGCTGCTCTTCATGGGAGACGAGTTTGGTCAGTGGCGGGAGTGGAACCACGACGCCAGCCTCGACTGGTCATTGCTCGAGCTGCCGTTCCACGACGGCGTGAGTCGGTGGGTCGCCGACCTGAACCGCGTCTATCGAGAGCAAAAAGCCATGCACGAGCTCGACTTCGACCCGGCCGGTTTTCGCTGGATCGATGCAAACGATACCGAGCAGAGCGTGATCAGCCTGATCCGCCAGGGCCGGACCCCTGACCAGCCGGTGCTGGGCGCCTTCAACTTCACCCCGGTGCCGCGCTACAACTACCTGCTGGGGGCGCCGCTTGGTGGGACCTGGAAGGAAATTCTGAACAGCGACGCGGGGGTCTACGGCGGCAGCGGCCTGGGCAATTTCGGCGAGGTGCGGGCGGCACCGATTTCCCGGCACGGATATCCGCACGCGCTGACCCTCACACTGCCGCCCCTGGGAGCCATCTTTCTTAAGCCTGCCAGCCGGCGGGCGAAGGCCTGAGCCGAAGGCTTCGGACGCCAGTTTGCCGCCGGCGGGGCGTTATCCCGGCGTGGCAGCCGTTCGTTCAGCCCGGCTCCTCGGTAACGATCGCGCCCTCCTCGCCGGGCTGGCGGGGCTCGCGGGTGCCGCCTCCCTATTTGCCTGGCTCCTGAGCCACCCAGGCCAGGACCCGGTCGTGCGCGTCCCGGTCGAGCACTTCTATATCGTCTCTGCCGCCTCTCTGGTCGCCTTCGGGCTGGCCACCCTGCTCGCCATCGCGGCCGTCCAGATCGCGCAGTACCGGGTGCTCTTTCTGGCCCTCGGCTTCATGGCCATGGGCGGGATCTTCGCCGTGCACGGCCTGGCCACCCCCGGCCTGCTGCTCGGCGGCGAATCCGCCCCGTATGCGGGGGCCGTGGTCGGAGTTTCAGCCTACCTCGCCCTGTTCATCCCATCGCTGCTCTTCGCGGCGAGCTACACGCCGATCACGGCTGCTTTCGAGCGCCGGCTTCCGTTCTCCCCTGCAGGCTGGCTGATTGTTGCCCTGGCTACAGTGCTTGCCATTTATGCGCTGATCGCGCTGGTCAGCACCGAATTGCTCGCCAGCCTGCCGTTTGGAGTGAAGCCGTACTCAACGGGCATGGCGCTCGCCACCCTGGCTCTCCTCGGGTTCGCGGCCTTTCGCCAGGGCAGCGCCTACCTGACGGCGCGGGTACCGATGCAGGGGATTCTCTTCCTCTGCTTCCTGCTGCTCGCCGAGGCACAGGTACAGATGGTCCTGGGCCAGGTGTGGACCATGGCCTGGTGGCAATACCACGTCAGCATGCTGGTGGCAGTGACGGTCGCGTTCTCGGCACTTAACGTTCAACGGGCGCGTGGCCAATCGTTACGCAACATCGTCGAAGCCACGCTCGAGCTGGAGGTCCGCGTCGGCGCCGAGCTGCAACATGTCGACACGATCGCCGCCCTGGCGGCGGCGGTTGAGGCGCGCGATGAGAATACCGAAGGTCACAATATCCGGGTGGCAGAGATTGCCGTGGCGATCGGGCGCGAGATGGAACTGCCCAACCAGGTACTACGCGTGCTCGCCCGCGCCGGTCTCCTACACGATGTGGGCAAGATCGGCATCCCGGATTCCATCCTGAGCAAGCCGGGGCCGCTGGACGCGGCCGAGTGGACGATTATCAAGCGTCATCCCGAGATGGGCCACAAGATCCTGGCGCGGGTGGCGGATTTCAGGCGCGAGTCCGAGATCGTCAATGCACATCACGAGCGCATGGACGGGACCGGGTACCCCAAGGGACTGCGGGGCGAGGCCATCCCGCTCGAGTCCAGGATCATCGCGGTGGCCGACACCTACGACGTGCTGGTCTCCGACCGTCCATATCGAAAAGCATTCGATCGGGACCGGGCGATCCAGGTGCTCCGCGAGGAATCCGACACCCACCTCTACCGGCCTGCGGTGGAGGCCCTGCTGCGGCTCCTCAACCGGCGTGGCGATCGCGGCTCGCTCGGATTCTTCCAGGCCGCCTGATCTGGCTAACTCCCTCCCCCTGTGGGGGAGGGTGGGGGCGGGGGTTCAGTCCGGGACGAGTCTTAGCGTCGTGCGGGCAACCGACGGCTTGAGCATCGCCTCGGTCTCCTGGTAGCGCTGGTACTTCCGGCGGTACGCTCCGCTGACGCGCTCGATGATGGACGGGCTCTTCTCCGGGACAACTCGCACATGCACCCGGCTGCGCCCGACATGGAGGATGGCGCGACCGTTCTCTAGCACGGCGCGATACCAGCCACCCTTACGCGCCAGGTAGGACCGCACGTAGACATTGCGCCCCACGCTAACCGCCCAGATAGTGACCGGCGTGCGCGTGCTATCCGGCTCGATTCGCACCTCGTCCGTCTCCCGAATGCGGCGGACTAGATCCGGTGCAAACGCGGACGAGCGCCTAGGGGATCCGCTCGCCCGTATAGCTGTCGCGGTCATCGTCAACCACGCCTGGCGGCTCGTCGGTCACGTGGATGGCCGACTCCTCGGCACTCGGCGCTCCACCCTCGTCCCCGGTTTCGGTCTCGGCGGCGCTCCGATCCTCGAGGTCGTCGGATCCGGAGTCCATCAACCTCGGCGCCTCGT
The DNA here is from genome assembly GCA_005882775.1 of Chloroflexota bacterium. Classification (GTDB taxonomy): domain Bacteria; phylum Chloroflexota; class Dormibacteria; order CF-121; family CF-121; genus VBDY01. The sequence continues at coordinate 2,513 of VBDY01000147.1, read as the reverse complement.
CCTCTTCTTTGATGCGGTCGGGTACCTCCTCCCGCAGCCGCTGGTCGAGCGTGTCGCGAGCGTAAATGTCGTCGGGCGCCAGCTTGCGATCGCTCGGCGGGACCAGGCCCTCCTGTGCGTCGCCTGTGATTTCTTTTTCCGGCAACGAGTCGTCCAGGTCGGGGATGCCTTCCGCGTCTAGCTCTTCACTGTGGCTTGCCATATCTCTAGCTTAGCGAGATGACCGCCGCGCCGCGAAAGCGTCCATGGCGCAGGTCGTCGAGCGCGACATTGGCGCGTTCGAGCGGATAGGCGTGGACCTCGGTGCGAATGTGCGAGGCGGCGGCGATCGCGAGGAACTCCTCGCCGTCCTGCCGGGTGAGGTTCGCCACCGAGCGGATCTGCCGCTCCTCCCAGAGCAGCTCGTAGGCAAAGCTCGGGATGTCGCTCATGTGGATCCCGGCACAGACAACGACACCACCGGGGTCGAGCACTTGCAATGCGGCCGGGACCAGCGCGCCAACGGGGGCGAAGATGATGGCGGCGTCGAGCGGCTCTGGTGGACGGGTCAACGAATCGCCAGCCCATTCGCCACCGAGCTCGAGCGCAAAGCGCTGGGTCTCTACATCTCCGGGAGAGGTGAACGCGAACACGCGCCGTCCCTGGTGTCGGGCAACCTGGGCGATGATGTGGGCGGACGCCCCGAACCCGTACAGGCCGAGCCGCCGCGCTTCCCCCGTCATCCGGAGCGCCCGGTAGCCGATCAACCCCGCGCAGAGCAGGGGCGATGCCTGCTGGTCGTCGTAGCCCTCCGGTAGTGGGAAGCAGAAGCGCTCATCGGCGACCGCATATTCGGCATAGCCTCCATCCAGCTGGTAGCCGGTGAATCGCGCGTGCTCGCAGAGGTTCTCGAGCCCACGCGCGCAAAACCGGCACGACTGGTCGGTCCAGCCCAGCCAGGGCACGCCGACGCGCTCGCCCTGGCGGAACCGGGCGGATCCCGAGCCCGCCCGCTCGACTCGGCCCACGATCTGGTGGCCGATCACAAGGGGCAGCTTGGGATCTGCGAGCTCGCCATCAACGATGTGGAGGTCGGTGCGGCACACGGCACAGGCGGCGACCCGGATCAGGACTTCCTGCGGTCCTGGCTCAGGATCGGGCAGCTCCCTTATTCGCAGCGGCTGCTTGACGGACTCGAGCACCATCGCCCGCATCAGGCCATCGTACGATCGGCGGCCGGCTAGTCGAGCTGTCTGCGAAGACGCGTGAGGAGGGCGTTCAGGCGCTGCTGGTCGCGCCCGGGCAGGCCGGCAAAGATACGTTGTAGGGCACGGTCGTGCTCGGGCGCGAGCCGGTCGAGCAGCCGGCGAGCCCGGGGCGTCATCTGCACCATCAGCATCCGGCGGTCCTGTGGATGCGCTGCCCGGCGAACCAGCTGGCGTTGCTCGAGTGAGTCCAGCACGCCGGTGACCGTCGCCCGGCTCACCGACAGCCGGTCGCTTATCTCATGGGGGCAGGCCGCTCCTCCGGAGGCTGCCAGCACCTGAAGCGTATTGAACGCCGTCCCGCTGACGCCCTGCCGGCCGAAGCTCCGCTCCAGCCTGGCGGTAATCAAGCCGCCGAGCTGGATCAGGCCGGCGGCGCAGGCTCCCGGGCAGGCCTGGGTGGACTTCACGGATTCACTCTAGCACGCCCTTGCCGTTAGTTTGGGACCTAACTATTTGGGCATAAACCACTTGGCTACCGGGTTCCTCCGGTGAGTCCATCTGAAGGAGATATCCAATGGCTGAGGTTAAGACCGATTTGATTCCGCTGCTTCCGCTCAACAATGGGGTGGTGCTGCCGAACATGGTGGTGACGATCCCGCTCGAGCGCGAGGACGCTCAGGCTGCCCTGCAGGCGGCTCGGGCCGGCGACCGGCTGGTCCTGCTCGTTCCGCGGGTCGAGGGGCGCTACGCGTCCCTGGGTACGGTTGCCCGGGTTGAGGACTCGCGCAAACTCCCGAATGGGGTCGAGGTCGCTGTCCTACAGGGTCTGTATCGAGCGACCGTGGGCAGCGCCGCTGCCGGGACCGGTCCGGCCTTGCGGGTGGTTGCTCAGGAGGCGCACGACCTGAACCCGCAGTCCGAACAGGCTCGGGTGCTGGCGCGCGAATACAAGGCGCTGATCGAGAACCTGCTCGAGATCCGGGGCGCTGGTGAAGTCGTGCAGATGGTTCAGGGGATCGACAAGCCCAGCCAGCTGGCCGACCTGTCCGGTTACTCGCCGGACCTGTCGCTCGAGCGCAAGGTCGAGGTCCTGACCACGCTCGACGTCGAGGAACGCCTTCGCAGGTTGATCGAGTGGACCCGCGAGATCCTGGCCGAGGCCTCGCTCAAGGACAAGATCCGCAACGACGTGCAGGAAGGCATGGACAAGCGACAGCGGGAGTTCCTGCTCCGCCAGCAGCTCGATGCAATCAAGAAAGAGCTCGGCGAGGACGGCGGCGACGTCGTGGCTGAGTACCGGCGCCGGATCGATGAGGCGGGAATGCC
>VBDY01000146.1 GCA_005882775.1 Chloroflexota bacterium | reverse complement strand
CTTGAGGCTGAAGTCGAACGCCTTGACCGACTGCGTCAGCTGGCTTACAGATATGTAGTCGACGCCGGCCAGCGCGTAGGCACGGGCGTTGTCAAGGCCTATCTTTCCGGATACCTCGACCTTTGCCCGCCCCTGGATCAGCGCGATCGCCTGGCGGACCTGTCCCGGTGGGAAGTTATCCAGCAACAGCAGGTTCACCTTCGCCATGAGCGCCTGCTCGAGCTCCTGCATGTTGGTCACGGTGACCTCGATCCGCTTGCCCGGGTGGGACTTCTTCAGGCTCCGGACCACCCCGGCAACTCCGTCGCTCAAAGCCAGGTGGGCCTCGGTGACCACCAGGCGGTCGAAGAGCCCCTTCTGATGGCTGACGCCTCCCCCCACCTCGACCGCGTACTTCTCCAGGAAACGAAGCCCGGGGGTGGTGCGCCGGGTATCCAGGATGCGGGTCTTGGTGCCCTTGACGGCGTTCGCGAACTTCGCCGTCTGGGTGGCGATGCCCGACAGGTGCTGCAGGAAGTTGAGCGCGGTGCGCTCGGCCTGCAGCACGCTGACCGCGGGACCCGATACCCGGGCGACCAGCTGACCGCCGGCAAGGGCCATGCCATCGGTAGCCCGCGGCTCGAATGTGATGTTTTTGTCTACCACCTCAAAGACCCGCTTGAAGATGGGCAGCCCGGCCAGCACCCCATCCTCGTTTGCGATCAGCTTGCCCCGGGCTTTGACCTTTCCGGGAAATAGAGACTGGGTGGTCAGGTCGCCCTCACCGATGTCCTCCTGGAGCGCCTCCTTGATCAGCTTGTCGACGGCGCTGATGGGAAACCGCATGGTGACCACCGGCACCGCCGCCGGGCGAGGCGGGGGCGGGGGCGGCTGGGGTGGCTGGACGGGGCGAGGGGGCAGTCCCGCCGGACGGCCGGCGGTCCGCCATGGGGAGCCCAGGCCCAGGATGGTGGGTCGCAGGATCGAAGGGACCGGTGTGACGGGCGGGGGTGAAACCGGCGCCGTGCCGGCGGCGGGCTGTTGGGCGAGCGTTTGGACGGGTGCGGGAGGGGGCGTCACCGGAGCCGGCCGCTTGACCGCAGCCGCCCTGGTCGAGTCTTTTGCCGGGGCCTTGGCCGGGGCCTTTGCAGGCGCCTTGGCGAGCTTTTTCGGGCCCGAGCCGGCCGGCCGAGGGGCGGGCCTGGCTGTGCTCTTGGCCTTTGACACTGTCGTTCTCCCCCCGGGCCTCGAGTGCTTCTTTGCGCTCAGAGGCGATCTGCTCCGAATACGACGTTGTCGATCAATCTGGTGGATCCAAGTTTAACAGCGATCGCCAAAACGTCGCCCGGGCGCACCTGCTGAGGTCGCTCGAGCGTGTCCTCGCTGAACACCTGGGCGTAGTCGACGGCGAGGTCCGGGACCTGCCCCAGGCGTTCCCGGACCTGCCGCTCGAGCTGCTCCGGGTGGGTCACGCCCGATCGGTAGGCCTCGGAAGCTGAGGTGAGGGCCTGGTGGAGCGCGGGTGCGGCCGCCCGCTGCTCGGCCGTCAGGTAGGCGTTGCGCGAGCTCATGGCAAGCCCGTCCGGCTCGCGCACCGTCGGACATCCCACCACCCGAACCGGGAGCATGAAATCCCGGACCATCTGGCGGACCAGAAGGAGCTGCTGGATGTCCTTCTGGCCGAAATAGGCGCGCTTTGGCTGGGTAACCTCGAAGAGCTTGAGGACGACGGTCAATACGCCGGCGAAATGCCCCGGCCGGCTCCGACCCTCCAGCCGCTCCGCCCAGGGCCCCGGGTCAACCTGGGTGCGAAAGGATGGCGGGTAGATCTGATCGACCTGCGGGTGGAACAGGACATCGACCCCAAGCTGTTCGAGGCGGGCCCGATCGCGCTCGAAGGAACGCGGGTAGCTGGCGAGGTCCTCGTGCGGCCCGAACTGCTTCGGGTTTACGAAAACGCTGACCACGACCCGCTGGTTCTCGCGCTTTGCCCGGCTCACCAGACTCTGATGGCCGGCATGGATCGCCCCCATGGTGGGGACGAGGCCGACCTCCTCCCCCGCCGCGCGCCAGGCAAGCGCCTGCTGCTGCATGGCCGCGGCGGACTCGATGACGATCACCTGGTCAGCGGCTAGCGCGAGCCTCCCGCTGCGTACTCATGCTCGGGGCTGGGGAAGGCGCCGCTCCGGACATCCTGGTCGAACTGCCGGGCAGCCTGCTCGATCGCGGGGCCAAGCTGCGCGTACTGCTTGACGTACTTGGCGACGTGGTCGGGATTGAGGCCCAGGAAGTCCTGGACCACCAGTACCTGGGCATCGGTGTGGGGGCCGGCGCCGATGCCGATGGTCGGGACGGTAAGGGACTCGGTCACCCTCTGTCCGAGGCCGGAGGGAATGCCCTCGAGCACGACCGCAAAGGCGCCGGCTTCCTCGAGGTCCCGGGCATCGTGCAGGATCTGCTCGGCGGCCTCGTCGCTTCGCCCCTGGACACGATAGCCGCCGAACTGGTTAACAAACGTCGGGGTCAGGCCGAGGTGACCCATCACCGGGATACCCATCCCGGTGAGCTCCCGCGTGTATTCGATGACGCGCCCCCCGCCCTCCATCTTGACCGCGTGGACCCGGGCTTCCTGCAAAAATCGGCCGGCATTGCGGACGGCGTCCTCCCGGGTGGCGTGGTAGGCCATGAACGGCATATCTCCGATAACCAGCGCGTTGGGAGCCCCGCGAACCACGGCCGACGAGTGGCGGATCATGTCCTCCATGGTCACGCTCAGCGTATCGGGGTAGCCGAGCATGGTCATGCCCAGGCTGTCACCCACGAGCAGGACCGGGATGGCGGCCTGGTCGAGCCAGCGTGCGGTGGTGTAGTCATACGCCGTCAGCATGGTGAAACGCTTGCCTTCGGACTTCCATTTGCGCAGGTCGCGAACGTTGGTGCTCATATCGCCTCCTTGAGTCTTCGGGATCGCTGAGCCAGCAGGGCGTAAACCTGCTGAAGAGTTGGGTCACTGGCAAGGGCGTCGAGGTGGCGCTGGATGGTGCTGTCGTCGCCGCGGGCGGCCGGACCGGTGAGGGCTTCCTTCGGCGTGGTGGCGCGCAAGTTGTTGACAGTTCCGGTCAGGAGGCGGAGCAGTCCATCATGCGCGCGCTTCTTGCCGATGCCGGCGGACTGGGCGAGAGCCTCGGCCTCGGCCAGCAGGGTGACGGTGTAGTTGGCCACCAGGACCGCCGCGGCGTGGTAGCGGACCCGGTCCACGCCGCTCAGGTCGAACGGCTCGCCCCCGATGTCGGTGGCGGCCCGAGTGAGCAGATCATGCAGCGGTGAATCAGCGTCAATGCCGATGGCGCTGCCGGGTATGTTGTTGACCGCCTCGGGCTCTTTGCGGAACGTCTGCAGCGGATGGAAGACCCCGGTGCGGACGCCGGCGGCCCTCAGGCTGGCAAGCGGAGCGCGGTCCTGGGCGCCGCTCAGGTGGACGGCGCTCTTGCCATCGGAGGCGCACATGGACTGCGCGATCTCGCTCGCGAGGGGGGCGATAACGTCGTCGGGGACAGCCAGGATGGTCAGCTCGGCCAGCTCCAGCGCTCCTGCCGCGGTCGCTGTGGGCCTGGCGTTGACCTCTTTTGCCAGCTGTCGAGCGTTGTCCGGGTTACGCCCGTTCACGGCGGCGATCACATAGCCGGACGTCCGCAGGGCACGCGCCAGGGCTGAACCGGCACGGCCGGGCCCGATGATGGCGATGGATGGCTTGTTCATGGCTCCGTCTCGGTCTTAGGGATCCAAGCGGGTTAGCTCAATTTTAACCCAGGAAGCTTACGGCTCCTGGCTGTTGGCGACGCCGAGCAGCGCTCGCCCGCGCCTAGCGGTGGTAGCTCAGGCCGGGGTCGGTGCCAGGCTTCCGGGCGGCATCTCGGGACCGCGTTCCTCGGCCTTGGGCTGCGGCTGGGGGGCGCGCGGGGGTTCCGGCTTGGCCTGCTCCCGGGGTGGCACCTTCCCATCCGGCGAGTTGAGCACAGCGTCCATCTGCCAGCCCTCGATCGTCTCTTCCTGCTTGAGGTACTCGGCCAGCTGCACCAGCTTCTCGCGGCGCTCGCTCAGGATTTTCTTCGCCCGCTGATAGGCGGTATCCACCAGCCGGTGCACCTCCTGGTCGATCTCGCCCGCGACCTCTTCGCTGTAGTTACGCTGTTCCCCGAGGTCGCGGCCGAGGAAGACCAGCTCCTCCTTGTGGCCAAAGGTGAGGGGACCGAGCTTGTCGGACATCCCCCACTCGGTAACCATCCGGCGGGCAAGCTTGGTGGCCTTGCCGATGTCGTCCGAGGCGCCCGACGTGATGTCGCCGAAGATCAGCTCCTCCGCGACCCGGCCACCCAGGATGACAGCCATGTCATCGTTGAGCTCGCTACGCGAGACCAGGTAGCGGTCCTCGGTCGGGAGCTGCATGGTCCAGCCCAGTGCCATGCCGCGCGAGATGATCGACACCTTGTGCACGGGGTCGGCGTTGGGCAGCGATTTGGCAACCAGGGCGTGCCCGATCTCGTGGTAGGCGATTACGTTCTTCTCGTTCTCGGTGATCATGCGCGACTTGCGCTCCGGGCCGGCGATGACGCGGGCGATCGCCTCCTCGAGCTCGGTCTGGCCGATCGCCTTCTTGTTGCTGCGCGCCGCCAGGATGGCCGCCTCATTGATGAGGTTGCTGAGGTCGGCGCCGCTGAAGCCGGGCGTCTGCCGGGCGAGCACCTCGAGGTCGACCTGGCCGTCGAAGGGCTTGTTGCGGGCGTGCACCTCCAGGATGGCACGCCGGCCGCGGATGTCGGGGCGGTCGAGGGTGACATGACGGTCAAAGCGGCCCGGGCGTAGAAGCGCCGGGTCGAGGACGTCGGGACGGTTGGTCGCGGCGATCACGATGACGTGGGTATTGGTCTCGAAACCGTCCATCTCCACCAGCAACTGGTTGAGGGTCTGCTCGCGCTCGTCATGCCCGCCGCCCAGGCCCGCGCCGCGCTGACGACCGACGGCATCGATCTCATCGACGAACACGATGCAGGGGGAGTTCTTTTTCGCCTGGTCGAAGAGGTCGCGGACGCGCGAGGCGCCCACCCCCACGAACATCTCGACGAACTCGGAGCCGGAGATGCTGAAGAAGGGCACGCCGGCCTCGCCGGCAACCGCCTTCGAGAGAAGTGTCTTGCCGGTGCCGGGCGGCCCGACCATGAGGACGCCCTTTGGAATCCGGGCACCGAGGGCGGTGAATTTTTCCGGGAATTTCAGGAACTCGACGATCTCGGTCAGCTCCTGCTTGGCCTCCTCAACGCCGGCGACGTCGTTGAAAGTGACCGCGGGCTTGTCGCCACTCAGCAGGCGGGCGCGGCTGCGGCCGAAAGAGATCGCCTGGTTGTTTCCGCTCTGGGTCTGGCGGAGCATGTACCACATGAAGCCGCCGATGACCAGGAAGAGGATCAGGTTGGGGAGGATGACGGAGAGCAGGATGTTCGAGGAGCTCGGCTGCTCGGTGCTGTAGGGAACCTTGTCCTCGCGGAAGATGTTTTCGATCTGGTAGCTGTCGCGGAACGTGGTCCGGTAGTGTCCACCGTCGACGGAGTCCCAGATGACCTCGGTACCACTGCTCTTGATGGTGGCATGCGTGATCTGGCTCTTATCCGCAGCCGATATCAAGTCGCTGGTCGACCGGTCACTCGGCGCGGTGGTGCTGTTGATGCTGCGATAGCTTGCCCAGATGATCGCCAGAAGACCCGCGAGCAGGACGAAATAGAGAATGTTGCGGTTTCCGCGTCTCATGGCAGCGTCATTCTATCACCGGGTATTTACGAAACCGGGTTCTGAACACGCAGTTATAACGCTGCCGGTCACGCACTATTTCGAACTCAATCCGAGACGATTTCGAGGTGTAGCTGGTGGCTGGTCTGGGGCGTGACCTTGCGGCTTTCATTAACCGTTACTCCCACGACCCAGACAATGCCGGCGCGATCATGGACGATCGGAAGGCTGTCCCGCAGGTGACGCGGAACCTGGGCGTCAACCAGGATGTCCTGGAGCTTTTTTTCATGCGGAAAACCGAGCGGCTGCAGGCGGTCGCCTGGCCGGCGCTGCTGAACCTGGAGAGGAAGCTCGAGGCGGTCAGCGTCGACGTGAGCCACCGGGTCGCGCGCCCTGAAAGTCGTGGCGTCGCAGTCGCAAGGCCGGGCCACGACACGCAGGCGCGGGGACACAGGTGTCGTTCGCTGAGACACAGATGCCGACGGCTGAGTCCCCGAGCCGGTGGCGATGCTACGCCGGAGGCCGTCCACCTGGGCGAGGTTGAGCCCGGGATCAAGTCGTCGCAGCAGGCGGCGCTGGAGCGCGACCGGCAGCGCGCGAAAGGCAGCCGGATCCTCGATCAGGTCGGGGCTCAGGCGGCGCGCCTGCTCCTCCAGCTCCCGGTCATCCTCGCCAAGGAGCTCCGCCGTCCGGGCAAGGAGCCGGCGGGCGGCCGGGTCAAAAGCGTCGAGCGCGGGCAGAAGAACGTGTCGAAGCCGGTTGCGCGTGAACTCCAGCTGGTCGTTGCTGGGGTCGCGGCGTGGCGTCAACCGGCGGTCGCGTAGATAGAGCTCGATGTCGGCGCGGGTGACGTCGAGCAACGGACGGGCCAGGTCGGCGGTGCGATGACGCATCCCGGCGAGCCCGTGCGCGCCGCTGCCGCGCAGCAGGTGGAGCAGGATGGTTTCGACCTGGTCGTCCTGGGTGTGGCCCAAGGCGATGGCCGTGCAATTTTCGGCGGCAGCGTTCTGGCGCAGGAATGCGTAGCGGGCGGTCCTGGCCGCCTCTTCGGTGCGGGGGAGGTTTGCGGGCGCCTGACCCACGATGGCGCGATAACCCCACTGGTTTGCCAGCTCGGACACGAATTGAGCATCCAGCGCGCTGTCCTCCCGCCAGCCGTGGTCGAAGTGGGCGACCGTCAGGTTGAGTGCGACCCTGGGCACCAGCTCGCGCAGAACTGAGAGCAAAGCGGTGGAGTCGGGTCCGCCTGATACGGCCACCAGCACGCGCTCGCCCGGCGATAGCACGCTGCGCTCGCGAATGGTCTGGGCGACGCGAGATGGGAGCATAGCTTCGATGGCGGAGGCAAGGATCGAACTTGCGACATACCGGGTATGGGCCGGTTGCTCTACCACTGAGCTACTCCGCCGTGAGCACGCGTAAGTTTAACAAGGATGTCTGAGAGTTTCTCCGAAATTGCACCTGTGTACGATGCCCTGCGCCCGCTCTCGGCGGGTGACCGGGCGCGCCTCGATGACATGCTCGCCCAGGTCGTGCTCGGACCCGATGACCTGGTCGTCGAGATCGGGTGCGGGACCGGGCGACTGACCCTGCCTCTGGGTCGGGCTGTCGGAGAAAACGTGCGGGTTGTCGGCGTCGATCCGGAGGAGAAGATGCTCGAGGTTGCCCGGCGCAAGGATCTCGGCGGGCGGGTGGTGTGGCGTCAGGGAACCGCATACAAGCTGCCCCTGGAGGACGGTAGCGCGAGCCTGGCCCTGATGGTGATGGTGGTCCACCTGCTTAGGCGCAGGCCGTCCGCGTTCCGCGAAGCGCACCGCGTGCTGCGGATCGGCGGCCGCTTGAGCGTATGGACGTTCACGCCCGGCCATGTCGCGCGGTTTTATCTGAATGAATATTTTCCGAGCATTCCGGTGATCGATGCCGTGCGATTTCCCAGCATTTCCGTCCTCCAGCGTGAGCTGGAAAAGGCCGGGTTTGCGAAAGTGTCGGTCGAGGAACGTGTCGAGCGCTCCGAGCTCGACCTGGCGGCTGTGGTAGATCGTGTGCGGGGGCGCTACATCTCGACCCTGAGCCTGCTCCCGCCGCTCGAGTACCGGCAGGGCCTCCAGCGGTTGGAGGAACTGCTGGCCGAGGAGCATGAACGCAAGCTGGTGCAACGGTCGGAATGGGCGATTCTGACTGCGACCACCCAGTGAAAAGAGAAGAGGAGCCGCGAGCCGGCTCCTCTTCGTGTCGAATGCTTGGTTGCGGCGGCCAGATTCGAACTGGCGACCTTCGGGTTATGAGCCCGACGAGCTTCCACTGCTCCACGCCGCGCGCAGCCTCTCCGCCGAGGCGAGAGGGTAATTCTAGGCGCGGGCAGCGAGCGCAGTCAAGTCGCCAAAACGGTCGCCGAAACGGCGATCAGAATCCTTAACTGACCCTACTTAAACCGGCCGCCCCGCTTGGCCTCGAGGTTTCTCTTGATGTCGAGCAACCGCTCTTCGCTGCTCTTCAGGAACTTCGAGAGCTTCTCTTCAAAAACGGGATCGGCGCCTTCAGGCAATTCGCGTTTCCCGCGACCCGACCGCCGGAACGGACGCGGGAGGAATGGCGGCGGTCCCAGGCCGCCACCTGGTCCGTCAGCCGCGAGCGCCTGCTTGAGCGAGAGGTCCATCTTTCCATTGGCACTGTCGACATTGAGGACTTTGACCTTGACCTTCTCATTCATCTTGAGATGGTTGTTGACGTCGCGCACATACTCGTTCGCGATCTCCGAGATATGCACCAGCCCGGTCCCAGCCCCTTCGATCTGCACGAACGCCCCGAAATTCGTAATCCCTACGACGGTCCCTTCCACGACCGTCCCCGGCGTAACTGCCACCTACCCCGCCCTGCCTCCTAGTGCCACAGATTCCTCCACCAGCGCCCGACCTTCCCCAGAACTCCGCCGTCGTTCTGCCGAGCGCCAGCCGAGGGAGGTAACCCCAGGGTCGCATCCCCGGCGGCGCCGCTAGGACTCACGATGACATAAACCCGCTCGCCCGAGCGAGCGTAGCCCTGTTTGCGAGCCGCCTCCTCGAGGGCGGCCGGCGAGTCGGCGACCTTCAACTGGTTTCGGACCTGGTCATTCGAGACGGCCAGGCTGGCATTCTGCTGCTTCAGGCTTTCGACCTGTTGCGCGAGCCGCACATTCAGCCATAGTTCCGAACCAAAAGCCCACACTCCCCAGAGAATTACGCCGACAACCACGACCCAGAGCAACCGGTCGGGTGCGGCAAGGTGAATTCTTGCGCGGGAAGCTTTTGGCTGGGTGCTGTTCAAGACTTATGGGGATTTCGTGTAATGACGGCGCCGACCCGAAAACGGGTTGCATTATAGGGACACCCCCACCCCTTGTCCAGACTGCGCCGATCACGGTGGGGCCAAACCCCAGCTCAAACCCCGCCCTTTGCCTCCTCCCAGCGCCGGTCGAGGTCCTCCGCAGGCATTCCCTTCAAACCAGTCCCCTCTCTGCTGGCTTTCTGCTCCATCGAGCGAAAGCGCGCCTCGAAACGCCCGGTGGCGGCACGTAGCGCATCCTCGGGGTTCATGCCCATCCGGCGCGCCACGTTCACCAGGGTGAACAGCAGGTCGCCGAACTCCGATTCCCGCTCCTCCGGTGTCGAGGCGTCCCGCAACTCGGCGAGCTCCTCGTCCACTTTCTCCAGCACCCCCGCCACGTCAGGCCAGTCGAAACCGACGCCAGCAGCGCGCCGCTGCAGGGACCAGGCCCACTGGAGCGCGGGCAACGACCGCTGCACCCCGTCCAGGGCCGACTCGCGGCGATATTCAGCGTGCTTGATCGCCTCCCAGTTGCGCACCACCTCTTCGGCGCCGGATACCTGGACGTCCCCGAAGACGTGCGGGTGCCGCCGAATCAGCTTTTCGCGGACGCCCTGGGCGACCTCACCGAGGTCAAACTCACCGCTGGACTCGGCGATGCCTGCCTGCATCAGTACCTGCAGCAGCAGGTCGCCAAGCTCCTCGCGCAGCTTCGGACTGGAGCCCTCATCGATCGCCTCGAGAACCTCGTAAGCCTCCTCGAGCAAGGTGGTCCGGAGGGAGGCGTGCGTCTGCTCGCGGTCCCACGGACACCCATCAGGCGAGCGCAGCCGCTTCACGACGGCAACCAGATCTGCCAGCCTCTCGACATCCCGGTCCTTCCCGGCGTGGTCAGCCATCGCCGATCGATCCCCGGTCGACTCGGTAGGCGCTGGCTTCAATTTCGACCAGCCAAGCTGCATCGAGGAAACCGCGGACACCGATCAGCGCGGTGACAGGCTTGATGGCACCGAACACCTCGCTGTGGGCGCGTCCGATCTCCCGCCACCGGCGAGGTACGGTGGTGAATACCCGGGTCCTGGTCACGTCCTCGAGGCCCGCGCCCACACCCGCAAGCGCCTCTTCGATCACCCGCAGACACTGCCTGGTCTGCTCGTAGACATTGCCCTTCCCGACCGTGGAACCGTCGGCAGCCGTGGGCGCGCAACCTGAGACCTCGATCGCCGGGCCAATGCGAACCGACCGGGCGTAACCGAACAATCGCTCCCATTTGCGGCCGGTGGTGTAGACCTGCCTGTACGGCACCGGCTAACTGTAGCGGCGATCACGCCGAACGGGCGGCTCGCGCCGCCGCCTAGCCGACCGCGGCAACCTGCACCCGGCCCAGTCGCGCCACCTCGCCCAGGACGTCGAGCAGCCGCTCCTTCCACTGACTGCCCGCCTGCCGCAAGGAGATGCGCACCTTGCCGAAGCGGACGTGCAGAATCGACCGGAACTGCGCCTCGATTCGGCGCTCGTCGCCACCCCAACCCGCTGATAACCGCAGCACCAGCCACTCGCCGTCGGTCTCGATGGCGGTCAGCCCGGCGCGACGCGCCAGCTGCTTCACCCGGAGGGCGAACAGGAGGTTGCGAACCGGCGCGGGCGGCTTGCCAAACCGGTCAGCCAGGTTGCGCTCGGCGGCTTCGAGTCCATCCTCATCTTCCACCGCTGCCAGGTCCTGATAGACCTGCAGGCGCAGCTTCTCGTCGGGCACGTACTCGCGGGGGAGGAAGTGCTCCAGGGGGAGGTCCAGGGTGAGAGTCGAGGGCGCCTCGACCGGGATGCCGGTGCGCTGCGACTCGACGGCCTCACGCAACATGGAGTTGTAAAGCTCGAGGCCGACCGCCGCGATCGCGCCGTGCTGCTCCACCCCTAAGAGGTTGCCGGCGCCGCGGATCTCCAGGTCCTTGAGCGCCAGCTTGAACCCGGAGCCAAGGTCGTGCAGCTCGGAGATCACATCCAGCCGCTTGTCGGCAGACTCGGTGAACGACCTGGTCGGGTTGTAGAGGAAATAGGCGTATGCGCGCTGCCCGGCCCGGCCGACGCGCCCCCGCAGCTGATAGAGCTGGGCCAGTCCCATCCGGTGCGAATCGACCACGACGATCGTGTTCGCGTTCGATATATCCAGGCCCGACTCGATGATGGTCGAGCAGACCAGGACGTCTGCCTCGCCCTTCACGAACTTCAGCATCACCTCGGCCAGCTGGTGCTCGGGCATCTGGCCGTGGCCAACCACGACCCGGGCATGCGGCACCAAACGTTTGACCCGCTCCTCAGCCTTCTTGATCGTTTGCACACGGTTGTAGACGTAGAAGACCTGCCCCCCGCGTTGCAGCTCCCGCTGGATGACCTCCTTGATCAGGTCGTCATCGTCGGCGGTGACAAAGGTCTTGATCGGCAGCCGCTCCTCCGGGGGCGTCTGGATAACCGATAGGTCCCGGATGCCCGCCAGGGACATATGGAGGGTGCGCGGGATGGGAGTGGCCGACAGGGAGAGCACGTCGACGGATGCGCGGAGCTGCTTGAGCTTCTCCTTCTGCATCACGCCAAACCGTTGCTCCTCGTCGAGAATCACCAGCCCCAGGTCTCGAAACTGCACATCCTTCTGAAGCAGACGGTGGGTCCCGATCACGATGTCGACCTCGCCCGTCCGCAGGCGTCGTAGCACGTCGGCGGCCTGCGTCTCGGTGCGGAATCTCGAGAGCATCTCCACCCGCATCGGAAACGGCCGGAGCCGCTCGACAAAGGTCATATAGTGCTGCTGCGCCAGCACCGTGGTCGGCACCAGGATGGCCACCTGCTTGGAATCGATCACCGCTTTGAAAGCCGCGCGCACGGCCAGCTCCGTCTTGCCGAACCCGACATCACCGCACAGGAGACGATCCATCGGGCGCGAGTCCTCCATGTCAGCCTTGATCTCTTCCATGACCCGCACCTGGTCGGGGGTCTCCTCGTATGGAAACGACTGCTCGAGCTCCTGCTGCCATGGTCCATCCGCGGAGTAGGCATGTCCCTCGACCAGCTGGCGCTTTGAATAGAGATCCAGCAGGTCACGAGCCACCTCTTCGACCGACTCGCGCACCTTTCGCTTGGCTCGATCCCACTCACCCGAACCGAGCCGCTGAAGCCGGGGCTGAGCATCGCCGCCGCCAACGTATTTCTGCACCCGATCGAGGTGCTCCACGGGCACGAACAACCGGTCTCCATCCGCGTACTCGAGGTGCATGTACTCGCGGGCCTGCCCGCCCTCGCCGATCAAGCGCATCCCCGCAAACCGGCCGATGCCATGGTCGACATGCACCACCAGGTCGCCGGGGGCAAAATCCAGCTCCCAGGTGGTGGATCGCGCCCGTACGACGCCGCGCCGAACCCGCTGCCGCAAACCGCCAAACAGGTCGCTGTCACCGTAGACCTCGAGCTGCACCTCGGGAATGCCAAACCCCTGGGCGACCGGCTGGTTGCCGAGCACGATCAAACCCGGCGTCAGCTCGGTCTGGCCGGCGACGAACAGCCCCGCCGCAGGATAGAGATCACGGTCCTCCAGCAGCTCGCGCAGCCGCCGCTCTTGCTGGGTGGCCACCAGCACCCGACCCTTGGCTCGGCTCAGGAGGCGCACCTGCTCGGCAAACTGATCGATGCGTCCGGCGTAGGCGTCGACTGGCCGAAAGCCCAGGTCCAGGGTGGCGACATCCTCCCCCTGCACTACCTCGAGGGAGAGCCACGACCCAACCCGCGCCTGCAGTTGTGTGATATCGACGAGTCCAGACCGAAGGTTGCGCGGAAGCTCTCCGCGGTCGACCTCGACGGCGACCAGGTCGGCAAGCTCCTGTTCCCGCTGCTCGGCAAGCCGCAGGTTGCGGGCGCTGTCGACCAGCACCAGGATGGCGTCGGCAGGCAGGTGATCGAACAGGGTAGGTTGGTCCGGTTCGAGGTACGACTGAAAGCCCTCGACGCCATCGAAGTACGCGCCCGCGCGCAACCGCTCGACGTCCGCCGTCCAGTCGTCGCGCACCTCGGCGAGCGTGCCGTTGAGGTCGAGATCCGCCAGCGACGCCTCGGCGAGCTGGACCGCCTGCGGAGTCAGGAGGACCTCCGCGGCAGGCAACACCCGAAGCTGGGCAACGCTACCCACCGACCCCTGAGACTCCAGCTCGAATTCACGAAGCGACTCCAGGTCGTCCCCGAAATATTCCGCCCTGACCGGACGGCGCAGGTCCGGAGGAAAGATATCGAGGATGCCGCCGCGCAGGCTGAACTCGCCTCGCGACTGGACCAGCGGCTCGCGACGGTAACCGAGCACGACCAACCGAGCGGTCAGCTCGCTCAGCGGCTGCCGGTCGCCCGGCTTGAGGGTGAAGGTCCAGCGTCGAAGCGCCTCCCGGCTGAGCGTCGGCCGGGTGAGCGCGGTCCACGAGCTGAAGCACACGATTGGTCCTCCCTGGCCAAGAGCGTCGATCGCCTCGAGCCGCCGGCGGACTGTTTCCTCGTCGGGTGCGAGCCTGTCGAAGGGCAGGGTCTCGACTGCAGGAAATACGACGGCGCGCGGTGAGAGCCAGCTCTGGCTATCGGAGAAAGTTGCCTCGGGGTCAGCCAGCAGCGCCAGCACCGGACGTCTCGAGCGCTGGGACAGCCACGACAGGAACACGGGCACGGCGCTCGGGGGCAGGCCGTGGGCCCGCAGCGGCGAGCCGCCAGACTGCCACCATTCACGCACGGTGGCCGGCCCGTGTGTGCGGTCGATCAGCTCGAGCAGGGTGTCGGTCATTTCTCCGTGAACACGCAAAAACGCGCCCGCGGCCAAGCGGCGGGGCGTACGAATTCAGCTTACCAGCCGAATTGCGATATCAAACGCTCGCCTAGGCTGCAACCGGGCTGAGCTCCTCCGCGGCATCACCGGTCCGCGGGCGGCGCAGCATCATATCGACTATCAGCCAGACCATGCCCAGCATCACGAGCGCATCGCCCGGGCTGGCCACCCCGGGAAAGACCGGCATCGGAAATCGGTCGGCGAGCCAGCTGAGCCTGGTCGCCGCAGTCAGGGCCGTGTGGCTGCTGTCCGTGAAGTCTCCCGCGCGATCGGGCCCTGGCACCACGACCGGCATCCGGCCGCCGTTGAATGCGACCGCGGCGACGTTACTCAACCCTCCCAGCGCTCCGCAGATGGCGCCCGGTACCCGCTTGTGAACCGCCCAACCCCCCATGGCCACCACCACGACAATTCCGGGCACGAAAGCAAGACCGGGCATGGCGAACACGATGACCAGGCCCACCAATGAAGCGACGGCAACCGCGCGCCAGTTCGCGAGCCTGCGCACATTTGCCTCGAAGCGGCTCAGCTCACCGCCGAAGATAAAGCCGATGAATACGCCCAGCAGACCGACCACGGCCAGCTCCCCCACCTTGAGAGCATCGCCCTGCCAGCCGGCGGTCCGCCAGGCGAGCGCCAGCCCGGCCCCCAGGGCGGTCATCAGGACATAGGGGCCAACCTGCTTGAACAGGAGGCGCCCAAAGGCAGTGTCCGTCTCTGCGGCTTGCACCGCGCTCGACAGCAGCGGACCGCAGAGGAACATCGCCAGGGCCGCCACGAGAGTGGCGATCACGAAGTGGGGCGTGTCGGCGAAGCCGGCGGTTCTAAAGGCGGCCGCGCCCAGGGCGGCCGCAACTACCCACTGCGCCCCCGCGCTGACTTCGACAAACCATGACTGCCGCTTGATCATGCTGGCCAGCGGACCCGCGGCAAGCGCCAGCAGCATGGTGATTTCCGGGTGCCGCCGAAAGACGATGATGGCGGCAAAGAGGGTCAGCCTGGGCAGAGCTGCCCATCGGGCATCCTCACCAGAGCCCGAGACAAGGTCCTCGATGACCATCATGCCCAGGAAGCTGAGCCAGGCCCAGGGCGCCGGATAAGGGGTGTCGTTGACGAGAGAACGGATGGTGATGGCGAAGAGTGACAACGCTCCGGCCGCCCAGGTGAGAAGCAGCAGCCGTCTGGCGGCGGGCCGCAGGTCGGAGAAAGACATCCCGGGTGCAACGGCAGCAGCCGGCGCGACTTTGCGACCTCTGGTTGGATACCCTACTGGCGATGTTCCGTCGCAAACCGTCTGAACCGGCCACGGAGCGCTGGCTCGTGCTCGGCCTGGGCAACCCGGGTTCCGAATACAGAGGCTCGCGCCATAACATCGGTTTCCTGTGCGTCGATGCACTCGCGGAGAGCCACGGCGTACGGGCCAGCAACCGAGAAGCGCGATCGCTGACCGCACGGCTCCGGCTGGGCAGCCACGAGCTCATCCTGGCGAAGCCCCAGACGATGATGAACCTCTCCGGCCTGGCCGCCAGAGCACTTCGGACCAAATACCGGGTGGACCTGGAACGCGTCCTGGTCCTGCACGACGACATCGACCTCCCCTTCGGCCGACTGCGCATTCGTAAGGACGGCGGATCGGCCGGGCATCACGGGGTCGACTCCCTGATCGAAGCCTTCGGATCGCGCGCGTTCGCCAGGTTTCGAGTCGGAGTCGACCGGCCGGTGGGCAATGGGATCGACCACGTGCTCGGAGAGTTCAGCGAAGGCGAGCGCGTGCGGCTCCCGGCCATCACCGAGCGTGTCAGTCAGGCCGTGGTGTTCGCCATCCAAAATGGACTCGACCGCGCCATGACCGAGTACAACCAGGGCTGATCAGACCTGCGCCATCGCCCGCGAGAGCTCTTCGAACTGGCTGGCCGCGGTGCTCTGTGGTTGCTGGACGACCAGAGGCACACGACGCTTGCTGGCGGCCGAGAACTCGTCCCGCTGGTAGGGGATGGCCGCCACCACCTCGGTCTTGAGTGCGGTGATCACCTCGGAGCGACTTAGCTGCAGGCTGCCGTGGGGGTTGGAAATCACCAGACGAATGCGGTCGGGGAGAATCCCGCCTTTGTGCAGGCGGTCGATCAGGTGGGCGGATAGCTCCACCGAAACCACCTCCGGCTCAACCACCACCAGGATGGCATCGGCCTGCCGGAGGACGGGCGGTACGAACGGCGACGGCTGATTTCCTAATTCCACCACCACGAAGTCGGCTAATCCGCGCAGAGCCGTGGCAAAGGCGCTGACCGCTTCCGGCTGGACGTCGCGATAGGGTGACCCCTGTCTGACCCCCGGGAGCAACCGTAGTGGAGCGTTCGGCGACCGCATCAGATACGAGGAGAGGCGGTGGACACTGGCGGCGCCGTCCATCACAAACTCGCGCCAGACCCATTTCTCCGGGATGGGGAGGCCCAGCATTATCCCGAGCGTCCCGACCGGCACCGCCAGGTCGGCGAGGACCACCGAGTGCGCCTTTTTCATCCCATGAGCTGCGGCCAGGTTGACCGCCACCGTGCTGGTCCCGATCCCGCCCTTGGCCCCGGCGAGGGCGACCAACCGGCCGTTCGTGCGCGCCCCTTCCTGGCGAAGTCGCTCGCCCCGACCGATCATCGATCTGACCCTGGCGAGCAGCTCGGCGGTGGCAACCGGCTTGACCAGATAGTCGTCGGCGCCAAGCTCGAGCGCCTTTACCTTCTCCTCCACTCCCTCGAGCACGCTCATCACCACGATCTGGGTGTGGCTGGCAGGACCCTTGCGGATCCGCTCGCAGACCTGATACCCGGTCACGCCCGGCATCATCAGGTCGAGCAGGACCAGGTCGGGGTGTTCCCGCTCGACCAGGGCCACGCCCTCCGCCCCCTGAGCCACCGCATCGACGGTGAAGCCTGCCCCCTCCAGGGCCCGGACCACGTAATCCCGGGTTGGGCTGTCGTCCTCGATCACCGCGATCCGGCCGGCCACCGGTATGTAACGGGGCCGCCGGGCCTACATTGCCAGGCCGAAGTACTCGGTGTCGCGCCGGATCAGTCCGTCCTCGATCTCGACCACGCTGACGGATGGCTGGCGGACGGGACCGGCGGGGCTCGTGTATCGCCACTCGCCGACCACCACAACGGTCAAGCCCTCCTCCACCACGCGCTCCAGGTCAAACCGGACATCGGGCGTCCGGAGGACGGCGTCGCGTGTCACTCTGATGAACCCCTCCCGTCCCACGATGGGAGCCGGCACACCAGGGGTGAGGTGGACCACGTCCTCGTGAAGAGTGGATGCCAGCCGTTCCCAATCCCGTTCAGCGATGGCGTTGAGCGCTTCCAACACAAGCGTTCGCGCCCCGGTCACACCAGATGAAAGATGTGCCGAGCGAAGAGCAGGATGCCCACCAGGGCAGTCCCGGTAGCCGCCAGCATGACCGCAGCAGCCGCCACGTCCTTGGCCCGCCCGACCATCGGATGACGCTCGGGCCAGGCGTGGTCGATCAACACCTCAAAGGCCGTGTTGAAAAGCTCCAGGGCAATCACGATCGCAAAACAGAGGACCAGCCCCACGAATTCGAGCGCAGTGAACCGGAAGAGCGCGGCGAGAATCAGGACCAGCGCCGCCGCCAGGAAATGGAAACGAAGGTTGGCCTGTGACGACAGCGCCCAGGCAAAGCCGCGCCCGGCATGCCGGAAGCTGTACAGGGTGCGGCGGAGGTCGATGTGGCGAGCCCGTTCAGGCGTTCCGAGAGGTTGCGACTCGAAGTCATCGCCGGCCGGCCGGCGGCTCATGCCGGGCTGTTCAGAATTCGGGTGGTCAGGGCCGTCATGGCGCGTTCTTCGCGTGGTTGGGCGTGGTCGTATCCGAGCAGGTGGAGGAATCCATGGACCGCGAGCATTCGGACTTCCTGATTGATAGGGTGGCCGGCCAGGTGCGCTTGCTCTCGCGCGCGGGTTAACGAGATCACGATGTCGCCCAGCCAGTGCTCGGTCCCGGGAGGCGCCTGGAAGCGCTGGTCCAGGGGTTTCTCCCGAGCCGCAAAGGCGAGCACGTCGGTTGGCTCGTCGATGCCGCGATAGCGCCGGTTGTACTCCTGTAGATGCGCGTCGTTGGTCAGCGTCAGCACCGCCATGCTGTCCTCGGGGACCTCGAGCAACCGCGCGCCCTCCCGAAGAGCGTCCTGGACGCCATCCAGGTCGACGCCGGCGGCAAGTGCGGCTGGGCCCCAGCGGCTCATCTGGATGAGCACGCCTGTATGGTAAACCGCGCCGGTGGGGGCGGGCCTATCCGGTTAGGACGTGGCGCGCTGGCTGCGGCCGGTCATGTACCGGATCCCGAGCAGAGCGCCGAGCAGCGCCACCCAGACGAGCAGTACCCAGTACGGGCGCACCAGGGAATGGGTTCCAAGATCCACGGCGACCGTGCTCAGCAGGAGCAAGCCGCCGATCAGCACCATGCCGCTGCCCTGTGCCCGAGTTCGGCTCCGCGGTTCGGGCGACGCCTTGCGCCAGACGGTCCGGGGAATCCGGCCACTCAGGGCGACGTACGCGCCGAGCACGATCGCAGCTCCCGAAACGGCGTAGAGCGTCATGACCATGTAGGCCCAGGCATCCATACCATCAATAACGCGGCCCGATCGGGAACCGTGCTGGCGACAGCCGGCGGTTGCAGCAGCTTCTCAAGACTGCAAAAACGCCGTTGCCGGGACGCTACAGGCGGCCGGCTTCACCCGCCCGAGGTCCGCCCGGCGTCTTTTACGTAGCATGCCCAGCCGGTTCGAGCGCAAGCTGCGCGAGCACCTCCACCGGGAAGCCGGGGCGGTCCGGGTGCTTCCCCACGCCCTGACGCTTCGGATGCGCCAGGGGTCCGAGTCTCGCCGCGGCTTTGCGATCGTGCCTCAGCTCGCCATGGCATGTGGCCTGCTCCTCTTTGCCGGCCTGCTCGCCTATGGCGCCGGCGCCAGTCGCGCCGGCGGCCGGGCCCCGGCCGGCCGGCTTCCCGCGCCCACTGCTGTGACCGCCACCCTCCCGCCGACCGCCTCTCCCCCCTCCTCCCCGACCGCCCTGGAGCCGGGGCCGTTCGGCTGCAGCGACCACGCGGGTGGCTCGTTCTCGGCTTCCTCCCAGCTGGTGGCGGTCAGGGCGGCCCATCACCCGGGATACGACCGAATCACCTTCGAGTTTGTGGGCGCCCTGCCTGCCTACACCGTCGCCGCGCAGAGCACCGCCGGGTTCGTCAGGGACGCAAGAGGCCAACCAGTCAGTCTGAATGGCACGGCGGGGTTGAAGCTAACCTTCCGCGGAGTAGACCTATCCGCCGCTATCCGCGAGGACCAGCATCCCTTACTGCCGGTAATGCTCGAAGTCCGCAACATTGGCAACTTCGAGCGCGTGGTCAGCTTCGGCGTCGGCCTGGCCTCCGCGTCTTGCCTGCGGGTGCTGGAGCTGAGCGGACCGACCCGGCTGGTTGTCGACGTCCAGACGCCGGCCGCCGCGGGTTAGACTTCCGCGCGACGCCCAGGAAGCGGGATGGTCTTGTCGTCCTCGTCGATCGTACCGTCGTGGCCGCCACCAGTCGTGTCTACGGCGGCCCCCACCCCCGGCCGGGCCTCAGCGGGAAGGGCAGCCGGGTACTCGATCCGTGCGTGATAGATGCTGACCACCATGTTGGAGAAGGCGTCCTCCATCTTTCGGAGGTCGGAAAACGACAGTTCGCACTCGTCGAGCTGGCCGTCGCGCACGAACCCCTGGATCATCCGGTGCACGTGATCCCGGATGCCTTCCGTGCTTCGGTCCTTGAGGGTCCGGGTGGAGGCCTCGACCGTGTCCGCCATCATCACGATGGCCGCCTCCTTGGAGCGAGGGCGCGGCCCCGGATAGCGGAAGTCCTCCTCGCGCACCTCGAGGCCCTGGGCGAGCGCCTGCCGGTAGAAATACTTCTTCACGGTGGTCCCCTGGTGTTGCTGCACGATCTCCTGGATGGCGGTCGGAAACCGGTACTGCTTGAGGAGCGCAACACCTTCGGTCACGTGCGCATTCAGGATGTCTGAGCTCGTGGTCGGGGACAGGTTTTCGTGGATGTTCCCGATGTCCGCCTGGTTCTCCACGAAGAAGTGGGGCCGGCGGATCTTGCCGATGTCATGGAAGTAGCAGCCGACTCGCGCCATAACGGCGTTCGCGCCGGCCGCTTCGGCCGCCGCCTCGGCCAGGTTTGCAGCCACGATGGAATGGTTATAGGTCCCCGGCGCGGACACCATCAGGCGGCGAAGCAGGGGGTTGTTGGGCGCCATCAACTCCATCAACTTCATGGGCGTCACCACCTGGATCAAGTCACCGAGGAAGCTCACAGAGCCGGCAGCGATCAGCGCCGCCACCACACCGCCGCTGGCCGCGATCGCCCCCAGGGACAGGATGTCATTCAAGGACAGGTGTGACTGGATCAGCTCGAGCGAAACGACGGTCGCAAATTGTGCTCCCGCGACCAGCGCGCCGGCGGTGACCCACTGCCCGAGCCGTTCCAGGCGATGGATGTAGATGGCCCCGGCCGCGCCACCAAAGAAACCGATCAGGGTCAGCTCCAGCACATTGTCGGCCACGATCCCGGTAAGCAGACCAACGGCAAAGGCCACCACGATCCCGAGACCCGTGTCCATCAGCTCAGCCACCAGGAGCGGCACCGCCGCCATGGGCACGGCGTACTGGGCTCGGGGGTCAATCGGCACCACCACCTTGGCGATCAGGACAATGGCCAGCACCAGCCCACCCAGCATCAAGAGCTGGCGCGGGTCACGTGTGATGCCCGGCCGAAACTGGATGAGGTATCCGAGGGCCAGGGCGAAGAGAACGAGCACCAGGATCAGCGTCGCCATGATTCGAGACCAGTCGGCGCGCGGGGCAAGCAACCCGACCTGTTGAGCTTCCTCGAGCTGGAAGGGCGTGACCACGTCACCCTTACGGATGATGGTCTCGCCGCTGGCCACGGTGGCGAAGACGGGCGGGACCGCATCCTGGGCCTGCTGCCGCTTGGTGGCGGTCTCGCTCGACTGATAATTCGGACGCAGATAATCGCGTACCAGGCTGGCGACGGCGGAGGCTCCCGACCGGTCGAGCCCGAGGGCGTTGGCCCGGGTAACCGCAGTATCCGCGGCACTGTTGCGGGTTTCCGGCTTGATGCCGCTGGTCATCAGGGCCTGGAGAATGTCCTCGGCGTTTTTGAAAACGCTGGCGACCGTAGCCGAATCCGCCTGGAGGAGGTAGACGCGCTCTGCGTCGGAGAGCTGGGGCTCGAGGAGGCTCAGCTCGGCCGCGCGGTCGGGCCCCGACGACCTTGACTGTCGGAGATCGGATACCTTCGAGCCGAGTGTCTGCAACGCCTGCACCTGCTGCGCCGCCACTGCAGTGTCGAATTGATCCGGGATCCGGGCGGCGGCCGCCGTCCGCGCTTCCTGCGTCTTGATCACGCTTTCGTACTTCACCGAGCGCGGTGAGTTCACGTCGCGATTCGCAACGTCGCCGGGCCGCATGTTCAGCTGGTAGGGCAGCAGGTTCTGGGCGACCACCAGGGCCGTGGCCAGGGCGATCAGGAGCGTGATTGCGGCAGCCCGCACGTGCAGCCACCGACGCCCGCCCCCGATGGTGGCACTGCGCCAGTCGCGCATCAGGAGACGAAGGCGCCGGCGGAGCTGGGCCGCGGCAAACGCGCTGCGTTCCTTCATCTGATTATTTCCGGTCGGCTCGGGTTAGGCCTCCTAGGCGGAGCGGGCCTTTCGTTTACGCGCTGCAGCGAGCTTCTTCTTGCGCTTCACGCTCGGCTTTTCGTAGTGCTCACGGCGGCGCACCTCGGATAGCACGCCATTCTGCTTGATCTTCTTATTGAAGCGGCGTAGGGCGCTCTCGAAGGTCTCGTTCTCCCGGACCTTGATCTCCGACAAGTATGTTGCACCCCCTCTGACGCGCCACGTCCATGTTGGCCAGAAGTATAGCCAAAACTGTATTCAATGTGAACTCAGGCGACGCCCGGCTCTGAGCGGGCTAGATCGGCTTCTGACTGACGGCGATGATACGGTCGCTCTGATCGCGTAGTGGGGAGCCGTCCCAGTCACCGAGCAGCCGAACCTCGGCGAAGCCGGCCGCCCGGAGGCGCTGCCGGATTTCTGGACCGCGGTAAAGCCGGATGGAGTGGTAGCTCGTTTCCCGCTCTCCCGATCGCACGACGGTGCGCCGGACGGTGAGCCGGTTCCTTCGCGGATCGAGTGTCCGTTCCTCGAGCACGGTCAGCTGGCCGACGGGAAACCACTCGCGCTCCCGGAACTGCTTGACAGCCCGGTCACCGTTGAGGATCTCCAGCAGCATCCGGCCGCCGGGCGCAAGCGCGTCGACCACAGCTCGGAGCACCGCGTCGTTGTCGGCGTCGTCTTCGAAATACCCGAAGCTGGTGAACAGGCTGAGGACCAGGTCGTAGGCCCGATCTCTGGGGGCCTGGCGCATGTCAGCCTCCACCCATTCGGCAGTGACGCCGGCGGCCGTTGCCCGCTCCCGGGCCACGCTCAGCAGGTAGGGGGACAGATCGAGACCTGTGACCCGGTATCCGCGCTGCGCCAGCTCGATCACGTGCCGGCCCTGGCCGCACCCCAGGTCCAGGATCGCGCTCCCGGGGCTCAGCCTCAAAAGCGCCTCGATCTGATCGACCTCGACCGGCGTCCGTTCCTTGAGGTAATCGTCGTAGACGTCCAAATAGTGCGGACCGAACCAGGTCCGCCACCAATCTCCCCGGAGCTGGGTGACCATATACCTTATATATATTGGGCGGATGCGGCGAGAGGGGTTGGCCGAACCAGCTCAGCATCCGGAGCGCCTGTGGCGCAACCCCGATCCGAAGCCCTCTTACGACGTGGTCATCATCGGCGGGGGCGGCCACGGTCTGGCCACCGCCTACTACCTGGCCCGCAACCACGGATTACGCAACGTCGCCGTACTCGAGCGAGGCTGGCTGGCCGGAGGCAACATGGCCCGAAACACCACCATCATCCGCTCCAACTACCTGTGGGACGAAAGCGCCGGAATCTACGAGCACTCGCTCAAACTCTGGGAGGGGCTCAAAGACGACCTCGACTACGACATCCAGTTCAGCCAGCGGGGCGTCCTCAACCTCGCCCACAGCCTTCCCGACGTGAGGGAGGGGTTGCGGCGGGTGAACGCCAACCGCCTGAACGGCATCGATGCCGAGTGGCTCACCCCCGACCAGGTCAAGGAGTTTTGCCCGATCGTCAACCTGTCCGCGGAGATCCGCTACCCGGTGATGGGGGCAACGCTCCAGCGGCGCGGCGGGATCGCCAAGCATGACTTCGTGGCCTGGGCGTACGCGCGCAAGGCGGATGAGCTCGGCGTCGACATGCTCCAGGGCTGCGAGGTCACCGGGTTCGACCTTCAAGGGGACCGGGTGGTCGGTGTCCGCACCAGCCGCGGCCGGATCGCGGCGGGGAAGGTCGCTCTCTGCGCCGCCGGTCATTCCAGCGTGCTGGCGTCCATGGTCGGCGTCGGCCTCCCAATCCAGAGCCACCCACTCCAGGCGCTGGTCTCCGAGCTGCTCGAACCAATCTTGAACTGTGTTGTGATGTCCGGGGCCGTGCACGTCTACGTGAGCCAGGCGCACAAGGGGGAGCTGGTCATGGGTGCCGGCATAGACCCCTACAACTCTTATGCCCAGCGGGGATCGCCGCACGTGATCGAGTACCAGCTGGCGGCCGCCCTGGAGCTCTTCCCTGTCTTCAGCCGGGTACACGTCGTCCGGACCTGGGGCGGGATCGTGGACGTCTCGCCCGATGCCTCACCCATCCTCGGCCTGACCCCGATCGAGAACCTGTTTGTCAATTGCGGCTGGGGCACGGGCGGGTTCAAAGCAACGCCGGGGGCGGGTTGGGTCTACGCCCACACCATCGCGAACGGCGCGCCGCACCCCCTGAACGCGGCCTTCAGCCTGGACCGGTTCACCACAGGGGCGTTGATCGACGAACACGGTGCCGCTGCGGTGGCCCACTGAGATGCTGATCCCGTGCCCCTGGTGCGGCGACCGCGAAGACGCCGAGTTCAAGTACGGGGGCGCCGCCGACGTCGCCTACCCGAAAGACCCAGGCTCGGTCGATGACCAGGCCTGGGCAGGCTACCTGTTCTTCCGGCCCAATCCGAAGGGCCGGTTTCCGGAACGCTGGTACCATGCCGCCGGTTGCCGGCGCTGGTTCAACCTGGTGCGTGACACGGCGACTCACGAGATAGTCACGTGAGCAGGCTCAAGGCCGGTGGACGCATCGACCGCTCCCGACCGCTGCGCTTCACCTTCAATGGCGAGGCCTACAAGGGCTTTGCCGGCGACACGCTCGCCTCCGCGCTGCTGGCGAACGACGTGCGGGTGGTCGCCAGAAGTGTCACCCTCGGTCGCCCCCGAGGTATCTTGGCCGCTGGCGTCGAGGAGCCCAATGCGCTGGTGCAGGCCGGATTAGAGCCGATGGTCCGCGCCACCCAGGTGGAGCTCGTCGATGGGCTGGAGGCAGTA
>VBDY01000145.1 GCA_005882775.1 Chloroflexota bacterium | reverse complement strand
GCACTGCGAAGTGCTGGTGGTCGGAGGCGGTCGGGCGGGCCTGACCGCAGCGCAGGCGGCCGCCTCAACCGGCGATCGGGTGATCCTGGTGGACGAGCAGGCGGAGCTTGGCGGCAGGTTGCTCAGCGCGCCCGGCAATGGTTGGTTGGATGAGACGGTTGCCGCCCTGCGCTCGATGGCCGAGGTGCGGCTTCTTGACCGGGCGACAGCTTACGGTTACTACGACCAGAACCTGGTCATGATCGCCCAACGTAAAACCGGCGGCGGACGACTCTGGCAAATCCGAGCCAGACAGGTCGTCCTGGCGACAGGCGCCCACGAAAGGCCCCTCGTCTTCGCCAACAACGACCGGCCTGGCATCCTGCTGGCAGGAGCGGTGCGCACATACCTGAACCGATACGCAGTTGCCCCGGGAAGGCGGGCCGTGATGTTCACGAACAATGACAGCACCAACAGCCTGTTCGGGGATCTTAGGGGGGCCGGGGTTG
>VBDY01000067.1 GCA_005882775.1 Chloroflexota bacterium | reverse complement strand
AAACTTGTAGATACTCTGGTCATCGTCCCCAACTACACACAGGTTCCTCGAGTCGCCTGCCAGCAGCTCTATCAGCCGGCTCTGCGCGAAGTTGGTGTCCTGGAACTCGTCAACCATGATGTGCTCGAAATGCTCAGCCTGCCGTCGCAGGACCGCGGGCTCCTGCATCAGCACGCGGACGGTGTAGAAGATCGTGTCGTCGAAATCGAGACGGCCCTCGGCGAGCATGCGCCGCTGGTATTCGGCGTAGACACCGGCCGCCTCCGCCTGGGCGGCGACCAGCGGATCTGCCAGCGCATCTGCCACCCCGGGAGGAACCACCGTGTCCGGCATGGCTCGAGCGCCCGCGGCCCACGCGGAGAACTCCTCAGGCGAGACGAGCTCTTGTTTCGCACGCTCGATCAGCTTCAAGAGCTCGGGAATCCGGTCATGGGGCCGCTGGGCGTGGAAGAGGTGCGGCGGCCGAAGGGCTAGCAAGACGTCGCGCATCAATTCCCACTCGCGTACCGGGGAGATGATCCGAAAGGTGCGCGGGATGTTGAGTAGCCAGCCCTCTTCCTGGATAAATCGCTGGGCAAAGGCGTGGTACGTCATCACCCACCGCTCGCCGGCGGGCAGCCAGTCCTCACGCTCCACCCGGTCCAGGATCTCGCGGGCGGCTTTCTCCGTGAAGGTGAGAAGGAGGATGTGCTCGGCCGGGACTCCTTCCTGCCGAAGCCTGCGGTACCGCTCCACCAGGACCCGGGTCTTGCCCGTACCCGCCCCGGCAACGATCAGCAGCGGGCCCCCGGCGTGAGCCACCGCAATCCGCTGTTGCTCGTTGAGAACGCCCGCGTCCGCGATCATGTACGCGGCCGCGCCTGCAGGTAGCGGATCTCCTTGACGGCCGGAGCCCCGATCATGGCATTGAGACGTTCGATCAGTTGAGGCTGCTCCAGGTGGAGCTGATGGGCCAGAGGCGTGCTGCTGGCAGTCACCCAGAGGGTGCCGCCGGTCAGCCTGAGCGCGGTGGTCTCCCCGGAAAGCATGGGTCCGACCACCTGGGGCCATGCCCAGAGTGCCTGGGCCGCCCGGGTCCGCCGCTGGATGCCGAGTGACTTCAGGGCCGCGGGCAGGGCCGCGGCGAGGCTACGCATGGACGCTGCCTCCCTCCACCCGGAAAACGGCGGCCCGGTCGACGATGCTTTTCGGAAGGTCGTCCAGGTCAGCGGCGGTGATCAGCGCCTGCGGTCCGGGCTCGAGCGCCGCCAGCAGCCGCTCCCGTCGGGCCGGGTCGAGCTCGGACATCACGTCATCCAGGAGGAGGACCGGCTGCTCGCCGGTGGCCTCCGCCAGGTAGTGAAGCTCGGCCAGCTTCAGGCTGAGCACCGCCGTGCGCTGCTGACCCTGGCTGGCGTACAGGCGCGCCTCGCGGTCGTCTAGCCATACCTCGACATCGTCGCGCTGCGGTCCGACAGCTGTCTGTCCGCGTGCAATCTCCTCGTCCCGGGAATCGGCCATGGCCGCCTGGAGTTGCTGGGCGACGAGCTCGATCGGAGCCTCTCCGATCCGGGCCCCCGCCGGCCGGTAGCGCAGGTCGAGGCGCTCCTGGTCGTCAGTCAGCTCCCGGTGGAAGGCGGCGGCCACCGGCTGGATCTCCAGGAGACGGCGTTGGCGATCCACCATGATGGCGGCGCCCGCCAGCGCCAGGTTCGCCGTCCAGTAGTCCAGGTCTCCCACCGGCTGACGGCCATCGCGGACCGCCCGGAGCAGGGCGTTCCGCTGCTCGAGGAGGTGTTGGTATCGATTCAGCTCGCGCGCGTGCGACCGGTCGAGTTGTGAGAGCAGCGTGTTCAGGAACCGCCGGCGTCCCTCTCCAGGGCCCTTGATCAGCTGGAGGTCGTCCGGCCAGAACAGGACCACCCGCAGCGTGCCCAGCATGTCACTAGATGGCCGCGCGCGTCCGTTCACGCTGAATCGTTTGGTGGCCCGCGTCGTTTCCGGCAGCTGGGTCATGCTGACGCGTACCTCGAGCTCGGTCGGCCCCGCGTCGCCCTGGACCTGGCAGGTGACGCGAGCAGCCGGCTGACCGAATCGAACCAGCTCGGAAGCCTGCTGGGTCCGCGGAGAACGCGTCAGCGCGCTCAGTGCGACCGCCTCTAATAGATTGGTCTTTCCCTGGGCGTTGCCACCAAAGAGCACGGTGGCGGAGCGTTCCAGCGCCAGGTCCAACTCGGCGTAGTTACGGAAGTCGAAAAGTGAGACGTTTGACAGGAACAACGCGCAGGTCCGGGCTGGCTACATCGCAACCCGAACCGGCATGATGATGTAGAGGTAATCATCCTTCCCCACCGGCCGGATGATCCCTGGGTTCAGTGGCCCGGTGAAACCAAGCTGCACTTCTTCCGTACCCAGGATGGCAAGCACGTCCAGCAGGTACTTTGAGTTGAACGCCACCTGCAGGTCCTGCCCGTCAATTTTCGCGTCGACGCCGGCCACGTTCTGACCCACCTCGCTGGTGTTCGCGGTCAGCGTCAGCTTGCCGCCTTCTGTCTTGAACTTGATCACGTTTGCGGCGTCCTTCGAGAACAGCGAGACCATCTTCGTGGTGAAGAGCAGGTCCTGGGTCTTGGTCGTGATGGTGGTCGTGCTCTGCGCCGGGATCACCTGTTGGTAGTTGGGATAGGTGCCCTCGATCAGCCGGCTCATCAGCTCGACGTCACCTGTCTTGAAGAAGACCTGGTTCTTCTGGGCGCCGACCGTGACGTCGATGCGCTCCTCGCCAGTCTTGAGGATCCGGCCGAGCTCCGTGAGCGCCCGTGCCGGGACCACGATGGTGTCGGTCTCACCGGCCTCGGCTTCGACCGCAAGTGTCTTGACAGCCAGCCGATGGCCATCCGTGGCAGCCAGGGTCGCCTTGCCCCCGTTCAGCTGGACATAGACTCCGGTCAGGACAGGCCGGCCTTCATCGGTCGAGGCCGCGATCACGGTCTGCTCGATGGCTTCTCGCAATCCGGTCTGGTCGACCTTGACCTTGCGACCGTCGACGCCAGCCGGCACCGGCGGAAAGTCGGCAGGGTCGATCCCCCGAATGGTGGCGTCGAACCGGGCACTCTTCAGGCTCAGCGATTGTGTCTTCTTGTCCAGCGACATGGTGAGTGGTTCCTCCGGATGCGAGGTCACGAAGTCGGTCAGCAGCCGAGCCGGGACGGTGATGCCTCCTTCCTCCTGGACCTGCGCCGGAATCGTCTGCCGGATCCCGATTTCGAGGTTGGTCGCTGTCAGCTGCAGACCGTTATCAGCCGTCTGCATCAGGACATTGTTGAGAATGGGCAATGTGGTCCGCGATGACACGGCACGCGAGACGACGTGAAGACCCTGACCGAGGACGCCGGCGGAGCAGGTGAGTCTCATTACGCTCCCTTGTCTACAAACCCCTGGTAATCAGGAGACGCTTTCTCTAAAAGAGACGTAGCCGTAGTACGGTGCAGAATGGGGAAATACCCTCTTTTGAACTCGAAACCGGCCCAATTATAGCGGGGGAACCTGTGCATCTTTTGGCTGGCCGTCCACAGCCGGGCAGGCTTTCATCCCTGTCCACGTAGCGTTCGCGGATTGTCCACAGCCCTCAGTGGGAATAGAGCATCTCCCGAATTTTCCGAAGGTCGGACTGCAGGCGCTGGTCCTCACGGACCTCGGTGTTGATTTTCTCGTAGGAGTGGAGGACGGTCGTATGGTCACGCCCTCCGAACGCCTGGCCGATGGCGGGAAGAGACGAAGCCGTCTCTTCGCGGATCAGGAACATGGCGACCTGGCGTGGGAACACGATGTGCTTATCGCGGCGCTTTCCTTTCATCTCCTCGATCGAGATGTGGTAGAAGCTCGCCACGGTCCTGGCGATGGTATCCATCGAAAGTGTGCGTGCCTCGGTCGAGGGGATCACATCCTGGAGGAGCCGGGCAGCGCTATCGACGTTGATGGTGTCGTGGTTGAGGGAGGCGTGCGCGATCACCCGGATCAGGGCGCCCTCCAGTTCGCGGATGTTCTTCTGGACCTTGTGGGCGATGAATGACAGCACATCCTCCGGCACCAGCCTTGCGTAGGGCCCGACCTTGGATTTCAGGATGGCGACTCGGGTCTCGAAGTCTGCCGCCTGAATGTCGGCAATCAGCCCCCACTGGAACCGCGACCGCAGCCGGTCCTCGAGCGTTGGGATTTCCTTCGGCGGCCGGTCGGACGCGATCACAATCTGGCGGTTCAGCTCGTGCAGGGCGTTGAAGGTGTGATAGAACTCCTCCTGCGTCCGGTCCTTGCCCGCCAGGAACTGGATGTCATCCACGAGAAGGACGTCGACCGTCCGGTAGCGCGTGCGAAACTCGTTCATGCGCCCGGCCTGGATGCCGGTGATCATCTCGTTCATAAAGGTCTCACTGGTGACGTAGGCGACCCGCCTGCGCTTGTTTTTCTCCAGGACCGCATGCCCGATCGCATGCATCAGGTGGGTCTTGCCCAGACCGACGCCACCGTAGAGGAAGAGCGGGTTGTAGGCCTTGGCGGGCGTCTCCGCGACCGCCCGGCAGGCGGCATGTGCGAACCGTGAATTATTGCCCACCACGAAGTACTGAAACTGAAACTTGGGGTTGAGCAAGGAGGCATCATCCGGTGCAGGCTCGTCGGCGGGCGGCTCCTCGGCCACCGCCACCGCCGTGTCCCGGCCCCCGCCGTGGCTCGGCTCGGCCGCCGCGGCCGTCACCTCAAAGGCCACGTTCACATCACTCGACACGATCGCGGACAGGGTTTCCTTGATCACGGCCGAGTAGCGGTCCTCGAGCCAGTCCTTGGCCAGCTTGGTGGGGACCCCGATCTTGAAGGAGTTCTTCTCCCGGGCTAGCAGCGAGGCGTTCTTCAGCCAGGTTTCGTAGCTGGGTTTACTGAGCTGAAAGCGCAGCTCTTCCTGAGCCGCTTGCCAGATCTGCTCCGGGTTCATACGCTCCTCCAGACAAGAACGACAGCTTGATTGGAGAGCAGAGCCCGATGCTGCGCGACCGGAGCCGCGCGAGTCGGAAACGGAGGCCCATGGACGGCTTAGCTGGGACGCAGCTTATGCACAGACTTCCCACAAAAGTGGACAAGCCTCTTGAGGTCTCCCCAGCCTCGTGTGCATAACCTGTTGATGGTGGTGAGCCGTAGCTCTCCAGGGCAGCGGAATCATAGCAAATGCATTTCACCGCTGCAATGCAAGTTTTCACTTAACGTCGGGCCACCTGTTTGCTAAGCTAGCCGACGCCAAATGAAGCGCACCAATCAGCCCAAGAAGCGCCAGCGCCGCAAGGTGCATGGCTTTCGCGCCCGGATGTCGTCGCCGGGTGGGGTGAAGGTGCTCAAGGCGCGCCGCCGCAAGGGCCGGCACAAGGTTGCCCCCGCCTCCAGCGGCCGCCGCTATGTGTGAATCCCCGCCAGCGCCTGCTGAAGACTGCCGACTTTGACCGGGCGCTGCGATCTGGCCGGCGGGCGGGCAGTGCATACCTGGCCCTCTTCGTAAGCGATAATGAGTTTGGCCGGCCCCGGGTCGGCTTCGCAGTCAGCCGTAAGCTCGGAAACGCAGTCGTCCGCAACAGGATCAAACGCCGCCTTCGCGAGCTGGTGCGCCCGCTGGCGCAAAGCACCGAGGCGGGACGGGATGTGGTCATCGTAGCTCGACCTTCGGCGATCGAAGCGGAGTACGCGCGCCTGCGCGACGATCTCAGCGCCCTGTGGAGCCAGAGCGTGACCCGCAGGACGCCATGACGGCTGCCTCCCTGGGGCTGATTCGCGTCTACCGGGTGACGGTCGGGCCCTTCTTTGCTCTCTTCAGCCGGTGCCGGTTCACGCCCACCTGCTCCGAATACGGCTATGAAGCCATCTCGCGCTACGGCTGGCGGCGGGGCTGGTGGATGGCGATGAAGCGCATCGGCCGCTGCCACCCGTTTCATCCGGGCGGACTGGATCCCGTGCCATGAAGCTGGGTCTCCCGATCCTGAGCAGCCCGTTCGACCTGTTCCTGCCCATCCATACCGCCTGGTGGGCGATCTTCGGAGTCCCCATGACCGCCGGTTTGATCTGGCTGACAAAGGGACTGGCCGGAAATCCCCTGACCGACGGCATTGGGCCCTTCGGGATCGCGATCATCCTCCTGACGATTGCGATCAAGCTCATCATCTCACCACTCTTCCAGTACCAGATCTCGACCTCCCGGCGGGTGCAGGCCGAGCAGCGGCGAATCGCGCCTCAGCTCTCGGCCCTGCGGAAGAAATACAAGAAGGACCCCCAAAAGCTCAACCAGGAGACGATGGCGCTCTATCGGGAGCACGGGATCAATCCTCTTTCGCAAATGAGCGGCTGTCTCCCGGCCCTGGTCCAGGCGCCCATACTGATCGCCCTCTACTGGGTGATCTTTGGCTTCACCAAGACTGCGCCGACCTACGGTCTGCAGCACCTGGACCTGCATTTTCTCTGGATCGGCAACCTGGCGCTCAAGGCCGGCGTTTTCAATAACGGCTATCTGGTCCTGCCGGTGCTTGCTGGGCTGACCACTTTTGTGCAGACCAAGATGATGACCCCCGCCGGGGGAGCAGCCGGCCAGGATCCGACCCAGGCCGCCATGACCCAGAACATCACCCTGATCATGCCGGCCTTCATCGGCTTCATCTCGCTGCAGTTTCCGGCCGCGCTTGCTCTCTACTGGGTGGTGAGCAACCTGTTTTCGATCGGCCAGCAGTACTTCATCACGGGATGGGGGTCCTTGACCATTCCAGCCATTCTCAAGGGGGGTGCAAGAGCAGCATGACCAGCACCAGCGTGGAGGCAAGCGGCAAGACCGTCGACGAAGCCGTCGAGAAAGCGCTCGAGAACCTGGAAGAGGCCCGGGAGAACGTCGAGGTCGAGGTGCTCGACGAGCAACCCGAGGAGGCCAGGGTCCGTGTCACGTTGCGCGACACCTACGCCCGCAAAGCCCGGCAGGTGGTGGCCGACCTGCTGCTCAAAATGGGCATCCTGGCCCAGGTCTACATCCGCAAGGCGGACGACCCCGTGATGATCGACATCGGCGGGGAAAATCTCGGGTTGCTGATCGGATGGCGTGGCGAAACGCTCCGCGCCTTCCAGACTGTGGTCAACCTGATTCTGAATGAGGGCCGCAGCGACCGAAGACGCCTAGTGGTCGACGTCGAGCACTATCGCAACCGGCGAGAGGAAACCGTCAAGGAGATGGCGCTCCGGCTGGCGGAGCGCGTCCGCCGCACCGGAGAGCGGCTCGTGATGGACCCGATGCAGGCCTATGAGCGGAGGATCGTCCATATCACGCTCGAGAAGGAGCCAGGCGTGAAGACCGAAAGCCACGGCGAGGAACCCCACCGCCGGGTGGCGATCCTTCCCGACGGAGTCAGCGCCACACGCACGGCGGTGGACCGTCCCCCGCCGGCCTCTCAGCCACTCACGCGTCAGGGCGCCGCTTACGGCGACCGAGGCGCGTATGGAGACCGGGGCGGGTACGGTGACCGCCCCCGGTACGGTGACCGCCCCCGCTTCGGCGACCGGCCGCGCTTTGGCGAGCAACGCCAGCCCGATCCTCCCGGCCAGCCCGATTCTCCCGGCCAGCCCGATTCCCTCGGTCAGCCCGCTGAGGGCGCAGAGCCAGAAGGCCCAGAGCCCCAGGGCTAAGCCGCGCCGCGGGCCCGATAGAGAGCGGCCGCGACCGCTTCCGCCGGTAGCCCATCGTCGAGCGCGTCGCGTGCCGCCTTGAGCTGTCGGCGGCTGGCCCCCGAAGGAGCATTCGCCGATAGTGCGCTGAGCTCTTCCCCGATGTCCTCGGCGCCGGCGGCCACCTCTGAGTCTGCATAGCTCCA
>VBDY01000144.1 GCA_005882775.1 Chloroflexota bacterium | reverse complement strand
AAGCCCGGGTCAGGTCAACGGCACCCAGGAAGAGCAGGGTCAGCAGAGGCGCGACCAGGGCGAACTCCACCAGTGACTGGCCGTGATGCCCACGCGCAGACCTGCCTCGAATCGAGCTTGGCACAGCCACAACCATAAAGACGCGTTCCTACGCCAAGCATTACGCGAAACCCTCCGTCAGGACGGCCGCCATGTTGTCACTGAGTCGCGACTCGTGTCGCGGTGAGGTCGCGGCTGCTACTGAACGAGGCCCTTCATGTAGGGAAGCAGATTCGGGTTATAGGTCTCATTCAGGGTGCCGTTTCCGTTGACGGTCAATGTCCAGGCCACCACTTGCCCGACACCTGTTCCGCAGCCACTGCCGGTCATGACCATGTTGTCCGCCGGGCCGTATACGATGCCGGCGATGCTGTAGCAGGAGCCCCCGGCAAAGCGCACGACGTTGGTGCCGAGCGGAGCATTCGTGCAGGTGGTTTGCCAGCCGGGCATGACTTCGATGTAAATGTTGATGTTGAAGTACTTCGGGGACGCCGCCAGGGTCATGGTTGAATTGGCCGCCGCGGCGAAGATGTGCTTGTTGCAGATCGTGCTACCCGACATGTTGTCGGGCCTGACCTCGAGGATGACGCCCGGGTCGTTGAACATCGCCGCCGTGACGGTCTGCGCGTCCGGAAGGGAACAGCCGGTGGCCTGGCCGATCAGGCCGTCATCGTCTGGATGCTTGAGCGTGCGAAGGGTTCCCTGCACGCTAACCCCATTGGCCTGGATCTCGTAGATCCCCGGCAGCAGCACGCCGGTGGCACTGTTCTGGACCGCGAGGGCATTTGTGTACTGGCCTGGGCAAAGGATCGAGGTGCCGTTGACGACGGTCTTGCCATTGAAACTGACCGCGGGCGGGGCGGGCATCGGGTAGTTAGGAAAGTCCAGGTGGGTCGCCGCCAGCGGTTGGGAGCCGCCCGATTGCGGGCAGTTGAGAACGCCGGGCTGATTCAATTTTGTCCGGTCCCCGCCGCTCTCCCAGACCGCCCAGAGGTCGCCGGCGGTGGCGCCGGGACACGGACTGAAGGAGATCGTTCCATTCCCCGGGTCGATGCCCTCGTTCGAGAATATGCCACCCCGGTCCCCAGGGTTCGACCCCGTGGGTCCCTGGAGGACGACCGCTCCGGGCGCGCCATTGATCTGGAAGTTCGGCCAGTACTGGTACTCCGGTCGGTCCTGCAGCAGGACGATCGCGTAGGGCAGGTTGGCGTTCTGCGCGGTTGCCTGCACAGACAGGGTGATGGTCGAAGCAAACCCGTGCAGGAACTCCAGCGCCACCGCATGCGTATGCCATACGGTGACCTGGTAGTTGTAGGAGTTCGTGACAGAGAACTTGACCCAGTAGCCGGCGCCGAGCACTATCTCGCCGGCCTGGCCCGGTGGGGCGCCGATTGTGGCGCTGCCCGGGCAGGAGGTCTCGCAGATGGTACCGACGGCGCTGGTCCCGGGAAGGTTTCGCAGCAGCATGGTCATCGCCTGGTTGTGAATGTTGGTGTAGCTAACCGGCACCGCCATCAACAGCTCGGCGCCGGCCAGGGCGGCTGCGTCCGCGGCGTTCTGGTCCTGCCGCCGGTCGAGATAGATGCTGCCTCCATCGAGCGCCAGGGCGAGGATCGCGGTCAGCAGGAGAACGGCAACCGCCACCAGGACGACTGCCTGGCCGGACTGCCGGCGCACCCACCCGTTCACTCAGTACTCCGTGCTCATGGTGCTGCTGACCGTCATGACGAGCCCGCCCGGGAAAAACTGCGAGGCAAAGGGGGTGAGCGGGGTGAACTTGAACTTGGCCGTGACCTGGAGCTGGTAATGACCCGCCAGGCTGGGAACGACCGCTGCGCAGGACCCCACCGGGCCAGCCGGCGACTCACCGGCCGGCGCGTTCGTCTCCGAATTGTCCGGACCGGCCCCCACGTATACGAGACCCGTGTTGGCAGACATCGAGGGCGAAGCCGGCGCTGGGTCGTTGACGCACGAGCCCTGAGCCAGTTGCAGGCCGAAGGCGCTCTTCTCCACGGCCACCACCACCTGGGCGTTGGTCGGCCGGTTGGCACCGGAGGTTATCGCGCTGCGGGCGCCGTCTCGCACGGCGCCGGCGAGGGTGGCGTAGTCATAGGCTGCCCGGCCGAAATCGATGACCGCGAGCAGGATGAACACCAGGATGGGGGCGATCATCGCCATCTCGACCATCGACTGGGCGCGCTCTCCCCGATGCTTCACGGCTGTGCCTGCACCTGCATGGTCGTCTGCGCCTCTACATGGATGCTGGTCATCCCGACAAACTGCGCGAGCGGAGTCACCGGCGCGAAGTTGTAAAGGATGAGAACCTGGATGGTGTTCTGGGCGGCCGTCGACTTTATCTCGTTATCGTCGAAACATATGAAGACATAGCCGGTGTTTCCCAGCGTCGGGTAGTAGGGCGCCCAGCTCGAGGGTGCCCCGGCGAGGCAGTGCTGAGGGGCGGATGTCGGCAACTGGAGCGTCACATCCGAGGGGACCTCCCGCTGGACCGCCTGCAGGACCGCCGCGTAGCTATCGAAGGAGTTGCTGTTGGACGCGGGATCGTAATACGTCCCCTGCCTGGCGCCCTCGCGAGCGGCGTTGGTCACCGCGATCGAGTAGTAGAAGACGCGATTTCGACGAGCGCCTGGCCGGCTCGGCCATAGCGGGAAGGATGGCACCGCACGCGCTCTAGGATGCTGCCTGGACCTGGTCGCGAAGCCCGGCCGTTGGGCCCATTTTGCGCCGCCATACGACGACAGAAACGTGACGGCGACCGTAATACGCCGGAGCCGAGGGCCGCTAAAGGCTAGATCAGCTCGCGCGGGGGTGCCAGGCGCTGTTCCGGACCGAGCACAGGCAGGTAAAGACTCACAATCAGGGCGCCCAGGCCGATCACGAAACCGGCCAGGACGATCGGCACCCCCGGGTCCTTGTTGAAGGTCAGGTCCGTGTATTGGGCCAGGCGGCTGAAAGTCAGGCGGTAGCCATCCGGGGTGGTCACGGTGTCGCCGACCCGCAGCGCGCCGCGCCAACGCAGATCCATGCCGCTCGTGTCCAGCGAGAAAACGTTCTGAGGTTGGGTCAGGTGCAGGTCGCCACGGTAGAGATTGACCAGCATCAGTGGGTTGCGCAGCTCCGGAGTCCCCGGAGAGATGGCGTTGCCGGAGAGCCGAGGGTCCGGCAGGAACCAGGCCGCCACTCCCAGCTCCTGGGACGTTGGGCCGGCCGAGGGCGCCTTGATCACGCCGTTTGCGAACTGGGGGTCGCCGACAAAGGTGACCGGGCCATCCGCGACGGTGCGCCCATCGGGAGTCTCGATCTTCAGGGCCGGCGCCCACCCGTAGCCGGTCTGGTATATCTTGACGCCGCCGTAGTCGAGATAGTGGTTGACCTGGATGTTTTTCGTCTCGACCAGCTGGCCGCCATCGTAGATGCGGACGCGCGAGGTGAAATCACGCGGCGTCCCGGTCGGCCAGTAAGTCGCCCTGAAGGTGTCCATCTGCACCGTGAAGCCCGCGTGTTTGCCGGCCAGGACACCCTCGCTCAGGTTGTCGAAGCTGGCCCTGGTCTCGACGAAGGTCTGCCCCTCGACGACCGCCGCGTTGCCAACGAAGCCCGCCGCTTTTCCGTAGAGGACACCAACCAACAGGATGAAGAAGCTGCCATGAAAGATGATGCTAGCGACCTCAGCCCACCAGGCGCGGTTGCGTTGGGCGGTCTCTCTCCCCCGCCGCCAGGCCGCCGGGATCCGGACTACCAGGCTGGCTCCGATCGACGTGTACAGCAACACCGCCGTGATCACAAAGAGCCAGGAGCTGAAGATGTCGAAGAGGCCGAGCCGAGCGAACCAGGGCGCCGTGGTCGGGTGGTTGAGGACGTAGCCCATCACCCCGCGCGGATTCTGGGGTATCTGCGGTAAGAGCGTGCCGATGATGGCTAGCATCCCCAGGATGGCGAGCAGCGCGATCGCGGTCCGCATCCTGCGCAGCCCGCGCCAGGCGCGAGAGACCAACCTCAGCGGGACTGCCCGCCACGGCCTGCCCGGGGCCGCGGCTGAGACCGCTACCGCTTCAGAGGTGGACGCCGGCTGCCGTGCTTGCCCAATCAAAGATGACACCTGGAAATAACCCGAGGATGACTGTCGCCGCCGCCGAGATCGCCAGCACGGTCCCCATCGACGCCCCCACCGGCTCCCGTTCGGTCACCTCGCCCTCGGGCGTCATGAGCATGACCACGACCACCCGCAGGTAGTAATAGAAGGATACGACCGTCATCACGATGGCCACGATCAGCGGCGCCCAGAACTGACCGGAATTCGCCGTCTGGGCGGCCACCACCAGCGAGCGAAAGACAAAGAGCTTGGCAAAGAACCCCACCGTCGGCGGGATGCCGGCCAGGGAGAGCATGAAGATGGTCATGGTGGTCGCCAGGAACGGCCGCCGGTAGAAGAGTCCCCGCCAGTAGTTGATGTTGGCCGTCTCTTCGCCGCGGGCGCCAACCGAGGTTACGACCGCGAAGGCGCCGAAGTTCATCACGGCGTAGGCCGCAATGTAGAAGAGGGTCGAGGCCAGCCCGTCTGGCGTGCCGGGCAGAACGCCCAGCAGAATGAAACCGGCATGCGCGATTCCAGAGTAGGCCAGCATCCGCTTCAGGTTGTCCTGGACAATGGCGACCAGATTGCCTATGAAGAGCGAGAAGACCGCGATCAGTGCCAGCGGCACGTACCAGCGGTACTGCAGCGCGGGGAAGACCGCCACGAAAACCCGGCCCACGGCCGCGAACGCGGCGGCCTTGGTGGCCACCGACATGAAGGTGGTGACGATGGTCGGCGCGCCCTCGTAGACGTCCGGCGTCCACATGTGGAAGGGGGCGGCGGACGCCTTGAATGCCAGCCCCACCGAGAGGAACCCGATACCCAGGAGCAGGAGCGCGTTGCCACCGGCGGTCGGTGAGCCGGCGACCAGCGCCAGCCCGCGCAGTGTGGTGGCGCCCGTCGCGCCATAGATCAGAGCCATGCCGTAGAGCAGAAACCCGGTGGCAAACCCCCCCAGCAGCAGGTATTTAAGGGCGGATTCCTGGGAACGCAGCTGAGTGCGGGCGAAGCCGGAGAGCACGTACAGCGCCAGCGATAGGAGCTCGATTCCGAGAAAGATCGTCATCAGGCTGGTGGCCGCCGCCAGCAGCATCATGCCTGCCGTGGCTGCCAGGATCAGGACGTAGTACTCGCCATAGTCGAGCTGACGCGCACGCAGGAAGCGGGGCGAGATGAGGACGGTCAGGATGCTGGTCAGCGCCAGGATCACGTTGAAGAAAGCGGCGAAGCTGTCCCCCACGACGGTATCTCCGAAGGCAAACTTGTTATGACCCCACAGAGGGATGCTGGCAACCAGGGCTCCAAGTAGCCCCAGAATTGCGACCAGGGCCAGGATTCGCCTGCGGTCCGCCGGGATAAAGAGGTCCAGGATGAGCACCAGGATGGCCGTCCCGGTGACCACCAGCTCGGGAAGGATGGTCGTGTAATCGATGCCGATGGCGTTGACGTTGACGATCATCGGACGATCACGGGAAGCGCCTTTACCGTGGCCTCGACAGCCGCGGGAAAGAACCCGGGGCTGACCCCGACCACGACCATCAGCGCCAGCAGCGGGCTGAGCAAGCCGATATCGAGAGCACGGATCTCGCCGAACTGGGCCGGCTGAACTGGCGTTTCCTGGAACGCCCCCTGGTACATGCGGAGCACATACCAGGCGGCCAGCACGATGCCGACGCCGGCCGCCACCGCCAGCGGGAGGAACCGGCTCCAGGCGCCGAGGACGATCAGGAACTCGCCGACGAACCCGTTCAGACCGGGGAGCCCCAGGGCCGCCAGTGACGCCACGAGAAATAGGGCCGCGAACGCAGGCGCGCTACGGGCCAGCCCTCGCAGCTGGGTCCGGTCGCGGGTTCCGGTTCGTCGTTCGATCATGCCCACGATCAAGAAGAGCGCCGAGATGATGACCCCGTGGTTGATCATCTGGATCAGCGCGCCCTCGATGCCGAGAACGTTTTGGCTGAAGATCCCGAGCCCGATGAAACCGAGGTGGCTCATGGAGGCGTAGGCGACCAGCCGCTTGAGATCGGTCTGGCTGAGCGCCATGAAAGCGCCATACAGGATTCCGATGGTGGCCAGTACCGCCATCAGTGGCGCCCACTGCCGGGTTCCGTCGGGAAACAGGCCAAGGTTGAAACGGATGAATCCGTACGCGCCCAGCTTCGAGACCAGCCCGGCAAAAACGATGACCACCGGGACCGGCGCCGACGTGTAAGCCGGCGGCAGCCAGGTGTGGAGCGGGAAGATGGGCATCTTGATGGCGAAAGCCAGCGCAAATCCCAGAAAGAGCAGGCTCTGCGCCGCTGCCCCGGCGGGATGCTGGGCCAGCGTCACCCAGTCAAAGCTCAGCCGGTTGGTCTGCTGGAATTCGAGCGCAGCCACAGCCAGGATCGCGATCAGCATGGCGAAGCTGCCGAGAACGGTGTAGATCACGAACTTGAAGGCGGCATACACCCGGCGGCCCTCGCCCCAAACTCCGATCAGGAAGTAGAGCGGAACGAGCATCGCCTCCCAGAACACGTAAAAGAGGATCAGGTCGAGCGAGAGCAGGACTCCGGCAGTGGCTGTCTCGAGGATGAGTAGGAGCAGCATGAACTGCTTGAAGCGGGGGGCGGTTGGGTCGGCGGCCAGCACCGCCAACAAATAGAGGAGCGCATTCAGACCGAGAAGGAAAATGCTGAGCCCGTCCACCCCCAGGTGATAGGAGATCCCGACGGCGGGGATCCACTGGCGGCTTTCTTCGAACTGGAAGTGCAGGCCGCCGATGCCGTGTTGGAATCCCCCGACCACGAGCGCGACCAGCGCCAGCGTGAACAGGCTCGAGAGGATCCCAAGCTGCTTGATCACGCTGCGTGCGACTGAGGGCACGAGGGCGACCAGCAAA
Organism: Chloroflexota bacterium; assembly: GCA_005882775.1. Classification (GTDB taxonomy): domain Bacteria; phylum Chloroflexota; class Dormibacteria; order CF-121; family CF-121; genus VBDY01. The sequence goes on along the minus strand of VBDY01000144.1, from coordinate 25,422 downwards.
GCACCCGCCAGGGGCAGAACCAGTATCAGGGTGAGCCAGGGCACATCAGGGCTCAGGCTGTACCAGCTCATGCCGGCCTGACAAAGAAGAACAGATAGCCGGCGATGAAGCCTGCGCCGACCAGGGTAACGAGCGCGTAGTTTCGGACCCTTCCAGTCTGCAGGCTGCGAAACTCGGCGGCCTCCACCCGGAACAGTTCGGCAGTTCCGTCCACCAGGCCGTCGATCACCCGCGGCTCGATAAAGTCGCGGAGCAATCGGCCGATGGCGAAGCCGGGCCTGACGAACACCAGGTCGTAGAGCTCATCGACGTAGTACTTGTGCTCGACCATCGCGTGGACAGGCCCCAGTCGTCGCCTGACCACGGCTGCCATCTCGGGCCGTCGGGCGTAGAGCTGGTAGGCAACGGCAAAGCCGATCACGGCCACCAGGATGCTGAGCCCTGCGACCCCGAAAAAGGGTGCGGATCCGATGGCGGGCGACTCGCCGAACACCGGTTTCAGAAAGCTTCCGACGGGGATGGCGCCGCCGAACACAGCCCCGGCGGCAAGGATCATGATGGGCACGGTTTGCACTGAGGGTGCCTCGTGCAGGTGCCGCTCGTCATGTCCCAGCCACTCCCAGCCAAAGGCTGTGAGAAAGAGGCGGAACATGTAGAAGGCGGTCAGGCCGGCGGTGACCAGCGCCAGCACACCGAGCAGGACGAACCCACCGGTCGAGGTCAACGCGGCCCGGATGATCTCATCCTTGCTCACGAACCCCGCCATCAGGGGAAAGCCGCTGATCGACAGCGTGCCTATCAGAAAGGTCCAGAACGTGATCGGTAGACCACTCCGCACGTTACCCATATGGCGGATGTCCTGGTCTTCGTGGAAGGCGTGGATGACGTTACCGGCGGCCATGAAGAGCAGCGCCTTGAAAAAGGCATGAGTCATGAAGTGGAACATCCCGGCGGTGTATGCTCCGATGCCCACGGCCAGGAACATGTAGCCGATCTGGCTCATGGTCGAGTAGGCGAGGATCCGCTTGATGTCGACCTGCGCGGTGCCGATGGTTGCCGCAAAGAGCGCGGTAACCGCACCGATGATGGCAACGGTGGCGGCGGCGGCCGGCGCCCAATCGTAGAGCGCATGCATCCTGGCCACCAGGTAGACGCCGGCGGTGACCATGGTGGCGGCGTGAATCAGGGCGGAGACGGGAGTCGGGCCCTCCATCGCGTCCGGCAACCAGGTATGGAGTGGCAGCTGGGCAGACTTGGCCACCGCCCCCACCAGCAGCAGGAGACAGATGGCCGTGATCACCGTGCCTCCCTTGGGCAGCTGGTGGATGCGGTCGGGTTGTAATACCGTGCCGTAATCGAGCGCCTTTAGGTTCAAGAAAATGACGAAGGCAGCGAACATCATGCCCACGTCGCCGATCACGTTCATCACGAACGCTTTGCGCGCCGCCAGGACAGCCGAGGTGCGCTCGTACCAGAAGCCGATCAGCAGGTAGGAGGAGAGGCCGACCCCGGCCCAGCCCACGATCAGCCAGACGAAGTTGCCGCTCAGGACCAGAAGGAGCATGGAGAAGACGAATAGATTCATGTAGGCAAAGAAGCGAGAGAAACCGCCCCGGTCCTCGCCCGCCATGTACCCGATCGAGTACACGTGGATCATGAAGCCGACTCCGGTGATGACCAGCGCCATCAGGGTGGAGAGCGGGTCGATGTAGAGGTTGAAGGGGATCTCAAACCCGGCGCTGTTCCACCAGGTGAAGTAGGTGTGGTCCAGCTGCTGGCCGCCGGCGACCTGGACCAGGACGGCGAGTGCGCTGCCAAAAGCGAGGCCCACGCTGCCGGCTCCGACCCAGCCCACCAGCTGGCGCGCCAGAGCCCGACCGAACAGGGCGTTGATCAGGAAGCCGGCGAGCGGGAGGAGAAGGACGAGGAGCGCGAGGACGCTCAACTCTTCATCAGATCGAGCTCGTCAACGTCCATGTTTCGTCCGGCTCGGTACACCTGCACGATGATGGCGATGCCCACCACCACCTCGGCCGCGGCGACGGTGATGACCAGGAAGGCGAACACCTGGCCGTCCAGGGAGTTCAGGTAGCGGCCCATGGCGGCAAATGCCAGGTTGACCGCGTTCAGCATCAGCTCGATACACATGAAGATCACGAGCGGGTTTCGGCGGATCAGGACGCCAACCGCCCCGACCGTGAAAATGACACCACTCAGCCAGAGGAAGTAATAGGCGGGGACGCCGCTCATCGGATCTTCCTCGCCGCAAGGTAGACGGCGCCGACGGCGGCAACCAGCAGCAGCACAGAGGTGACTTCGACCGGAAGCAGGAATCGGCTATAGAGCACGGCGCCCAGGATCTGTACGTTGCCAAACGCATCGATAACCTCGGGGGTGAACGGGCCTGGGATTCCGGTCAGGTCGCGGTTATAGACGAGCGCCAGGATCAGGCCGGCGAAGACGACGCCGAAGATCAGCCCGTACGCCCACTCCATGCTCGGGCGGCTCAGCGTGATGTCCATTTGAGGGTTGAGCAGAGCGATGATGAAGACGAATAGCACCATGACGGCGCCTGCGTAGACGATGATCTGCGCCGCGAACAGGAATTGAGCGTTGAGCAGGAGAAATAAAACCGCCAGTCCCAGCATGTTCGCCACCAGGGATAGGGCGTTGTAGATTGGCCGGCGGGACGCCATCACTCCGATCGCCGTGACCAGCTCCCAGGCCGCCAGGATTGCGAATGCGACTACCACTTGCGGGGCTCCGCCTGGGCCGAAGGGGCGGCGCTCGGCCGGGCGGTATCGCCCAGGCTGGCCTGAAGTGGCTCGAGCAGGTCTTCCTTTACCGCGATGAATTTGTCCGGGTGATCATCGGCCAGGTCGTACCGAGGCCCCATCGTGATGGCGTCGTAGGGACACGCCTCCTCGCACATCCCGCAGTAGATACAGCGCAGCAGGTTGATCTCATAGCGCTTGGCGTAGCGTTCACCGGGAGAGACCCGGCGTTCGGGCGTATTCTCCGCCGCCTCGACCACGATGCAACCGACCGGGCAGGCTATGGCGCAGAGCTCACAACCGACGCACTTTTCCAGGCCGTCCGCGTACCGATGCAGGATATGGCGGCCGCGGTGGCGGGGCGGCACGACCTTCTGCCGCTCTGGGTACTCAATGGTGACGCGCGGCCTGGCATTGTGCTTGAAGGTTGTCGCCAGGGCCCGGACGATGTAGAGCGGCCCTTCCAAGACCTCGCGTATGCTCAATTCCTCTCCCCTACCGCTGGGCCGCCACGACCACGACCCCGGTCGCCATCATCATCAGCAGAGAAAGGGGGAGCAGCGATTTCCAGCCGAGCTGCATCAGCCGGTCGTAGCGCATTCGCGGCAGGCTGGCCCTGAGCCAGACGTACACGTAGAGCAGGACGACCACCTTGATCAGGAACCACCAGGGCCCGGGCAGGACGCCGAACGGTCCCCACCAGCCTCCCAGGAAGACCACGGTGGCAATCGAGCTGACGGTGATCATGTTGATGTACTCGGCCATGAAGAAAAGGGCGAACCGCATCCCTGAGTACTCAGTGTGGTAGCCGGCCACCAGCTCGGTCTCGGCCTCGGGCAGGTCAAAAGGAGCGCGGTTGGTCTCGGCGATGCCGGCGATCATATAGAGGATGAAGGCTGGGAGGAGCGGAATCACGAACCACCATTTGTTTTGCGCGTTCACGATGTCGACCAGCCGGAAGGATCCGGCCAGGATGAAGACGGGTACCAGCGAGAGGCCCAGCGCCATCTCGTAGCTGATCATCTGGGCGGACGACCGGAGCGCCCCCAGCAACGAGTACTTGCTGTTGGATGACCAACCTGCCAGGAAGATGCCGTAGACCCCGATCGAGGTGACCGCGAAGTACCAGAGGATCCCGATGTTGGCGTTCATCACATACCAGCCAATGTTGTGGCCCAGGATCGTGATGTAGCCGGGTCCGCTGACGGGGATGATGGCGAAGGTCGCCAGGGCTGCCATCACGGAAAGCATCGGCGCTGCCAGGTAGAGCAGATGGTCGCGTCCGGCCGGCTCGGCGCTTGACTTGAAGAACAGCTTCAGCCCGTCCGCCAGCGGCTGGAGAAGCCCGAAGGGTCCCACCCGGTTCGGACCCGGACGCTGCTGCATCCGGGCCTGGACCTTTCGCTCGAACAGCGTCATATAGGCGAACCCTGTAAGAAGCCCGAGGATGATGATGGCCGCTTTGATCAGCGTGACCACCACGACCTCCAGGTTCACGTGCGTTCGCTCCAGAGCACCCGCTCGCCCCGGTCGACGGCAGCGTACTGCGGGATCAGGTCCAGCAGGTCGGCGGTGATGTCGCTGGACTCGTGGTAATCCCAGGGCGCGCCCAGTTTCCGCGCGATGGCTTGCAATACCATCCAGTCGTCGGGAACCGCATCGGCGTCGATGGCGCGTCCGATCCGCTGCACCCGCCCTTCCATGTTCGTGACGGTTCCTGCCTTCTCGGTAAAGGCGCGTCCGGGGATGATCACGTGGGCCAGGTCGTCGAGCGGCGAAGCGCGAAACCGATGCATGACCAGAGTCTTGAGACCGGAGAGCCAGCGCCGCTCGTCTTCCGTAGCCTCGAAGGCATGCAGCGGACTGGCTTCGAAGATATAGGCCGCGCCTATCCCTCCCTTCCCCCACTCGGCCCGCCCCTTCCCTGACTGTCCGTTGAGGCCTTCATAACCTGGTCTGAAGTTCGGCAGTATCCCGAGGTCGTTCGCCCCCCGACCATTCGGCCCTCTGACCACCAGCAGCCGGCGGACACTGCCCTTGACTTTCTTCCCAAGCGCTGCCTGCAGATCGGTGGCCTCCTTCTTGTGCGACACGGTCGCCAGGATCCCGACCGCCTGGGCGTCGGCCGGGACCCACTCGCGGGCTCGAGCCCCCTGCTCGGCATCGATCTTGAGCACTTTGACTCCACGCCGCTCGCTTTTGAAGAGTCGAAGGTGCAGGACCGGCGCGGCATCGATCACTTCCTGGCCTCCAAGTACCACGACGTAGTCGCAGCGCTCGAGGTCCGCGATGGGAAGGGTCATGTCGTCCGGATCTGGATCGGGCCAGGTCGGACGAAAAGCGCGGTGGTCGATGTGTGGCGATTGAAGCCGCTGCCGGAACAATCTCTGAAAGAGGAAGAGCTCTTCGTTGGTGGCGGCGGGCGAGGCCCAGCCTGCGACCGCTCCGCGCGCCTGTGCCAGGCCGTCGGCGGCGGCAGCGATGGCTTCCTCGAAGGAGACCTCCACTAGTTTTCCGTCCTGGCGGACCCGGGGCGCTTCGAAGCCCTGGCGCTGGAACGTTGGGAAGCTGTACCGGCCAAAGTCGCAGAGCCAGCCGTCATCCACCGCCAGGTTCTCGCGCGACTGGAAGCGGCCGATCCGGTTGTGACGGGCGTCGACCTGGATGTTGCAGCCCATGCTGCAGCCGGGGCAGATGCTCGCCGTCCGATCGAGGTCCCAGGGCCGGCTGATGAAGCGGTACTCTCGCGAGGTCAACGCCCCGACCGGGCAGATCTCGGTCCAGTTGCCCTGGTAGTTCGACTGGGCGGGCTCATCGTTGAAGGTCCCGATGATGGTATGCACGCCTCGCTGGATCAGTGCCAGCTCGCGCTCCCCCGAGATCTCCTCGCTGAAACGGGTGCAGCGCCAGCAGAGGATGCAGCGCTCCCGGTCGAGCACGATCTTGTCCGACAGAGGTACGGCCTTGTCAAAATGCGCCTTCTCGAAGTCAAACCGGCTGGCTCCCGGGCCGTATTGATAGGTCTGGTCCTGGAGCGGGCATTCCCCACCCTTGTCGCAGATCGGGCAGTCGAGCGGATGGTTTATGAGCAAGAACTCGAGAACGCCCTTCTGGTATTTCTGCACCTGCTCCGTGGTCGTCCGAACGACCATTCCGTCGGCCACGTAAACGGCGCAAGCTGGCTGCAGCTTGGGCATCTTCTCCACCTCGACCAGGCACATCCGACAGACCGCCACCGGCGCCATCTTTGGATGCGAACAGAAGATCGGAATATCGATGCCGATCTTCTTGGCCGCGTCCAGGATCAAGGTGCCCTTGGGTACGGTCACCGACTGGCCGTTGACCGTCAGCGTGACCTGGTCGGTGACGACCGTCGACGCCATCAGGCCACCGCCACTGCCGCTTCGGTTTCCTTGCGGAAGGGGCAGCCCTTTTCCGCGATGTGCTGCTCGAATTCATCCCGGAAATACTTGATCACGCTGCGAGGAAACCAGGTGGACGCGTCGCCCAGGGGGCAGAAGGAACGGCCGTCGATGTTGTAGCCCATGTCGAGCAGGAGATCGACATCGCCCGGCCTGGCTTCACCGAACTCGAAGCGATCAAAGAGGTTCGACATCCAGAACGTACCCTCCCGACAGGGAGTGCACTTGCCACAGCTCTCGTGGTGAAAGAACTTCACGTAGCGGCGGGCGGCGTCCACCATGCAGGTGGTCTCGTCCATCACCACCATCGCGCCCGCGCCGGCGAGCGATCCGGCCTTCTGGATGGCGTCGAAATCAAGGCCGACGTCAAGGTGTTCCGGTAGCAGCACCATCATGGAAGCCCCGCCCGGTTGGAAGGCCTTGAGCCGGCGGTTCTTCCAGACGCCGCCGCCGTGCTCCATGATCAGCTCCCGGATGGGGGTGCCATTTTCGAGCTCGTAGTTGCCCGGCCGGTTGACGTGGCCGCTCATACACCAGACCCGGGTGCCCTTTCCGGTGGGCGTGCCCATCGAAGCGAACCAGTCCGCGCCGTTCACCACGATGTGAGGCAGGTTGGCAACCGTTTCCACGTTATTGACCACGGTCGGCTTGCCATAGAGCCCCTTGACCGCCGGGAAGGGTGGCTTTAGCCGAGGCTCGCCGCGATAGCCTTCCAGGGAGGTGAGAAGGGCGGTCTCCTCACCACAGATGTAGGCGCCCGCGCCCCGATGCAGAATGACGTCCACGTCGAAGCCGCTCTTGAGCACGTTCTTGCCGATATAGCCTGCGGCCGTGGCCTCTTCTATGGCTGATTCGAGGGCCTCGTATTGTGGTAGGTACTCGCCGCGAATGTAGATGAATGCCGTGTTGCAGCCGATCGCGAAGGCGGCGATCAGGATGCCTTCCAGCACCTGGTGCGGGCTCTCCTCGATCAGGTAGCGGTCCTTGAAGCAGCCCGGCTCGCTCTCGTCTGCGTTGCAAACCAGATAGCGCGGATACATGCCCTTGGGCAGGAACGACCATTTGTTGCCGGTGGGAAAGCCGGCGCCGCCCCGACCGCGCAGTCCGCTTTTCTTGACCAGCTCTACCAGGTCGTCCGGTTTGATCTCGCTCAGGGCTTTCTTGTAGCCCGCATAACCGCCAGTGCGCTCGTAGGCGTCGAGCTGCCGCAGGCCCTCGGTCCCGAAATCCTTGGTGAGGACGGGCTTGAGTCCCATTACTTTGACGCCTTCCTGGTTCGCGCCCGGGCCCCGCTCGGACCGCTTCGCGTGATTTCGCCCGAGACAGTCGGCGTCCGTCTGGCCGGCTTCTTCTCGGCCGGCGGTTGCTCGTGAAAGGCCGGCGCTGTTCGGAGATGGTCGAATATTGCGTTGATTCGATCGGGCGTCAGGTTCTCCTCGAATCGGTGATCCACCTGCATCATGGGGGCGCCACCGCAGGCTCCCAGGCATTCGATGGTGGATCTCAGGGTGATGGCGCCATCGGACGTGGTCTGTCCGTCCCGTATGCCAAGGCGCTGCTCCGCATAAGCCACGATGGCGTCCGCACCGCGCAGCATGCACGGAGCATTGACGCAAATCATCACCTCGTGCCGGCCTTCCGGCCGGGTCAGGAACATCGAATAGAACGATGAGGTGGCCTCGATCAGGGAGGGTGGCAGCTTGAGATGCGTCGCCACCTCGGCAAGCGCCTCGTCGGTCACATAACCCTGCTCGTACTGCACCGCCCAGAGCGCTGGGAGGATGGCCGACTGCGCGGACGGGTACCTACGAGCGTAGTCCTGGATCTTAGCCACGGTATCCGGGCGAAGCGGCATGCTACGGTCGGCTCCCGGCCATCTACCGGTCCACGTCGCCGAGGATGATATCGATGCTCCCCAGGATGGCCACCGCGTCTGCGATGAAGCGGCCCTCCACCATCTTGCCCAACGCCTGCAGGTTACAGAATGAGGGCGGCCGTACCTTCATCCGGTAAGGCTTGTTGGTGCCGTCCGAGACCAGGTAATAGCCGAGCTCGCCGCGGGGACTCTCGACGCAGGCATAGACCTCACCCACCGGGCCCTTGAAGCCCTCGCTAACCAGCCGGAAATGATGAATGACCGATTCCATGCTCTTGCCCAGCTCGGGCCGGGGCGGTAGGGCGACCTTTCGGTTGCTGGTGATGACCGGACCATCGGGGAGCCGGTCGAGGGCCTGTTGCAGGATCCTCAGGCTTGCCCGCATCTCCCGCACCCGCATCAGGTACCGCTCGTAGCTGTCACCTGCGGTGCCGACCGGGACCTCGAAGTCATACTGCTCGTAACCGCAGTAAGGAAACGCCTTCCGCACGTCGTAGTCCACTCCGGAGGCCCGCAGGCAGGGACCGGTGACCCCCCATTCGACGGCTTGCTCCGCCGTCAGCACCCCGAGTCCCCTGGTTCTCTGAATCCAGATCGGGTTGTGCGTGAGCAGTGCCTCGTAGTCATCGATCCGGGGCGGCATCACGTCTATGAACGCCTGGAGCTGCTCGAGCCAGCCGTCCGGCAAGTCATAGGCCACGCCCCCGACCCGGGTGAAAGATGTCATCATCCGAACCCCGGAGTAGGCCTCGTTCAGGTCGAGGACCAGGTCGCGGTCCCGCCAGGCGTAGAAGAATGCGGAGTAGACGCCCAGGTCGAGCGCTGCCGTGCCCAACCAGAGCCCGTGGCTGGCGATCCGCGCCAGCTCCATCATGATCACCCGGATCGCCTGGGCCCGGGGCGGGACGTCGAGGCTCATCAGCTTCTCGACCGCCATCACGAAACCGACGTTGTTGATGGGTGGCGCGAGGTAATCCATCCGATCGCTGAAGGTGATGCCCTGGGTGTAGGTCTTGTCCTCGAATGACTTCTCGAAGCCGGTATGAAGGTAGCCGACCTCCGAGTCAGCGTCTCGAATGATTTCGCCATCGATCTTCAGCCGAACCCGTAGAACTCCGTGGGTGCTGGGATGCTGGGGCCCCATGTTCAGCTCCATCCACTCGCTGGCCGGCTCGTGCGCCGGGTCACGCTCGCTGAGGACTTCGGGCTTTACCGTTGCGGGATCAGCCACGGATTGCGTCGGGCTCCAATCCCTCGAGCTTCTGGTCGCTAAAGACAACCGGTTCTCCGAACGAGACGTAATCCTTGCGTAAGGGGTGCCCCTCCCAGGTGTCGGGCATCAATATCCGGCGCAGGTCCGGGTGCCCCTCGAAGGTGATCCCCAGCAGGTCATAGGTTTCACGCTCGTGCCAGTTCGCCGCCCGCCAGACTGGAGTGAGCGTCGGCACCGTCGGGGTGGGCATGGCTGCCAGGCACTTCAGCCGGACTCGCGTCCCGTTCTTGAGCGAGCGCACCTCCCACACCACCGAGAAGCGGGGATCACGCGCCGGCCAGTCCACCGCGGTGTTGTAGAGGAAATAGTCAAACGCGAGCTCCGGGTCGTCTCGCAGAAACTGGGCAACTCCGACCAGGCTGGCTGGGGCGATCGTGATATGCACATCCCCCTGGAACTCACCGCTATCCTGGAGCGCGCCCGGGAAGCGCTCGTTGATCCTTCGCACAAGCGTGTCCAGCAATTCGCTCATCCAGGTCCTCTCAGCGGTGGGCGGCTTTTATCGGGCGACGAGGGGCTCTCCGCGGATCTTCCGTTGCAGCTTGATGACGGCATCGAGCAGTGCTTCAGGACGAGGCGGACAACCCGGCACGTAGATGTCGACCGGCACGATCTTGTCGACGCCCTGGACGATGGCGTAGTTGTTGAACATCCCCGAGCACGAGGCGCAGGCGCCCATCGCGATCACCCACTTGGGCTCAGGCATCTGGTCGTAGATCTGCCGAAGCACCGGTCCCATCTTGATCGATACCCGGCCGGCCACGATCATCAGGTCCGCCTGCCGGGGCGAGGCTCGGAAGAGCTCCGAGCCGAAGCGCGAGATGTCATGCCGGGGGCCGACCGTCCCCATCATCTCAATGGCACAGCAGGCGAGCCCGAACAGGGCCGGCCAGATCGCGCTCGAGCGGCCCCAGTTGATCACCTTGTCGATGGTGGTGGTCACCAGGTTGTCGCCCAGGGCGTTGAGCGGGGTGGGGCCGGCTGCGCGGCCGGTCTTGAAGGGAACGGGGCGAAGGGTCAGCTCCCCCACTCGAGCGCCCCCTTCTTCCAGACGTAGATCAGCGCAATCAGCAGGATCCCCACGAACACGGCCATCTCGGCGATACCAAACCAGCGCAGGCCCTTGAGGATGACTGCCCATGGATAGATGAAGATGGCTTCTACGTCGAAGATGATGAAGAGCATGGCGGTGAGGTAAAAACTGACAGCGAAGCGACGCCTGGCCGTGGTCCGGGGAACGATTCCGGACTCATAGGGGAGCGCCTTCGCAGTCGTGGTCCGAGCGCCGGCCAACCAGGGTGGAAAGAAGAGGGCAATGAGTCCAAAAACGAAGATGGCCGCGAGAAAAATGAGCAAAGGGAAATAATCGCTCAGCACGGTCGGGACTAGTCTAGCAAAAGGATTTTGTATTCAGATCGAAGCAGGAAGGCGCTCCCCCGGAATCGGGTGAGGGCCCTATGGCCGCAGGTCTTCGAGCTCCCAGAGCGCCCCCGGATGGTGCGGCGGTGGAAACCGGCCGTCGGAGTTTTCTTCCCGGAATTGACGGCTGTGCTTGCGCGCCCAGCAGACCGTGCACATGTACTGGCCCTCGGCCGGGATCGGGTCGCCAGTCTTGAAGCGGTCGCCGATGCGGATGCCGCGACCGGGCTCGCGGCGAGGCGCGATCTCGGTGGGGTTCCAGGCTCCGGTCTCGCCTCGCGGTCGAGGCGGGATCGTGCCCTGCTCATCCGGGCGCTCCTCCCACCGCCGAGGCCGTGGTGAATAAGGAACGGGTCGCATGCCAGGCCGCCGCGGATCGACCGTCCAGTTGAGGGCGGGAATTTCGCGCGCCCAACGCTTCAGGTAAACGGCCCGCTTGATCTCGCTCACGTCGACGATCTCAGCGAAAGGGATATACAGATCAGGCTGACCGCGGTCGATGACTACCATATACGGCTCGGCCGCGACAAACAGCGACCTGGGAGGCCCCTGGAAAATCTCCTTGACCGTCCCGATCTCGCCGTCGCGGGTCTCGACCGAGTAGCCAACCTGGACGACCCACTGGACTACGGGCATGGCAAGGACTTTAAAAGCACGGGAACCGCGCGTATTGTAAGTCACATGGCCAGCGTCAGGTTCGGCCCCAACAGCGCCGCGGTGGAAGCCTTTCTTGAGCGGCTCGACAGCCTGACCCCGGCCGAGTGGGAGCAGGTGGTAGAGGCGGCCCCGGGCATCGGCGCTCTCCCAGACCTCGAGGTCTCGATGGCGCCCGAGTACTTCAAGGCGTTCGACGCCGCGGCCAAGGCGGCCAAGAGCGCGGTCTTCGCGGGCTCGGAGACCGCCTTCTATGACGCGATGCACACCGCCCAGGAGCGGGCCGGCGAGAACGCCTTCAAGCGACCGCGTGAACAGCCAGTGGAAGCGGGGGCATCCCTTCCCGGCGAGCGGCTCAATCCTGAGGCAGAAGCCGAAGCCATCTCACGCCTGGCACTCGAAGGTTTTGAAGAAGAAGCGTGGCGTCGCGCGGTCAATGCCGCCATGGTCGCCGCAGGCGCCTTGACGGTCCAGACCTGGATGACGCCCCATGAGTTTTCTCGGCTCTTCGAGCCGTTTCAAAGCCTTCTGCCTCGCTGAACTACTCGAGAGTTAGGGAGGCTTGACTTGCCAGTCGGCGTTGTTTAAGGCGTCACGCTGTTCGAGGCGGCCGAGGCTGGACCATCACCCGCGGCATTGGTCGCCACCACTGTGAAGGTGTAGGCCGTCCCAGGCGTCAGCCCGGTCACGGTCGCCTGGAGCGTGCTGCCGTCCGGCGTGCTCGCCGTCTTGCCGTCCGGACTCGAGGTCACCGTGTACTTGGTGATGGCGGATCCGCCATCGCTGGCTGGCGCCGTCCAGGTGATGGTTGCCTCCGAGCTTCCGGCTGTGGCCGTCCCGATCGTGGGCGCCCCCGGCACAGTAGATTGAATCGTCAAAAGATGAGTCACGTCGCTGCTTCCCGTAAAGTTCGCTCCCGTCAGTGGAGGCGTGTACTGGGCGTCGATTGTGTAGGTTCCGACCGGCTTGCTCGAAGGGTATGTGTAGGTCGTGCTGGCGTGCCCGCTACTGAAAGTGACTGCGCCTTGCGATCCGAATACCACCCCTCCATCTTTGAGAGCGAAATCAACTGTGCCCTGGTTGACGTCGGCGCCAGTGCTTGACGAAACGTCGGCAGTCAGACTGACCGAGCCGGCGCCGAAGTTCGCGCTGGCCGCTGGGGCGTTTGTCTGGGTACCCGCCTTGTCGACCGTGAGGGTGGCGGTCATGTCTGTGCCGCCCGCGGCAATGCTGGCCGGCGCCGGCGTGTACAGTGTGTCTCCGCCAAAGCTGGCTTTCACGCCAGTGAGATGCGTCCCGGCTGGAATCGTACCGAGCGGGGCGCTCGCCACGGTCGCGACTCCCACATTGGGACTCGTGTCGCTGGTCGTTGCCGGTATCGGGGTATTGCTCTCGAGCTGGAAGGAAACGGCCTCATTACCAAGCCCAGCACCAAGCCAGCTGAGGGTGGCGCTTAGCGGTGCTGTACCACCATAAGTTCCGGTCGCGGTATCTGGCGCCAAAACGGTTACGCGAACGGCGGCATAGAAGTCCTTGGTTGCGGGCACCATCTGGTTGTTTTCATCAGGAACACAGCTGGTCGCACCGCTCACCCGCAAGTGGTTAAGCCCGGCCGTGGCGGTGCCGTAGTTGAGTTGATAGGCCCCACTGGTCCAAACCCGCTTAACCAAGGTAAAGCCGGCGACCGCGGTGACGTCGTGAACGGCGGCGCCGTTCGTTCCGTCGTCGAAGGTGACGAGAAGCGGGCTCGTCGGGTTAATCACCCGGCTGAAGGTGAGCTTGTCCGTCATTGTCCCAATACCGAGAGCTCGCGTTCCATTCGGGTCGTCGCTGGCGGTCGGATTATTGCCAGTGATCTCGATCTTGCCCCCGGGTGTTGGCGGGTCGGTAAGCACCGGCTGCTCGCTAGCCAGGGAATCAGTCACTGTCACGGTCGCGGTCGGGTGCGCGGGGCTGCTGGCCGTGCCCGGCGTGCCGCCCCACCAGACGGCGGTGGCGGTCGGTGCGCCTCCCGTGCCGGTGACGTCGGAGGCCGAATTGCTGAGGACGTTGCTTTCTGTGATAGAGCTCGTTCCATCGAAGGAAATGCCATTGACGTCGTCGTGAATTCCCATGCAGTCCATCTTCGTGTTTGCCCCCGAGCTGATGACCGCGTAATGGCCTGCCCCGTGGATGTTCTTGATGACGTCTCGCGACAGCGTCGCCACGGAACCCATGAGGTTGATACCGTTGCCTGTCACATCGTCAATCGTGATGTCGGAGAACGTGCTGAGCTGGTTGGGATCGGTCGCATCCGTCCCGGCGTTCTTGACCGTGAAAGCATCGCCCAAGACGTGCGCGACGGTCGCCGGCCCTGTAACGGTCAGACCGGCACCGGAGATGGTCAGTCCAGACGAGGCATTCTCGATGGACCCGCCTTTGAACTGGCTTGGCTGCGCGTCGACGTTGATGCCACCCCAGTCAGTGCTCGCTAGCGTGCAGGGACTTGGAGAGAGCACCGAGGGGCAAGCGGAAGGGAGCACTGGATCGTTCAGGCTGGTAAAAGTCGTGCCCGTCGCGTTCAGTGACCCGTTGATCTTGATCGATCCCTTGAGGACCTTCACAACATCGTTCGCGTTCGTAGTCAGAGTCTTATCGACCGTCAGAGAGCCGTCCAGGAAGAATCCGAGCGGATTTTCGGCCGCGCCCGGAATTGGCGTTAACCAGCCAAGGTCGTTCGTGTCCTCCCCGTGAAAGGCCAGGGCATTCAGTCCGTCGCTACCGCCCGTGTTTCCGGTGATTTCGGTCTTGAAATCGCCCTTAACACCGTTCAGATAGATCGCCGGATAGGTAACGGCACTATTCCCGGTGTTGAATACATGGTTGTCCTTGAGAGTGAGGTGGTCTGCGCCCACTAGACGGATGCCGTAGGTGCCTGCCCCGGCGCTCGCTGACGCCGCCGCGACGCAGGGATCGACGGCCGTGGCGCCGATGCAATTGTTGGTGATATCCGTCGCCAGGCCGGCCAGGCCACTCGCCAGGATCGCGTCCTTGCGGGTATTGGTGACGTGGACGTGGTCGATCTTCAGGCAATCACCACTGGCGGGACAGGCCACACTGCTGAAGTAACTGGCGACAATCCCGTGCGACCCGGTACCTGCGATAGAGCTGTCGCTAGCGCCGTCGCTGACTATGAACATCGGAGTATCCGACGCATTGACCCCGTCGACGCTTGCCTCAGCTATTGCGGTCCCCGTGAGGGTGAGCAGCGGGCCGGTCGACGGGCCTGACGCCGCGTCTCCGCTGTCGATCGTGATGGCGGTGACGCTGAAATCCAGGGCGGCGTCTCGAAGTGAACCATTACCTAGATTGCCTGCGCCGTCGTCGCTCAGCACAATTCCTCCCCAGTCGCCGCGGCTTCCGGTGCACGATGGGGTGAAGACCGATGGACAGGAGAAGACGCTGCCCGCTGTGGCGCTGCCAGCCCCGCTCATGTCTTTGAGGCTCGTGAATAGCTTGGCTCCGGCGTCGTCCGCCTTCAACGTGCCGCCGTTCAAGGTGATCGGGCCACCCAGACTCTTGACAACGTCATTCGCTTTGACCTTCAGGGTCCTGGGCCCGTCCATGGTCACTGAACCGTCGAGCATGTAGCCCAGCGCGTGGGTCGGCGAGAGTCCCGGAGTGACCCAGGTCAGGTCGCTGGTCACCGTGCCGTGGAAAACAAGAGCGTTCACGTAGTTGGCTGTTCCCACATTCCCTCGTACGTTTCGCACGAAATCGGCCTTAACGCCGTCCAGATAAATCGCCGAGAACTGGTTTCCTCCGCTGCCGGAAATGTTGTTGTTCCGCAGCACCAGGCTGTCGGCGTTCTGCAGATGGATGCCAAAGCCGTGCGCGTTCGCGATGTGGTTATCGGCGATCCAAACTGGATGGCCGCCCAGGACTTCAGCGAGGATGGCATCCGATCCGGTCTCCTTGAACTGGACGCCACTGACGCGAAGTGCTGCGTCGAGAGCCACTGAGGACGCCAGGTTCACACGAAGGCCGTGGAGACCCTGGCCGGGCTTATTCCAGATGGTTGAATCGGTGACCGAGACCGGCGTGTCTTTGGCATTGATTCCATCCCCCGAGGATGGTCCGACGGAACTGTGGGAAACGGTCAGGCCGAAGACCGAGCTTCCGGCGGTACTCACCGCCTTGCTGTCGATCGTGATGCCGGTCGAGGCGTTTCGGATACTCGTGTTGACGAAAGCTCCGCTGGCATCGCCTGTCAGAATCAATCCACTCCACGCGCCGGCCACCGGCTCGCTTCCGGGTGAGCAGGTCGGGAGCAGCGACGACGGGCAGGCGATGACGCCGGCCGCGTTATCCGCCAGGCTCGTGAAGATTTTCTGGCTGCTGGACCCTGTGCTGTCGGCGCTTAGCGTGGCGTCGTTTGGTGTTGCCGCCGCGGTCAGTTTGATGAAGCCCTTGCCCACTTTGACGATGTCGCCGGCGGCGAGCTTTAGCTGCCCGTCCACGAGGAGCGAGTCGTCCAGCACGTAGCCCAGAGCTGGTGGGGTATTGACGTTCGAGCTGGGCCGGGCGGACTGCCAGGTCGTCAGGGCGCCGGTTGCCTCGCCGTGGAAGGCCAAGGCATTGACCCCGTTGTGAGCCCCGGTGTTACCGAAAATCTTGGTCGTGAAGTCGCCCTTGACACCGTCCAAAAAGATCGCGGGGAATGATGCCGCCGGATTGAGCGCAGGCGGGTTCCCGGAATTCACAACCGTGTTTTGAGAAACGGTCGGATCCGCGGCAGCCTGGAGATATATCCCGGAAGTCCCCGCCCCGCCGATGTGATTGTTCTTAACAGCGACGGTCTGCTTGGACAGAGAGTCAGCGAAGATCGCCTCCCGACCGACGGTGCTGAACGTCACGCCGTCGACCGTCAGCGCCTGGCCCGGGACAGCATCCGAGAAATCTGCCTTGACCCCGTGCTGGCCGATGTTGCTGAAGGTTCCGCCTGAGACCGAGATCGCCGCCGACTGGGCATTCACCCCGTCGCCGGTCACAGACCGGACATTGGTTCCCGTCATAGATAGGACCTGTGCGGTTCCAGCGTTGGCCGGATCGCCGACGCTGATGCCCACAGCCGCAAACCGAACCTCCGAGGTTCCAGCAGCGGCGGTCAACGAATTGAGCCCGGCGATATCGAGGGTCAGACCATTCCAGTCCCCGGGCGCCGCCGCCAGGCACGCCGTCGAGGGCTGCGGCAACAGCGGTACGAATACTGTGCCGCAGGTGGGAATCCCATTTACGTTGTCTCGCAGGCTGGTAAAGGTGGAGTCGGTCGAGCTGAGAACACCGCCCTTGACGGTGATCCCCCCGCTGAGAGCCTCCGCCACGTCGCCGTTGAGCGTGAGATTTCCGTCAACCTCGAGCGAGCCATCCAGCAGGTAGCCAAGGGCCAGGCCATTCTTGCCCACGGTCTGCCAAATCGTTGGGGTCGTGGCCTTCCCATGAAGCACGACGGCATTGAGACCATTCCCGGTGCCAGTGTTTCCACGGATCTTGCCAGTAGTGGTGCCGTTGCCGAAATCGCCCAAGACGCCGTTCAAGTAGATGGCCGAGTGTCTGGGAGATGCCGTTCCGCTGGACGAGATGTCGTTTCCAGTCAGAGTCAGGTTGTCCGCGCCCTGTAGTTGAATTCCGTAAGATCCGGCGTTCTTGACGACCGTTCCCGTGATAGAAACTGTCTGACCACCGAGACCCGTGCCCAGGATCGCTTCATTCACGCTGCCCTGAAAGGTGGTTGGGCCGTGAATCGAAGAACCTACAGTCAGGCCACCGCCGAGGTGGGCAGGCGCGTTGGTGAAATCGGCGGTGACGCCATGGTCTCCCACGCTCGGACTGGCGCACCGACCGAAGTTGGGATCAGTTGGGACCGTGTCGATCGGGCACACGAACGTGTCTCCACTGAGAAGGATGGGGGTGCCCAGCGCCGACACGCCGTCTGAGAAAGTTGGCCCGATCCTGCTGTCGGTGACCACCAAGGCGTATCCGCCCACCAGCGAGGTCGCCCCGCTGGTGGCGTTGATGGCCTTACTCGGGTACGCGATCGTCGAATTGACAATGGTCGCGGTACCCGTCCCGTTTGCGCCATCGACGGCGATCCCAGCCCACTCATGCGGTGGGAGTGTTGTCGGGCAGCTCTGGGCAAAGACTGACGGACAGAGCTTGAGGCCGACCGAATTGTCTCGGACGCTGGTGAAGGTCTTTTGCCCGGCGCTGCTCGCGTCCAGGATTCCGCCGGCGAGCGTGATCCCCCCGTCCTTGACCTTGACGACATCGTTGTCTTTGACCGTGAGCGTATGGCCATTCGCGTTCAGGGATCCGTTGATGAAGTAGCCCAGCGCACCCGTCTGGGCCGTGTTGATAGTTGGCGTCTGCCAGGTGACGTCCGCACCGGCCTTGCCATTGAAGGCAATCGCGTCGAATCCGTTTTGGAACCCGGTGTTGCCGGAGGTCCCCCCGTCGAAACTCCAGGTGACGTCATTGAGGTAGAGCGCGGGGTACTTCAGTCCCGTGCCCTGACACTGGTCTGCGATGGGGGTTGCCGAGCCAGTGCCGCTGCAGTCGAGAACGTTGTTTTGCAGCGTCAGGTTGTCCACGCCGAGCAGCTGAATCCCGTACGCCCCCGTTCTGAGGATCTGGTTGCCCGTGATGGAAACCGGCTGGTTGTGGCCTCTCGAGAAACTTCCGAAGATGGCCTCGTTCCCGATCGTGCCGCAAATCGGCTTGGTGGGATCGCACACCACGCTCGGCGGTGAAGCCTGAGCACCGAATGGTGCGGAGCTGCCGAATACGATCCCCTCAATATGTAGCGAGTCGGCCGTCGGTGTCGGAGCATCCCTGGAGAAATTCGCCTCTATGCCGCGCGACCCGATGTTGTTGATTGTGCCGAGCCGGCCGTCGCTCATCCCGGTCACCGAGACAGGGGTGTCCTGGATGTTGATCCCGTCGAAATACGAGGGGCCAATTCCACTGTTGTTGATATACAGCCCGTACGGCTGGACCACGGCGACGCCGCCGACCATCCGCTGCGTGCTCGTGGCGCCGCTGTTGACCGTGATCGCGGTTACGGCGTGCTGGATGCTGACGTATTCAAGCCAGCCGTTGCCTTTGTTACCGCCGAGATCGGCGCTGAACGTCAGGCCGTTCCAGGAAGGCACGTCGGGTTCCGCGTCGAAGGTGACGCTGTTCGCCGCACTCGTGTTCAGGGTCGACATCGATCCACCATCGACGTCGATCCCGACCCCGTGCGAGAAAACCTGGACCGGCCCGTTGCTTCCGTCGATTACCAGCTGCGAGCCGGACGGAACAGTGACCCCAGCGGCGCACGAGATCGTGTCCGGCAGGATCACCTGTAGCGAGCTGTTGGCGTCTGCCTTCCACAGGGTTGGACCCGAGGGCAAGTCGCCGCAGGGGATGGTCACGGATGTCGCCTTCCCTGTGACGTGCGTCAACTGAGGAAGGACGCGTGCGGCAGCAAGGGTGAGCAGCAGGACGAGAAGGGCGGCGAAGCCCCACAAGCCCATCAGCCGAGCGCTGGGAGATTTCGGCGCTCGGCGCCGCAAGAGCACGTCTACGCCCAGCCCACACCCTCCTTGACGCGCCCGTTATGGCCGCGGGCACACTTGTCCGACAGTGGCGAGGATCGAGATTATGCGAGCGTTTTTAGGCCGTCAAGGAATTGGACCCAATCTCGGGAGCATCATGCCCCTTTGGGCGCGGGCTCTTGCCCAAACGGCTCGGCCCGCTAAAGCAGCTTCCACAAACCCACCCCGTCGGCTATCAGGAAGGTGGCAGCCGCTGCTACCTAGAGTGCTTCCAGGGCTGGGGCGGCCTCGCCGGTGTAGGCGGACGCCTGCATCCGGAACAGGCGGGCATAGCGCCCGTTCAGGCGCATCAGCTGCTCGTGGGTCCCCTCCTCCACCAGCTGGCCCAACTCCAGGAACAGGATTCGATCCGCCCGGCGGACGGTCGAAAAACGGTGCGAGATATAGACGGCGGTGCGGTCCTGGCTGAGCGATCGCAGCCGTTCGAAGAGCTCGTACTCCGCCTGGGCGTCAAGCGCAGAGGTCGGCTCATCCAGCACCAGCACGCGCGCCTGGCGCATGAATGCGCGCGCAATCGCAACCTTCTGCCACTCCCCGCCGGAGAGATTCGCCCCCTCATCGAACCATTTGCCGAGGACGGTGTCATAGGCTTCCGGCAGGGCCGCGATCATCCGGTCGGCACCGGCCTTGTGAGCCGCTCCCTCGATCCGCGGCCTGTCCTCGAGACCGTCCAGCGAGCCCAGGCCGATATTCTCCGCTGCCGTGGCCTGATACGTCACGTAATCCTGGAACATGGCTCCGATCACCGAGCGGAGCTCGTCCGGGTCGTAATCGCGGATGTCGTGCCCGTCCAGCAGGATGCGGCCCTCGCTCGGGTCATAGAGGCGACAGAGCAGCTTGATCAGGGTCGTCTTCCCGGCGCCGTTGCGGCCGACGATGGCTACAGTTTCGCCGGCGGCGATCGTAAAACTGACATCATGCAGAGCCTGCCCGGCAGCGCCTGGATAGCCGAACGACACATGATCGAACTGGATGTCACCGCTGACCGGCTGAGGCAGCGACCGCGGGTGCTCGGGGCGCGAGACTCGACTTGGCATAGCGAGCAGCTGGAACAGGTTGCTCAGGTATAGGTTGTGTTCGTACATCGAGCCGAAGCCGCCAAGCAAACCCTGGATCGATCCCTGGACCGAGCTCGCGGCGGCCGTGTAGAGGGTCAGGTCCCCCAGGGTAAGGCGGCCGGCCACGGCCTGGAGCGCAACATATAAGTAGGTTAGGGAGCCGGCCAACGTCGTTATCGCACCCCAGAGATATCCGGCGATGTATCGCGCCGTGACCAACCGCTGCTGGCGGTTGTAGTAAGTCTGAGCCAGTAGCCGGTAGCGATCGATGAAGAAGCCGCCCAGGTTGAACAGCTTGACTTCCTTGGCAAACGTGTCGGTCGTGACCAGGGTGGTGAGATAGAACATCCGGCGGAGCAACCGCGAGCTCCAGCGAGCCATGTTGTAGCCACGCCACCCGTAGCGAGTGTCGGAGATGAAAGCCGGCACTGGCGAAACCAGGGCGATCACCGCCAGCCAGGGGCTGACCCCGATCAGCAGCGCCACCATCGAGACAAATGTGAGCGCGGTCTGGACCAGGCCAAACGCGCCCGAGATCATGGCCACCGGCCGATTGGCCGAGTCGGTCTGCGCCCGGCGGAGGAGGTCGTAGGAGGCCGGGTCTTCGAAGAAAGGAAGGTCGAGCGCCGCGGCGTGGGTCATCACCATCAGTTGGATCCGCATCGACACTCGTTCCTGGAGAAGTTGCTGTGCGATGTTCCGTGCCGTGCTGAGAAGTGAGTTCGTGGCGTAGATGACAAACTGGATGGCCGCCAGCAGCACGATCACTCCGGTGGCGGTCAGCACCGGTGAGCGGAGGGTGGTGAATAGGAACGGGACGGAGAGGCTAGCCTGGTCCGGTAAATGTCTCTGGTGGATGATGATGGCCTGCACAACCGAGTTGATCAGAAGCTTGGCGGCGTAGGCGCTGACGGCGGGCATCAAGCCCGCGACCACCGTGGCCGCAGCCAGCACTAGCGTCAGCGGCCGGCTCGCCTCCCAGACCAGACGAAATACGCGGGGGAGCGCCGCCAGCGTACCCGAGGTGGCCTCCCGCGCCGAGTTCCAGCGCCCACGCCAGGTCCGCGGCTGCCGGTCCCGCGGCGGCTCTTCGATCTCGGCCGGGCCGCTGAGCCCACTCCTCGAGCGCGGCCGCCCGTCATCAGCCATGTGTTGAGAACCTCCCGGGGCATCTTCCCATTCCCTGCTACCGTATTTGGACGCAGGAGTCCAGCGTGAGCAGGGGAAGCCCATGAGCACACTCGAGAACCGGCCGAACACCGCGCTCCTCGTCGTCGACGTGCAGAACGGCGTCGTCGAGGGAGCTTACGGGCGCGACGCGGTCGTCGCAAACGTCGGCAGCCTTGTGGAGAAGGCGCGGCGGGAACAGGTCCCCGTGGTTTGGGTCCAGCACTCCGACGAGCAGCTTGCCAGGGGGAGCGACAACTGGCGTATCGTGCCCGAGCTCAGTCCGGGCGACGCAGAGCCGCTCGTCGAGAAGAACTACGGCGACTCCTTCGAGGACACTACCCTTGAGACCGTGCTGTCGGGCCTCGGTGTCGGGCGACTCGTCGTCGTCGGGGCACAGACCGATGCGTGCATCCGCTCTCGACGCTCCACGGCGCGCTGGTGAGAGGATACGACGCTACCCTTGTTAGAGACGCCCACACGACGGAGGATCAGACTGCCTGGGGGGCGCCGCCGCCGGACAAGGTCATCGCGCACACGAATCTGTACTGGACCTACCAGACGGCCCCGGGGCGGGCAGCGGGTACGGTCGAGACCAAGGATGTCGACTTCGGCGGCACGGGCCCGAGCAGGCCGAGAACCTAGCTAGCAGGCGTAGTCGCCGTCGAAGCTCGTGCCCTGGTAGTTGGCGGCGTACTGCACCAGCCAGACGCGATCACCCGTAAAGCTCTGGCTGCAGTAGGCCGGCGCCTGCTGGGCCGGCACCGCCGTCGCGACCCAGTCGCCGGCGACCCCGGTGACCTTCCTCGAACCCACCACGCCAGCCCACTGCCCAGCCGTGGAATAGATCCCGACCGGAACCGACGGCGGCGAGTTTTGGTGAATGGTATCGACGAGTCCCTGGATCGTGTACTGGTTGAGGGCCGTGTTGTTGGACCAGCTGTTCGCTGTCTCAACGTCCAGCCACCAGCCTGACGGATACGTCGCGCCTTGCGAAGCCGCATACGCCATCGATTTGGACGCCTCACTGCAGCCCACGGCCCAGGCCTTGCGCTGGGAGCTGTTCCCGTTGACGGAGTGCGACAGCGTGGCGCACTGGGTCGTGGTGTGATTGGCATCCGTATAAACGGTCGCGTAGCCGGTGTTGATGTAGAGGGCCGGACTGACTGTCCCCTGGTATTCCTGACCGAGGCAGCCGTTACCCGGATGCAGCGTAGAGATGAAGGGCCAGCCACCGTCCACGCCGATCACCCCGAAGTTCCAGGCCTGGGAGGGACTGGCAAGGCTGGGCGGGATGAATACCGGCGGCCCGCATTGCGGATAGCTGATGTCATAGCCATAGGTTGCGCTCGTATACGCGAACGCCCCGACCTGGTTGGGCAGGAGCCCAAAGATGGCCGCCCCCACGGGTAGCGCGAACTTAAGCCGGTGAAACAAGGTTCCGAGTATCAGGCCGGGCTCGCCGTTTTGTCAACGGCCCCCCACTTGCTGGTTTTCGACCTGAATTCGCCTCAGGGCATCAGAGCCAACGCCTGAGGCAGGAGCGACGTCTCCAGTGACATGTACAGCCAGGCTTCGTAGCGGTCATGGGACCAGCCCTGCTCCCAAACCAGGATGTGCTGAATCTCAGGCGTCGCCAGGATCCAGTACTGGTACGCGGGATCCTCAATGGTTAGCCAGTCGCGCAAGGGCCCAGCCTCGGCGAGGATCCGCACGAACTCTCGCTGTCCGCGCAGCCGGTCGTGCTGCTGCGGCTGACGGCCCCAAGCAGGGTTTGACACCGCCAGGCAGTCCTTGACTCTATGGCAGTGACGGCGCTGGTCTCGTCGATGGCGGTGGATCATATCGCCGCCTTCGGGGTCCCACTGGATCTGCTTCCGTATGGCTGGGATCCGCCTCCACAAATCACTATTCCAGTGCTCCTGATGATTGGTGCGACGATTGTCCTGATGTGGCACAGCTTTCGCGTCATGGACTCGAAACTCAGCCGGTACGCCAGCACCCCCCGGACCCAGGCACAGCTGCCGCCCGAGGTGAAGGCTGTCTATGACGAAGCGCGAGCTCGAGCGACGCGCGAGCCGGTGGACGCACCGAAAATCGCTCAAGAGCTCGGGCCGCAGGTACCGGACCGGTACCGAGGGAATCTAGTCCGGCTCATTTACTTCTCCGCCGGCTGTGCCCAAGGCATGGATCCCAGGGATGCGGTGCACTACGCAGAGCGCACTGTCAGCGGGTTAACGGGTCAGCCGCCGCCATCTTCAAGTGAGTGACGGGTAAGCGGGAGACGGGACTCGAACCCGCGACCACCTACTTGGAAGGCAGGTACTCTACCAACTGAGTTACTCCCGCGCGCCGAGGGTATTGTATCGGGGCAGCTGGTGCGCTATGGGCGGTCGTCGACCCAGGCCTCGCCTTCGGTGTAGACCTCCTTTTTCCAGATAGGCACCGTCCGCTTGAGCTCGTCGATCAGCCATTCACAGGCGTCAAACGCCTCGCCCCGGTGGGGCGCGGCGACGGCGATCACCACGCTGATCTCCCCGATTCGCAGGGTGCCGGTCCGGTGGACAATCGCAAGCTCCGTGATGGGCCAGCGGCGGCGAGCTTCCTCCGCGAGCGTTTGCATCTGCCGCTCCGCCATCGCCCCGTAAGCTTCATAGACGAGCGCCCGAACGGTTTTTCCACGCGAGTGCTCGCGGACCACCCCGGCGAAGGTGACGACCGCCCCATCGACATCCGTGCGGACGGTAGCCGCAATCCCGGCGAGGTCCAGCTCGGCCTCCCTCAGTTCCACCAGGCTCTTGCGCTCTCCGACGGCGCCCCCACTGACTGGAGGAATGACGGCGAGCTCGTCCCCATCCTTGAGAGCGTCCTCCCACTGCGCATACTCGGAGTTGACCGCGCATCGAAATGAGCGCGGCAGCGGTCCCAGCTGGTACTGGTCGCTGAGTTGCTGCCAGGCGTCTTTGGCAGTCGCGCCGGCGGGCAGGGATAGGTCAAGCTTCGGCCGGCCGACGAGCTCCCGCGGCTTCGCGAAGAGAACGACACGTACCATCATCACGAAATCATATCGCCGGCACCTCGGCGAACCTGGGCACCATGAGTTTTTCGACAACCAGCCTCTCACCAAAGGTCAGCCGAGCCATGGTCCGCTCCGTCCCGCCGAACTGCGGCCTGGTGGCTGTCCCGGGGTTGATGAACCGAATCCGATCGACAACTTCATCGCGCCAGCGGTGCGAATGAGCGTGGATGACCACGTCGAATCGTCCCGCCCAACCAGCGGGCTGCCGGTCCAGGGCGTGAACCATGCCAACCCGCCAGCGCCCGATCCTGCCCTCCATGGTCCTGGGGTAGCGCGGATCGTCGGGCGCGTTGCCATTAACGACGACCAGGCGCGCGAGCCTGGCCAGGCCGGTGAGAACTTCGGGATATCCCCAGTCGCCAGCGTGCCAGATCTCATCGACCTCGCGAAATTCCTGCCCGACGTGCCGGAGCAGGGCGTCGATGTCGAAGCGTCCCTGCGTGTCAGCGATCAGCCCGACCTTCATCTAAAGAGATCGGTGGCGGGATCCCTTCGCAGGGCGCTCGCGTCGCCGGCGCCGGCGACCTGGGCGCCGCGAATCAATGCCGCAGGCACGCGCTCCAGCTTGCCCATTACCAGCTCCGCTGCCGAGGCAAGCTCGTCCGCCACCGCAAGCACGGTCCCTTCCAGCCTGTAACCGTCCGCATCGGCGCCTCCACGGTAGTCGCGCAGACTCTCGACGCCGGCCGCTCCGATGGCGACATTCACCTGGCCCTCGCGCCATGGTCGCCCGAAGCTGTCCGAGATGATCACCCCGATCGCGACTCCCGACAGCCGCTCGAGCTCGTCGCGGAGGTGCGCCGCCGACGCGTCCGGGTCGTTGGGGAGCAGCACCAGCCGGTCCAGTCCGCCGCTGTTCGACCGGTCTACGCCGGCATTTGCACAGATGAAACCGTGCCGGGTCTCGGTGATCAGCACGTGTGGCGCCTCGCGCACCACCCGGACCGACTCATCGAGGATGACCTGAACGTGGCGGGGGTCAAAGCGGATTCGCTCGGCCAGCTCTCGCGCGGGTCGAGACGCGACAACTCGGTTAAGGTCGATCACCCGGCCTTCCGCTTTC